>CAXGZM010000043.1:0-11830 GCA_964014165.1 uncultured euryarchaeote | reverse complement strand
TGTACTTCCGGCGAGTGACCTTGACGTCAAAACACGACGAGGACACCGACGAGGGCGTGACACGCTTCGTTCAGCAAAAGAAATCCCTCGCGTGCGGCCTGGCCGGTGTGTACGTGCTGTTGGCGCTGTATTCCTTCACGTCGTGGTCGATGAGCACCCTCGACGGTGAAGGCGATCTCAGCCGCACGGTGTTTTTCCTTGATTTCTTCACCTTCCTCATCCTCTCCGACATCATCATCCTCCTCGTGTCCTACAAGCACATCACGGACTTCCCTCAACTGGCCCGCAACACCGGGTTCGTGCTCTCCACGGTGACCATCCGCGTCGGCATTGGCACACCGGGTTTCACCGGTGCTGCCTTGTTCATCCTCTCTGCCCTGTTGGCGGCGGGTGTGCTGCGGTTGAGCCTCAGCGAGTTGCCAGCACTGGAGAACAAAACGGTTGACGGAAAGGAAGCGGAGCCCATCGCTGCCTGAAGGTAGCCTCAGCCCCAGAAGCGGCGGGTGCGAGCGTACTCAACCTCGGCCTTGTGAATCGCTTGAAGCAGGCCTTCGCTGTCGCCGGGCGGTACCTTCACCAGCAGACGGTTCGCGGTCGCTTCACCGATGCCCCGCCCCATCAGGCACATGATGGCCTCAACGCCTCGATTGGCGACCAAATCGGCGTTCTTCATCATCCGGTCCTGCTCTTTTTGATCGTCGGACGAGACCCATTTCTCGAGCATCTCCTGCAGACCCTCTCGGGCAACGGCAAGGCGCTTCCCACCGCATTTGAGGCAGGTTCCCGGTCGGTCCATGGATTCGTACCGTGCGACACGGAATCGGCGGATGCCGTGGCATCGGAGGCAGCAAAGCGCCGCACGTTCGTTGGTGAGACGGCCACGCAGACGCTCTCGCAGCGCCGCGTTGTCCCAGTTGGGCAGGAGCATGTCGTCTTGGGTTCGATTGGACAGGCCGAGCGGACCTTGAGACGTGATCTCAAGCGAGAGGACGCCGGACTGAAGCCCTCGTAGCACGTCGGTGGCACCCTTGACGTCCATGCGCTCGTGGAAGAGTTTCGAAAGCACCTCCTCCATGACGACGGTTCCCCTATATTTGCGAAGAAGGGCCTGCAGGTTGATGCGGCGGGGGTCAACGCCGTGGCGCAAAATACCGAAGATTTTGGCTACCTGCGCAAATCGCCACCGCACCTGGCGGGAATTGGGAACGGTGATGCTGAGGAGTTGTTCAATGGCCTCGGGCGGCGTTTCCATCAGCCATCCTCGGATGTCTTCCGGTCGCACGCCGCCCACCTGGAGCGCAATGCGGGTTGGCTCAACGATGAGACGCCCCCAACTGCCGGATTTGGTCGAAGCCATCGCGAGCAGGAAGTTGCCCAGGGCCTCGTTGATCTTCGAGCCCTGACAGCAGTTGAGGACGAACGCGTCGTCCCGTTCCTCAAGCGTCATCATGCGGTCGGTGGGCAGGGTGCCGGTGGCCTCCACGTGAGCCGCAATGGTCTCTGCCAGCATGCTCCTCGCCTCGTCGTCCAGCGGGTAGTCAAGAAGTTCAGCGCTTCGAGGGGGAACCAACGCCAGCGGGTCCAATTCGGGCTGTTGCGGAGCCTCGAGCAAACCGAGGTCGTGAGCGATGAGGTGGCGGAGGTAGCCCACTTCGCGAGCAACGGATTCGGGCACGGGCGGCAGTTCGCCGAGCCACTGCGGCGCCTTTCCGTGGTCGTTGACCGGCGCCACGAGCAGTTCAGATTGCTCCGGGTCTGCGTCCACGATGAGCCAGGTCCGCCCTGCGATCACGAAGCGACGAGGGGTCCCGTCGTCGTCCTCGCCCGCATCGTTCAGACTGAGGACGAAGGCTTCGTCGACGTTGCCGAGGCTTCGCCGGGTCACGGCATCGCGAACGCGATACGTCTTCTTGTCGGGAATCATGGAGAGATGGTTGGACACCCACTCGCGAGTTTTGCCTGCGGTGGACAACCAGCCGCGCGCGAAGCGCTTTGGAACGTCCACCGTTCGTTCGGTGTAGAGGCGTGGGACGGACTCGTCCGGCGTGTTGTAAAGCGGGAGTTCTTCGGGAAGTTCTTCTCCTCGAGCAAGGGCTTCCTCTCGCGCCACCTGGTAGACGGCTTTGGGCCAGCGGTACCACGGAACCTCACTGGGAACGGGGGTGTACCGTAGCACCCATCGTTCGGCAAGCACGTGGAGCATGGCCTCGGTATCGGCTCGCTGCCAGCCCTCGAATTGTGGCGCTGCAGCCAGCAATCGGGTGGCTTCGTCGATGCTGACCGCCTTGAAGCAGTGCGCCATCAGCACCAGTTGGTTCGCAGCGATGACACCCGGTCGTTTTCGCCACACCACCGGTTCAATCTCGCCCACCATGGCTCGCTGCGCCACGACGGCTGACTCGAGCAGGTGGTCGACGTCCCACGAGATGACGTGCCCTCGCCCGACGCCGCCGAGACGGTGATCGGCTCGCCCCACGCGCTGCAACATTCGGTCAACGGATTTGGGAGAATGAACCTGTACGATGCGACGGACGCTACCGACGTCGATGCCCAATTCCAAGCTGGAGGTGCACACCAAACCGGAAAGAACACCTTCACGCAACTCGTCTTCCATCTGCTGACGCGTTTCGGTGGCCAGCGAACCGTGGTGAACCCCAATCTTGAGGTCGGGCGCCATCGCCTGAAGACGGGTGGAGAGGGTTTCCGCATCGCTTCGACTGTTCACGAACACCAAACAGGGCGATTGCGTTCGGAGAATATGGCACAGGTGCCGATAAGCAGCGTGTTGTTTGGGACTGAGAGCGGCATCGACCGCCCCGACCTCATCCTCCGGGAGGGGCATCGGTGATTCGACCGTGAGTTTCGTGATCCGCTGACCCGTCGTGATGAGCGGTTTGGCCTTTCCGGGGGAAAGCCAATGCGCCACAGCATCGGGGTTTCCGACCGTGGCCGAGAGGCCGAGACGCTGGACGGGTTTGCCCGTAAGGGCCTCAAGCCGAGAGAGCCCAACACCGAGCTGCCAGCCGCGCTCGGAAGCCGCCAGGTCGTGAACCTCGTCCACCACCACGGCTTGGACCGTGCTGAGCATGGCGCGCAGATTTTTCCCACTGAACATGAGCTGGAACGTTTCGGGCGTGGTGACCATGAGGTTGGGCGGCTTCCGTGTTTGCTTCGCTCGCTGCGCCTGCGTGGTGTCGCCGTGGCGAACATCAACCCGGAGGCCCACGGCTTCGGCCAGTTCGGTGAGACGGCGGTCAACGTCACGGTTCAGTGCTCGAAGGGGGGTGATGTAGAGGATGGACATCGACGGCCACGATGCCGTCAAGCAGCGATGGAACAGCGGAAGGATGCCCGCCATGGTCTTCCCAGAGCCGGTCGGGGCGATGATGAGGCGGTCGTGTCCCTCCATCACGTCAGGCAGGACGTTTTCTTGCACCGGCGTGGGCTTCCAACCTTTTTCCTCGAGTGCGTCCGAGAGTTTCGGGTGAAGCCGGGAGAAGACGCGTGACATACTCTCCCCACCCTCGTGGAGATGCCCTCAGCCCACTGCATTTGAGGATTTGGCTTGCCTCGCCGATTCCACGAAGTTGACTCAATCGTCGCCGTCGTAGTCGTCTTCGTCCTCTTCGTCCTCGTCTTCCCAGTCTGCTTCGTCCTCAGCAAAGGCGCCTTCCCCGTAGTCGATGGAGGTGCGCGTGGCGACCGTGAAGACCACGGCCAACGTCATGATGCTCAGGATGGCAAACATCCACGCCAAGGGCTGTTCGCGCACCGAATCAAACCAACCGAGGTATTGGCCGTAGGCGATGGTGACGGCGTGTTCTGCAGAGTTGTCATCGTCGTTGGCCTCAGGGACCTCGTCTTCGTAATCAACGACGACGCGAACGCGATCAACATCTTTTGACTCCCAAACAACCGACACGGGGTACATCTCTCCGGCATCGATACCGTTCACACGGACGACGTCGAAGGGGGTCTCGTCCGAACCAGCAAAGAAGGCGACTTTGAACTGTGAGGTGGTGTTCCCGCCTGCATTGTAAACCGTCGCCGTGATGTCGATGTTCGCGCCGGGTGCGATGTGATCGTCGCTCATCACGATGTTCTTGACACGAAGTTCGGGGCCAACCGCACCCAGACGGACCCATTGGCGCTCGAAGTCAATGTCGTCCGAGGCCAATTCTGGAATCGGGCTGGCTTCAGAGTTCGACACCACGGGGAATTGGTTGCCTGCAGCGTCGTAGCCGGTCACGTAGAAGCCAACGAAATCACCGGCCTTGGGGTCGATGGTCCCCCCGGCCGTGATGTCGACCACACCGGTCCACATCACGTTCTGCCCGTCTTGTTGCATGCCCAACAACGTGGAACCTGCACCGATGGTCATGGTTCGGGTAGCGTCCCGCATGACCCAGTGGACGAGCTGCTTGGAGCCTGTCAAATCAGCGTCTTCCGTGCCCTGGAATTCAACTTCAATTTGAGTAAGGTCGTTCGTCGCCGAGATGTCGATGACGTTGAGCGGTGCAATGCGCCGAGTTACACGGGGTGCAGCATCGTCAACCACAACTTGGAGTGTGGTCGACACCAACGTCCCCGTCATGTCCTCGCCACGACCGGGAATGTTCGTGATGGAGATCAGGCAGGTGCGAGAGGGCGAGGACTGGAGCGTCAGCGCCGAGGAGAGCGGCACCTCGACGGCGTAGCCTCCGTCGCTGGTCAACGAACCGTCGGACCAGAGTTTCTCACCGTCAAAGACTTCGACGAGGATACCAACGTCCCGAGGTGCGGGGGTTTGGCTGCCCTCGTAGACCACGCGGCCGGTGAAGGCCAAGCGGTCGTCCTTTCGAACACGACTGCCATCGGCCACGGGACCCGTGCGAGGTTCGCTGATGTCTTCCACCGCAAAGTCGGTCGGTGAGAGCATCAGGTCGTTCTCCACGCGGAACGTGTGTTCAAGCAGCAGAATTCTGCTGGGGTCGGAACTGCCCAGTTCCTTGTACATCAGGGCAACATCGCCCATCTCTTCGTCAGGCCAATCCCAACTGAAGGTGAAGTGGAAGTCCAAGAGGATCCACGGCAAGCCGGATTCGTTGGTGGTCTGCACCATGCGACTGGTGGGGAGGAGGTGGATGTAGGGCGAGTCCGACCAGAACGTGTTGTTGGTACCGGAGTAGGAGATGCTCTGGGCGTCTCGCGCAGGGTTGGGACCTTCAAAGTCAAACACGAGGGAAATGAACTCGAAATCGATGGCGGTGTTGGCGTCAATGAAACCGAGCGAAATGGTCTGTTCCATGCCGGCGAACACCGCATCGTTGTCCTCATGACCAAACCACTCCAGGCCGGTGAAGATGGCGGTGGAGTCCTTCCGGGTGCGGAAGGTCGCATCGTCGTAGAGGAAGCCATCACTGGATTCGAACTTCAACACCTCGTCGTCCTCGTTCATGACGGTGAAGTGCAGCGGGTTGCCAGCTTGGTCGCCCCCGTCCCAGAAGTAGGAGACCCGCCCCATGTTGGGGTTGCGCGAAGTGTCGATGGTCGTGATGAACCACTTGGAGCGCGCCTCGGTCGTGTTGGTGACCGACTTGGAAACGTACTCTTCCGGGTCGGCCTCGCCGTTGCGGTTGGCGTCGTGGTCGGCTTCCACCCAGTAATTGAGTTCAAGCTCCATGGGGTGGCCAACCTTGTCCTCGACAAGCACCTGGACGGTTTGCTCGTTGGTCGCCGCTTCGTAGGCGTCTTCGACCGGAGCAACTTCCATGCGTTCAGGATGCGTTGCGTCGACGAGGTACGTGCGTCGCCATTCGTTGTTGGGCTGCTGCACGTGGTCGGGATTGCGTTCGTTGTAGGTTTGGACTTCGTAGGTCAGCCCGTCGGCGACGTCGATGGAAGGAAGATCGATGGAGATGAAGAACGACCCGTTGTTGTTGGTGGTGTCCCGAGCCGTGGCCTCGACGTAGCCGTTGCGTGAAATGCGGACGTCAAAGGCACTGTCCTTGGGGGCATCATCGGTGTCTTGGAACCACATGGCGCCCACGAAGTGAAGTTGCTCACCCGCAGCGACCCACGAACCGTCTTCAACATCCATGGAGGTCAATTCACCGTCGTTGTCGCGCACGTTCAGCCAGCCGAGGCCGAACGAGCGGTTCACGCGCATGCCGTCGGTCGAGGTCAGGGGTTCAGGGGCAAAGCCTGCCGTACCGCTGTCGTCGAGGCAACCGACGCGGAAGCGCAGGTTGTCCTGATCGGGCAGTTCGCTCGTGACGAAGAACTTCCAGTGAATCTCCAGAATACCGTTGCTTTCCACGGAGTAGGAGGTCGGGTCAACCTCAATGTATTGCGCCGGGTCGTTGGGATCGGGGAACACGTCGCCGTACTGCCAAGAAATCACGGGCCAGTTGGCAGCACTGCCGGCGGTCATGAGCGTTAACTCGGCGCTCACCATGGAGTTGGCTGCTTCACCGATCACGTGGCGAGACACGACTTCGTAGGGCGTGATCCGCTCGTGGAGGATTTCATCCTTCGGGATGGTCATGTCGAGGTTGGTGGTTTGCATCGTGTAGGTGACTTCGAAGGAGACGATGGACAGCTTCCCAGCCGATTCTGCGGTCAGTTCAACCGGAATGTCAACGGTTCCCGAGCCGGTGTTGGGAATGGCGTCGTTGAGTTTCTGCAGCAGCGTGTTGTCCGACTGCTGGCTTGACACGGTCGCCGGACCGATGAGCGCACCGGCCGATGAGGCGCGCTGCCATGCGGACTTGCCATCGATGTTCAGACCGGGTTGGTTGGGCGCATTGGAATGCAGCGCGATGGACAGGTCCGTCAGGGAAGGGGTCACGCCCGTGGAGGACGTGGACAACATGATGCGGACGCAGAAGTAGTAGGAACTGCCGGTCATCGCCTTGGTGGTGTTGGGCGAGGTGTAGGATTGCACGCCCGAGCCGCCGGTACCGCAACTGGATGAACTGGCCTTGTGCCCGACGTTCACCGAAATGGAGGTCCCTGCGGGTCGCGTTTCGTTCCAATCCACCGTGGCAGCAACCACGCTGCTGGTGCCAGAACCCATGTACTGGTAGGCGTAATAGTAGCCGCTGGTCTGATAGTTGGTCGTGTAGGACAACACGACATCACCGAGCACCGGGGTCTTGGACGCCGTCCCGTTGAGCGTGGCTCGCCACTTGATGGACGTGCCCGAGTTGGTGAACGTGACCTTCTGACCGACGCTTCCAGCTTTCCAAGTGACGCCCCCGTCGTTGGAGACGTCTACGCGGACGCTGGTGCCGGTCGGGAAGGAGCCGAAGATACCGTCCACGTCAATGCTGTTAACGGCACGGGAGATCGAGGTGGTTTGTCCCACGATCATCTGCGAGGACACCGAAGATGAACGGACGTCAAAGTGAGCGCCATCACCGTAGGTGTGGACTTTGCGAAGACCTTGGTTGCAATAGCTGGTGCTCGTCCAGTGACAGGAGAACATGACCTTGTGGTTGTCGGTATCAACCAGCCCGTAGTGGCCGCCACCGGGCATGACACGCTCGCCCTGGCTGGAGAGCAGACCGCTGGCCATGGTGTAATGGAAGTGCTTGCTCTTGTAGTCCGTGTTCATGTAGTAGATGTTGTACATGACGTTGGGCATGCTGACGGCCAGCCCTGCTCCGTGGTCGTAGTAGTAGGAGGTGGAGGTCATGAGCCACGTGCCGGTGACGACGGTTGGCGAGGAGGGGTTGACTTCCTTGAGGTAGTGGTTCCGGGCTGAGGTGTCGTACACACTGATGTACATCTTGCCGGTGTTGTCATCGAAATCAACGCCCGTGATGTAGTTCGGGTACTGGTAGTTGTACGAGGACTTGCACTCCCACTGGACCTGGGTGCCAGCGGCGTTCCACCCGACGTCCCACTTGTTCACCATGTAGTACGAGTAGTGGGCCGTGTAGACGTTGCCGTTGTAGACGGCGGCATCGTGAATGCTTCGCGTGGCAGAAGTGCCGCACGTTCCGGTGTTGTAGGAAGCCGTGCCGAGGTAGGCTCCCGTGCTGGCATCGATTCGCATGATGCTGGTCGGTGCGTTCGAGATGTACTGACTGGAGTAGCGAATGATGTGAACCTCGGAACTGTTGACAGGAACGGCCACGCCGGTGTAGCCCCAAGGCGTGTTGCTGGCTGCGGTCAGGTCGGCGAATTTCTTGGTCGGACTCGTGTAGCCCTGGTCGCTTAAAGCGACGAACTGTCCGGTGGTGTTGAGGTGCGCGTTGCCGAGGGTTGCGACCGAATTTGTGGAGGAAAAGCGTGGCGTGAGCTCTGTTGGGTTCCCCTTGAGCGTGACGGTTTGGCTGCTGACTTCGAGGTTGTCTCGACGAGCGGTGGTGAACGGCGAGGGCGAACCTGCATTCGAACTCGTGAAGTCCTGATCGCCTGCACCGCCGTAATCCGAATCCGTGGTGAAATTGGTGTAGGTGGTCGTGCTGGCCTCTCCGAGCAAATTGAACGTCGCCGATTGGACGTTGGCTCCGATGGGCATCGTGATGACGCCGGCAGGGCCGACGCCCTTCTGAGAGAAGGTGTGCTCGTAGGAGGTCGAACCGTCCTTGAATTGCGTCTCCGTGGTGGCTGCGGCGGCCAACGGCGACATCACGGAGAGCACGAAGAGAAGCGTGAGGAAGACGGCTTTGCGCATGATGGTCACCCGGCTGCTTCTTTGATGGATTGCATCGCATTTCAATGATGCCCCCCGCGGACAGCGACTCAACGATGCAAACAACAGCGCTGGATGGGAGGTTTGAAGTTCTCCGGTTCATTGGTTTGGTCGGTGAAGGCATGAGTGAGGAAGCTGGCTTCTTTGGGCGACTTTGGGCCAATCAACACGGCAAGCAATTCGGCATCAGTGCCACGGCAGCAGGGGCCAGCGGGATTTTGCTGGTGGCTTGCATGGTCCAACTCCTCTTCCTCCAAGACCATGCAGAATGGAACGATTACACGGGCGGGGCCATCATCGGAGCCGTCATCTCCCTCATCGTGTTCCTGGTGGCCTTCCCGGAGTTCTTGCGATTCCGTGGCTATGTCACCTTGCTGGAGGAACTCAAAGAGATCCAGTCCACGTCGGAGTTGCGTCGGCGCAAAGCCGAAGGCGTCGAAGCGGCCGAGGCCTTGGGCGCTGGCCATCTTGAAGAATGGAACGCCTTCCTTGATAAGCGAGGCGTGAAGCGGTAAGGTTGAGGCCCCCTCATGTCCGACCACGACCCGCTGCGCTCGCTCGTCCTCGAGATTGGGCTTGCCGTGGCGATGATCGCCTGCTTGGTCGGCGCCATGTACATCCATACGGGCTCCATGCCGCCCCTTGTGGTCGTGGAGTCCAAATCCATGATTCACAATGAAGCCGGTGAAATTGGAAGCATCGATGCGGGCGACCTGATTCTCGTTCACAACCAGCCGGCGGACACCATCGTCACCTTTGCCGAAGCCACCGATCGCAGCAACCCCGCCTTCGGCTACAGCCAGCACGGCATGGAAGGCGATGTCATCATCTACGCAAAGAACGGTGAGGACGGTACGCCCATCATCCACCGAGCCATCATGCGCGTGGTGGCGGAGCAAACCGTCGCTCCCGACCGGACATCGAACGATCCTTGCCCGGAAAACGCCACGTACGACAACGCACGCATGGCTGAGGACGGCTTGGCCGGTTCCTGCATCTTGACATGGTCGGTCCCCGGGACCTCCGTCACCGACGTATCAACCGTCACGGTGAGCTTTGACGGTGTTCAAGCAGGCTACTACGATTGCGAGCGCCCCGCTCACGGCAACGTCGAGCCTTACCTGGTCGTGTGGCAGTGGCAACCCCGCCACGAAGGCATGCTAACCCTCGGCGACAACAACAAGTGTTCGGTGGACCAAGGGGCTGGCGCCACCAACGGCTCCGCCGGTGTTCACAGTCCATCCGGTGTGGTCGGCCCCATCCGTGACGACTGGGTACTGGGTGTAGCAGGCGGCGAGATACCTTGGCTCGGAACGGTCAAACTGATGGTGGGCGGACCGCAATCCTACGGCACGAGGGACGTACCGTCCATGTCCTTTATCGCCCTGTTCGCCGTCCTCGCTGGCGTGGTGTTTGCACCCGCCGCAAGCGAGAAGGCGTTCCGCTGGTGGCTCAATCGCTCTCCCGAACTCACCGCGCTGGCCAAGACTCGCCCTCACGATGACGAGGCATCGTGACCCGCCTCTTTCAACGCCTCCTCCAGGGTCATTTCACCGCAGGCCACTCGGCGTGCGGCCTCAAGCGAGAGGGTCAAGCGACCCTTGGAGCGTTGGCGGCTGATGCGCTGGAGGTTGCGAAGTTCACCGTCGGTGACCTGAACGCTGCGTTGCTCGTGGATGGGTTTTCCCGAGAGCATGGCGATTTTGATGGCTGCAGCGCCGTGGGCGTGGCGAGGCTGTCCGGAACTCGTTCGATGTTCGTTGACGATCTCAACGTGATAGCCCATTGACAGCATCCGGTTGACCAACCGATCGCGATGAACGGGTGAGCCGTGGCCGATTCGTACCAAGACCTGCATCGGTTTGACGCGGGTGACGAGTTGAACCGTCGCATCGATGGCGTCGTCAATGGCGTCCATCTCCCGTTTCCCCAACACGACGCCGTCTGCAAGGAAGGCAAAACCCGGGCGAGGACCGGGGTCAACCCCGACCACAAGCTGCTTCGGGGGTGCATCGAGTTGGCGAGAGAGAAGCCACGTGGAGACCGCGGACGAGACGGCATTCACGTCCACTGCTACGCCGCGGCCACCCATTGAAGCGACTTCATCGGGTGTGCCAAACCAGTAGGCGCCGTGCTCAACGGGTTGGGTGAGTGAAATCTGCTTGGCCGGTAGATTTCGCTGATTGAATTCACTCAAGAGACGGTGCGCCAAACGAAAGTCATCCGTTCGGACGTACAGCGGCTTCACGGTGGTCTTGAGACCTGCCTCCCGTTCTAACCTATCGGTCGGCGTTTGAAGCCGTGCAAAGAACTTGATTTCCGCCCCGCATCCACGCCGAAGTTATCAAGAACGATGGACAACGATGTCCTTGCATGACGGGCGCTTACGAGCGTGAACTCAGGGAGGTGCTTGCTGGCACCGACAAGGGTGTTCACGCCGTCACGAAGAGTTGTTCTCCAGAGGAACAGCAGCGCATGGGTCGCGTGAAAGAACGGCCGTTTCTCGTGGTTCGGGCAGCGGGTTCCGGCATGGAGGGAAGCGGAGACTTGGTTGCGCTTCGTGGTGATTGCTGCTTTCCCATCGAAGTCAAATCCACCCGTGCCGAGAAACTCTACTTCTCCGGCCGAACGAAGGACCAGTTGCTGGCGATGATTCGAGAGGGGGAGCGATCGGGTTTGATGCCGCTGTATGCGCATCGAAGAAAGGGCGTTCGAGGGGATTCTTGGCGAATCTTCCGCGTGGAAACCAACGGGTTGACCGGCACGCTCGCACGGCTGGCAACGATGATACCTGCACTGCCACTCACGCGAAACGGCTCGCCGTTCATCGATTGGGAACAGGGCATGCCCCTCAACCGCTTCATCGGTCTCCTGTGTTCGCCCGAAGGCGAGACGACGCCCTTGCGGGCCCTGAGCAAGCGAGCAGCAAGCCCGTCAAAAACGATGGCAGAAAACGAGGAGCAGAGCACCCGTGACATCCTGGCAGAACTGGCTCGTCGTCGTTCAAGCCTGCTTCCGTTCACAGGTAAGGAATGAAGATCATGAACAACAACATCATGAGCAAGACCAACGACGAATAACTGGAAGCTCGTGTCGAAAGATGGTCCACCCACATGGGATGCAAGTCCCACATCTTGAGTTTCCGCC
>CAXGZM010000042.1:0-12328 GCA_964014165.1 uncultured euryarchaeote | reverse complement strand
AGGAGGTTGAAGAATTGAAAGACATAGCCGATGTTGTCCCTGCGAAACGACGTCATCTTTTCGGACTGATTGCGGGGCACTTCCTCGCCAAGGAAGCGATAGGAACCACCGGTGGGGCTGTCCAACGCTGACAGGCAGTTCAGGAGGGTGGTTTTTCCGGACCCGGACGGGCCGAGAAGAATGACACGCTCGCCGGGATGAATGTCAAAACTGACCCCGTCCAAGGCCTTGACCGTACCGGCAGGCGTGTCGTAGTGTCGTTGAAGGTTGTCCATTCGGAGCAGTGGGTCGGACATGTCGCTCAAAGAGTGCCACGCCGAACTACGATTTTAGTTTTCAGCACACAGTCAAACGAGAGGTGGTGCCGGGAGCGGGGCTCGAACCCGCGACCTTCGGATGTCTCAGACACCACAAGGGGCTTTGCACGTCATACGATCGCCTTGGAGGCTGCCCTATGAGTCCGACGCGCTACCAACTACGCCACCCCGGCCTGTGCTGTGGGTGAGCCCTTCCCTCTTTGAAGAAATCGGAAGACAGGCTTGCGTTGAACTTGTCCACGAGGGATGAACTTGAACCGATGTGTTCTAACACTTGCTCGGTTCCGCTTTGCTCATGGTGGACCTCAAAACGGCCATGGCGGCGGCGCAAGCCGACCGCATGAAGCGTGATGGGGCAAAGGCCGCCGAGAAAAAGAAACGCCGCTCGGGCGCTGACTTGGGCATCGAACCGTTTGACCCGGTGAAATACCACGGCAAAGAGCGAGCGGACACGGCGTCCATGTGGCTCGTGATCTTCTACGCCTTCCTTGTCACGATGATGATGCGCTACATCTTGATGCCGTCCACGACGTTGGACAAGACCGACGTGCTCTACATCTTGCCGTTGACCATGCTCATTCTCATTCCGCAAATTCACCGGATGGTGATGCCGGAGCGGTTCAAGGAGCACTACACCAAAGGCACGTGGTTCCGTGCTTTTTTCCTCTACATCTTCACGTTCCTCTCCCTTTCGTTCCTGATCGTCAACCCTCCCTTCGGCGACATCGTGGCACCGCAGCTGGCGGACGAATGGGCCGTGGTCATCGAGCATGACGGCAACTTCACGTTCGCAGACAAGGTCAACGGTGTTGAAAACGAGTGGACGCTGGAGGAGGGTGAATACGTGGCAGGCGGTGCGTGGCTCTTGTTCGGCCTCGCCGACAACGTGGACGATACCGGCGCCAGCGTGACGGTCGTGCACTCCTTCCAAAACACCGAAACGACCCTTGACTCAAACGCGACGTTCTGGGATGAACACACGACCGATGTTGGCACCTGGCGAACGGCCAGCAACGAATCCGCTCCTGTCCTCCTGCCTCATGCCGACCTCGACCAGCCCTTCGCCGTGTTCCTGGGTGAAGGTTTGGCCGTGGGCGAGCATACCATTCAGGTGGACATCGTTGAGCAGGGCGACCCTTGGGAAAACACCCGAACCTACACCTGGACCTTTGCGGTCAACCCGCCAGAAGTGTCAACCGAGTAAGTCAGCGTGCTGACGAAGGATCTCGTTGAGGACACGATCGATGCGTTGACGGTCGAAGAATTCCTGACTCACCCGCCGCTCAATGCGACGGCGTCGGGCGCGAACGAGCGGGGCAAGGATCGTCCAGCACAAGGCGTCTTCGATGCGGAGTCTCATGGGGTTCATGGTCCGCCGTTGCAACCAACCTACTGCATGCTTTTGGGGTCCCGTTGGGTGAAACTGAAAGTGAATCAATCCCGAAGGTGCTGAACGATTTGTGCCGTCAAGGCATCCAACTGAATTTGTTCACCGCCGCCTTCGACCAGTCGGTAATCGATCTCCGCCATCCACTCGGTCAGTGCGAGTTTTGACCGCTCATCAAGAAAGTCAGCGGTGTAGAGTTCACGATGGAGCTGGTTGACGAAATCCGTCCCGGCGAGACCGAACTGGTCGAGCAACTCTCGCAGTCTTCGCCGCGCAACGTGAAACCCGTCATCCCGGCAGGCCATCAGGTACTGATGCAACGCTTCGGGCGGTGCAGTGGCTGAGGTTTCATAGACCAAATCCCTGCTGACGGTGGTGTTCAGCGCAGCGGCGACTTGGAGGGCCGTCAAGGCCTTTCGCAGGTCCCCCTGAGAGATACGGGTCAAGGCCTCAACCGCCCCTTCGCCAAGGGTCAGTTTCTCAAGCTCTGCCACGTGAACCACCTGGGCGGCCACGTCAGCGTCTGAAAGCGGGCGGAATCGAAAAACGGCGCACCGGGATTGGATGGGTTCGATGATCTTGGAGGAGTAGTTGCAGGACAGAATAAACCGACAGGTTTCTGCGTACTGTTCCATGATGCGACGAAGCGCGCCCTGAGCGTCGTTGGTCAACGCGTCGGCTTCGTCGAGGAAAATGATTTTGAAAGCCGCACCGCCGTAAGGCTGGGTTCTCGCAAACTGCTTCACCTTGGTTCGAATGCTCTCCAATTTACGTTCGTCGGAGGCGTTCATCTCCAGCAGGTTTTGGCGAAAGTCCTCGCCGAAAATGTCCTTGGTGAGGGCCATCGCAGCCGTTGTTTTTCCGGTTCCGGGAGGGCCAGCGAACAGCAGGTGGGGGAAGTTCTTGTTTCCGGCGTACGTTCCCAGGCGCTGAACGACGGCAGCCTGGCCTTTGATTTGAGTCACCGATTGAGGGCGGTGTTTCTCAACCCAAAGTTCGCTCATGGATTTCCTCGTCGTTGACGAGCCTCCTTCAACATTCGCATCCAAAACCGAGGGAATCTTGGCGGCTGTTGACGGTGGCTGAGAGGGGTTCCGGGAGGGCCAGCGAACAGCAGGTGGGGGAAGTTCTTGTTTCCGGCGTACGTTCCCAGGCGCTGAACGACGGCAGCCTGGCCTTTGATTTGAGTCACCGATTGAGGGCGGTGTTTCTCAACCCAAAGTTCGCTCATGGATTTCCTCGTCGTTGACGAGCCTCCTTCAACATTCGCATCCAAAACCGAGGGAATCTTGGCGGCTGTTGACGGTGGCTGAGAGGGGTGCTCATTCCATATAAGGGAAAAGTCCCTATAATGGGGAGTGGTGTAAGGGTTGAGTCCCATGCGTAGCCTACGAATTGTTTCTCCCCGGGCCACGGCACTTTTGCTCGTGTTGATGTTCATCTTCGCCGATCTCTCGCTCCCGCAAACCATGGAGGGGTGGTCCGAACTCGAAGACGAACCCACCGTTCATCGCGCCGTTTCCTACCACGCCATTCACGCTGATACGTACATCACAGCTTCAGCGCCCACCAGCACCTACAACACTTCGGTCACCGGGACGCTGGCAGACGGGCCCGCACAGGAATCTCGGTTGTTACTTCGATTTCCGATGAACTACACTTCCAGCGACACCGTTCACGAAGCGAGCATCGAGTTGGAGTGCACCACCGATGCTCTCGGACCCACCGAACTCAAGGCCTACGTCGCCAACATGGACCGTTTCTGGAACGGCTCCTATGCTTCTTGGGTCGTGTACGGGAACAACCTCCTCTGGTCCGAAGCCGGGGCAGAGGCCATGGCTGACCGAGGCGATTGGGAGCCACCGGTGTTGCTGACCGGCAACGGTACGTTGGCCCTCAACGTCACCTCCATTGCTCAGCAAGCAGCCCGCTCCAACGCCGCCTACCTTTCGGTGATCGTCGCCTCGTTCGGCGCCACCTACGACTGTGCTATGTCGGAAAACACCACGGTTGCCGACCGCCCTGAGCTCATCCTCGATGTCACCACGGGCAGCAGCGCGACCGCCGGGGCCTCGGTGAACACGGACCTCCCTGTGGATGACGGTATGCCTTGGATGGAAGCAGATTTCCTGCTCCAGCCCGTCACCACGCCCACCCTCTCCTACGACATGAACACGGGCACCGATGTTGAGATCCAACTCAGCAACGACGACGACTGGCGTTCGTCGACCGACGAGGCTTGGCATTTCTCGACCTTGTGGTCGAGCTTCACCTCCACCGGTACGTCCGGCGCCTATGACCTTCCCACGAGCCTCGCCCTGACCAACGGCACCACCATGCACATGCGCGTTCGTGCGGTGGACAGCAACGACCAGTGGGGTGCCTGGGATTCAACCAGTTTCCTCTTGCCCAACCTCAACGTCGTCGATAACGGCGACGGCACGGCGACGATGACCCTCGCTCCCACCGACACCGGCCTTGAGCAGAACTTCCTGCAGGACACGTTCGTCAACGAAACGAGGAAGACCTACAATTACGGCGTTGACGCACTGGTTGAATCCAGCATGACCTCCAACAAGGAGCGCTTGATTCATTTCCGCACCTCCCTCAACCAACTCGGTTTGCACGACAACCTCACCATCGTGAACGCCGAACTCAAACTGACCCGATCCTCGTACAGCGGCGACCCGGTCGTATCGGTTCACGGCATGGAAGAATCGGGACTTTGGGCAGAAGAAGAGGTCACCTGGAATCAGATGTCCTCTGGCGGGATCCAGTGGTACGATGGGGGTCGCTCCAACGGGACCGCCACCGTCGCCATGGCCGATGGCAATCAAACGAGCGACAGCTTCACCTTCGATTTGGACCATGCCGTCCAAAACTACCTCGACGGTGGTGATGAAGCACCGCTCGATTTGATGATGGCCGTACGCGGGAAATTTGAGTCCTTCACGAACAACGAGGGCATCTTCTTCCACTCGGCCGAAGCAGCCAACCCCAGCAATGCCCCCTCTTTTTCCATCACCTACGAATGGGGAAGCGGAACGCCACCCGCCGCCGTGAGCCTCACCGCACCGGCCGAAAGCTTGGCTGTTTGGAACAAGACCGGGGACAACCTTTCCGGCAACACGCAGCCATCGCTGAACTGGTCGCAACCTGCATCCGGTGACGACATTGTGTTCGAACTCGCCACGGACGAGGATTTCCGCCTCCGCCAGATGCGTGTTGACACCCGAGTTGACAACGACTTCAGCGCCAGCGACGGCACCTTGGCCATGACCGGTTCCAACACCCTCGAAGTGGGCAACATGTACTTCTGGCGGATGGCCACCGTGGACAGCGACAATCATTACGGTGAGTGGGTGAGTTCCAGTTTCCTCGTCTCCTCTCTCGAGAGCATTTGGCTCGGCGGCGACCGCTATCAGTTTAACCTGAAGCACGGCAACGGTTCGCAAGACAACCAATACCCCGAGTGCATGGACACCTACATCGACAGCGCAGCGCCCAACGACAACTACGACGGCGATTCGGAGATGACCATCGACTACAGCCCCTTCGGCGGTGAAATCACGGGCCTGGTGGGTTGCAACTTGGTGTCCAACCTCTTGCCCGACGGCTACGCAGTTGAGTCGGCTCACCTTTCGATGTCGCTGACCTCATCCACCTTTGGCGCACCGACCATCGGTGTGTGGGAGAGCAACCAAAACGACTGGAGCGCAGAGGACGCCACGTGGACGAGTTACGACGGTTCCAACTCGTGGGCCACCGCCGGTGCCAAAGGTGCCGAGCGCGGTTCCTTGCTCGACAGCGTGTCGGTGGGCAACTCGTTTTCAGAAGGCGACTCGGTCGAATGGAACGTCACCCTGGCCGTGCAGAACGCCATGCGCGAAGATCGGCGCGTGGACTTCATTGCCGGCATGCTCGGTGCCGGTGCTGGCGGCGCCCGGACAGCGTACTTCAGCACGGCTGAGGATTCGATGGCGAGCCGCCCCGAACTTTCCTTTGTCTACGTGCCCGGCTCGGACGCGCTGCCTTCTGACCCCTCACCGGCACTGCCACTCAACGGTTCGTGGTCCATTGGTGCAGGCGTGGATTTGACCCCCATCACCCAACCCGAACTCGATTGGAACTTTGCAGGCTCCATGGCGCTCGCTGGCTACATCGTCCAGTTGGACACCCAAACCGACTTCTCATCGGTAAACGGTGTGACCTACACGTCCTGGAACGATGCAGGCTTTGACCTCACCAACACCTCGTTCACGCTCCAGTCCGACCTCGATGAGGGCAAGACGTGGTACTGGCGGGTCCGTGCCGTTTCGGCCACCAACCAAATCGGCAACTGGTCCAACGCCTACCACTTCCAGATGCCCGACCTGAACACGGTCGTGTTCAACGCCACCAAGGCCTCGGTGGAGTTGCGCCATCACGGTGCTCTGCCCCATCTCAGCACCCCACATCTCGTTGATACCTACGTGATCGAGAACGGAACGGGCTCGGACGACACGCACGAGAATTCCACCACCCTGCTCGTCGGTGAGACCTCGAGCGGCTACCAAGCAGCCGGTCTCATCCGTGTTCCACTGAATGAGGTGCCCCAACCCAGCGGTGCGCGCGTCACCGTTGCTGAACTGAGCCTGTTCGCAGAGTACGGCTCGGTGGAAGACGAACCGGTTGCGATTCGCCCCGTTTTGCAACCTTGGACCACTTCGGCCAACGGCACGACGTACGACGGTACGAACGCATGGGCTCAGCGCGGCGGCCGTGCCATCGGCACCGACATCGGTGGCTACGTCGATCTCGTTGACAGCGTAGCGGATGACTGGATGGATTTCGATGTCACCGAGGCCGTTCAGGCCGCCATGGCTGCGGGCCAAAATCACGTTTCGCTGATGATTTACACCTCCAGCCAAACCACGGATCAAATCGCATTCACGTCCACCGCGGGCAGCGCCAGCGAGCGCCCGTACCTCACGCTTACGTGGGAAGACGGCACGGTCGCTACGCCGACCGTGAGCGGCGTGAACACCGGTCCAACCAGCGGTTCCATCGTTTGGGATACCGCATCCCACGCCCTCCAAGCTGACCGCTCGCCCACCTTCTCGTGGACCTACAGCGGGTCGACGACAGCCACAGGATGGCGGGTGTTCATTCAGGCCGACGCCAACAACGACATGGCCGGGCTTTACACCTACGACTCCCGAACCACGCCTGCCGCGTTTGACATCACCAACCTCACGTTCACGCCCCCGCAAGACCTGACCTTTGCTCAAGAAATTCGCTGGATGGTCCAGCCAATGAACAACGGCATGTTGGGACCGCGAAGCACCTCGACCATTTTCTACCTCCCCAACGACGTTGGTGAGGAAATCAACAGCACCCACGCTACGCTTTCCATCCAAGAGGGCTCCATCATTCCGTCAACCGCTTACCCAACGGTCACGTCCGACACCTACCTCGACACGGGGAACATCTACACCAATCGCGGCACGTCCTCCAGCCTCTTTGTCGGCCGAAGCCAAGTGTCCACCAGCAACGCCAACCTTCGTTCCATGTCACTGGTCAACATGGACTTCAGTTCGCTTCCGATGCCGGGGACCTACGAAGTGGTGAACGCCAGCCTTGAATTCACGGCCATCAACGTGTACCAGAACACGTACGTCGCCGTCGGCGAAACCACCACGGCCTGGACGGAATCTTCCGTGTACGCCTATCCAGCCGGAAACAATTCGACCTGGGCGAACGCAGGGGGATACTCGGGAGACGATTTTGACATTCCCTTCAATCCAGCGCAGTGGGTCAATGCCACCGGTACCACGGCGTTCAACGTGACGGCGCTCGTTCAACACGCGCTGGCCAACAACCTGGCTGAACTCGACGTTGTTCTCTTCCCCGTGGAGGACCGTAACGGCGATGTCGACGGTCGCGTTCAGTTCGCCTCAAGTGAAGCGAATAACATCGACGTTCGTCCACGCCTCAACCTGACCTATCGCATCGTTGACGCATGGGTGCCATCGCAACCCACCGGCCTCACTCCCCTCGACGGCACCACGCTCTGGAACACGTCCAAGCCTCGTCCTTCGGGGCTTAACAGCACGGATTTCACCTTCAACCTCACCTACGCCAACCACACCCAAATTGCCGCGTGTGGCGGTGGCGACCCCTCCTTCCTCAACGAAGAAATCACCACCTGTTGGACGCACGACGAAATCATGGCGGGACTGTACGGCAACGACACGTTCGACTTCCTCAACAACACCTACACCAATTCCAACCTCTCCAAGGGGGATTTCTGGATCTACTGGCGCGTCAGAGCCGACCAGGGCGACCGTATCGGCGAATGGTCCTCCGTCAACAAGTACCGCGTTCCTGAAGATCAGGGCAGCGATGACGGCGACGGCAACCACACGCTGAATTTGTCTCGAGGATCAATCTTTGACTACACGGGCCAGTTGCCGATGGTGGAAGACGTCGAAATCGACTCGAACGCTACGGTGAACCGAGGAGCCTCCGGCACCATGGGGTTGGGCGTCAACAGTCTCGGTACGGGCCAGAGCAGCATCCTGATGGAGTTCGATCTCAGCAACATCCCGTGGCCGTCTG
The DNA here is from genome assembly GCA_964014165.1 of uncultured euryarchaeote. Taxonomy (GTDB): domain Archaea; phylum Thermoplasmatota; class Poseidoniia; order Poseidoniales; family Poseidoniaceae; genus Poseidonia. Next base: position 4,024 of record CAXGZM010000042.1, on the reverse strand, counting down.
CCATGACACCGACGCAGATGATGCTCCGCCTGTATCAACCGGGTGTTTCCGGCACCTCCTCAACCACGATTGCGGCCTATCCGTGCAGCGGATTCACCGAGTCCAGTGTGGTTTGGGCCACGGCTCCCTCCTGTTCCACGAGCGAAATCACCCGCTCGACGTTGACGTTGAACAACCCCTTCGGTTGGAAGGAGTGGGATTTGACCAGCCTTGCCCAAGCCAACATCGCCAACGGTAACACCACGATGACGTTCAAGCTCGCCATGGTGGGCAGTACGGGGTCCGCCCACAGTTTCTATTCCTCGGAATACTTCGATTCAACGTACCATCCTCACCTCGTGTTGGATTACGTTGACAACGTGAACGGCATTGTTCCACCTGCTCAGCCGACCCTCACTTCACCCGGTGACGGCCAAGTCCTGTACGCCGAGGACAACGGTCTGTTGACGCCCTCGACGCAGCCCGTCCTCACGTGGACACCGGTCAGCGGTGCAACGGGCTACATCGTCACCGTCGCCAACGAGAGCGGCGTCTACAAGTTCCGCTCGTGGGAGGATTCAGAAATCACGAACACCACGTTCCGGTTTGAAGAAAACTTGAGCGAAGGCCAACTGTTCTCTTGGTGGGTCCAAGGTGTGAACCAATCCATCCCCGGGCCCTCTTCCTCCCGCTGGAGTTTCGCTGTTGGCGACCCTACCCACACCTACAACAACGACTACACCTACACGTACAAGTTCCAAACCGGCAACGAAATCGCCGCGTTTGGCCACACCAACGTGCAGGACACCGCCGTGTACAGTGAATACGCCAACACCAACTTTGCCGGCGAGCCCACCATCAGCGCAGGAACCTTTTGCGGAACACTCTACGCCGATGAATGCCGAATCAACGTGGCGCTCGACGCTGCCCAGGTGCCGTTTGCACAATATCAGCAGGTGCACTCTGCCTCGCTTGGCATGTACGTTGAATCGTGGACTTCGGCACAAGGAGCAACCTCGGTCTCTTTCGATGTCCACCCCATCACCAACACCAACTGGGGTGCATCTTCGGCCACCTGGAACGGTACCACCGCTGGTGGCACGTGGGGTGCGTCTGGCATGCAAGCCGGCGTAGATTACGGCGATGCCGTATCAACCACCGTTGTCAATGTCGATACCACGGGCTGGATTTGGTTTGATGTGAGCACCGCTGGCATGACCATCACCAGCGAACAGGCGTGGGTCATTATCGCAACCCCCAACACCGGCTACGCCCATGCTTCGTTTTATTCGGGTACGGCCAGCAACGCCATTTTCCGACCGATGGTCCTGTTCAACACCACGAACATCACCAGCGTGGCCATCAGCCCGTCGGGTACACCGACCACGGACGCCGACTCGGCGGTGAATTTCAACTCCGTCGCTTACGATCACCAGTCCATGGTACAGGCGCCGCCCATGACCTGGTCGTCGTCCACAGGAAGCATCGGCAGTAACGGCTTGTTCACGCCGACCACAGCCGGCACCACGACCATCACGTCGTGTTTCGGCTTGGTGTGCGGCTCCCAAAACATCACGGTCACCCCCGGTGCACCCGTTGACCTCATCGTGTCGCCGCTCACGGCGACCATCACGGCCGACGAAACGCTGACCATCAGCGCTGAAATGGCCGACCAGCACGGGAATTTCAACACGGGCGAGACGATTGACCTCACCCCCTCGAACGGGAGCATGATGGGCACGACGTTCATGCCCTACGCTGCTGGCACGCACACGGTCACCGTGTCTCATCCAGCCAGTGGACAGCAGGTCGTCGTCACCATCACCGTCCTGCCCGGTGCCCCGTCGTACTTTGTCATGAGCGGTTGCGAAGGCACCGTGCCAGCGGGTGTGTGGTGCGACATCACCCTTGACCTCTACGACCAGTTTGGCAACGCCCTTGCACTCAGTGAAGCCGGCAATTTGACGTGGTCAACCACCAACGGTAACTACTCGGAAATCAACCAGCAATACTACCCCGATCACGTCGGTGTGTGGAGCCTTGCCGTGACCTCCGTTTCCGGTGTTTCGGCTGAGATGAACATCACGGTTGGCCACGGCGCCATCGCCTACCTCGAACTGAACGTGTCGGCCACTTCCATTACGGCCGACGACCGGGTCTACATCAACACCACCCGGGTTGACGTCCGAGGCAACCGCTTGGCAGTGGTTCTCCCAGCCGACAACTGGACCAAGACCTCCGACGGGCAACTGACGCCCGGAGCCCCGGCCATCTGGGACCCGGTGAAGACCGGTGCGAAGATTTTGGAGGCTCGATACGAAACCACGCTGACGCAGGTCACCATCGACGTCGCCAAGGGAATGATTCAGACCTTGCGCATCGAGGTTGACGACGTTGATTCAACGTGGGCGCACTTCGACCTGACAGCCGATGATACGCTCGATGCCGACGTGTTCGCCATCGACGCCAAAGGCAATCAGTGGGCCATCGTCGTGAACTGGACACTCGATCATCCAACGATGGGTGATTCCACGAACTTCCTTGAGGTCCTGAGCGGCGACACAACAACCTTCACGCCGTACTTTGCAAGCGAAGACCCCTACACCTTGACGGCCACCTACGATGACGGCACCACCGTCCATGCGGTGAGCATCAACATGACCGTTGACCACGGTTTCCTGCACACGGTCAGCATCGAGGGCACGGCGAACGATCCGGACAGAAGCACCGGCGCTGTGTTCGAGTTGACCTCGGATTACGCTGTTGACTTCCTCTCCGACCTCTACGACGCCGACAACAACCGAATCACTTCGGACGGTCTCACCTGGGTGGAAATCAACGTCGCCACCGGCGAAGTCAAGGACATCACCACTCAACTTCTGCTCGACGGCATGCGCTGGGACGCCACCATGGTGGGTGAATGGCGCATCGAGGCGTATCAGGTCAGCGGAACCGGCTTCAACGTGAGCGACAGCATCACCATCACGGTGGTTCACGGCGAAGCGGTCACCGTCAGTGCAGACGTGTCGCTGAGTACGCCAACCGCAGGCGACCGCGTTGACATCCAGGTCACGGGTACGGACGCCGACGGCAACCAATTCCCACAGAACGTGGACTGGACCGAAGACGGAGAATCCGTCCCAACATTGAGCGTCATCACGACCTCGGAAGGAACCTACACCTATGACGCAGAGGTTGCAGGTGTCCACACGCTGCGATACGCCGTTGGCGGGGCGGTTTCCACGACAGAAATCACCGTCGCTGCCCAGAGCATCGTTGCACGCCTTGATGTCAACCTCTCCACCGACACCGTGGAGCAGCTCGAAAGCTTGGACGTGAGCATCCGTGCCTTTGACGCGTTCGACAATGAAATCCCCGTTCCCGGAAGCATTCAGGTTGAATCGACGGGCCGAGGCACCGCCATGATGACCTCCTCCGAATTGTGGACCATCACCACACTCGACGACGGACCACAAACCATTACGATCAGCGTGGGAGCGGTTCGCGTCAACGAAGAAATCACCGTTGAGGGGAACCTCGCCGGCTTCTTCGAAGCGGGTGGAACGCTTTACTACGTCGGCGCCGGGTTACTCGGTCTCGTTGGCGTCGTGCTTGCAGGTCTCCTTGTGTCGTTCATGCGAAGCGGTCGCATGGACGATTGGGACGATGATGACGAGTACGACGATGACGAAGACGACCGTCCGTCAGGCCCCACGGGCCCCGCTCCCGGCCCCACCGGCCCGGCCCCTGGACCCACCGGTCCCGCTCCCGGCCCGACCGGTCCTGCTCCCGGCCCGAGCGGTCCGCCTGCGGAAGAAGCCCCAGCAGAAGAAGCAGAAGCCGAGGTTGAAACCAGCGTCGACGAGGACGGTACGGAATGGTGGGAAGACGACGACGGCACCTGGTGGTACCGTTTGGCCGGCGAAGAAGAATGGCAAGAGTACAACGAGTGAGGACGTGGTGAGGTGGCCTTTCCGAAGACGTGCGTCGCATTGGTTGCGCTCGTCTTGTTGGGAACGTTGTCCACCACCACCCCGCTCGTCCT
>CAXGZM010000041.1:0-12500 GCA_964014165.1 uncultured euryarchaeote | reverse complement strand
GGTGCCGCGTATGTTGAAATAGCCTCGGGGGGGTTCTACCAAACAGGCGGTTTTCATGGAGCGAACACCCATCATCACATCGGAATATGTCCCCGCAGGCGAGGGGATTCCGGCGTGGTTGTTCCATGCGCTTTGCCATCCGGCCGAGCACTCGCCCTTCATCCTGCTTCACCCGACGGAACTTCATCGCCAACGTACGCTCGAGGAACTCAACGAGGCCGGGGTAGTGGTCATGCCGCAATACCACCTCACGCTGAATCGCCTGGTCCGCCTTCTCCACGTTGACCTTCGTTTGCCTGTTCTCTTGGACGACGAAGCGAGTTCGTTCATGGCGCTTCACGCCCGATGTGCTGCGGCTGCTGAGCGCGCTGAACTTCCTTTCCTCTACACGCCAGGGGTTGGAAGTTGGACCCTCACCAAAACCCGACGACTCCAACACCTGCACGGCGAATTGCTCCAGTTGCGCAAACCTTTCGCGTGGGAGGGTGATCCAGGTGCAGCCGTGTTCCACCGTTTGTGCCTCGAGACCGAAGCGGCGGCGGGCGCCATGTTACCAGCGCTGGTCATGCGGCACGTGCTTGAAGCGCTGCGGACCGCATCGGACGCACCTTTCCACCTGAACGAGGTTTCGGGGCTCATCGTGCTCAACGCAGCGCCCGATTTTACTGAAATTGAACAAGACCTCCTTGCGGCCGTGTCGGTGTTTACCCCCGTTCATCAACTGCTCAATTCCGGTTCCTTCCGCTTGGGCTACCACGGCGCCTACCTGGTCGACGAGCAACCCTGCACCACCGAAACGCTGCCGAGTTGGCTGCCCAAGCATGAGGTGTGGTCCGGCGAGGCTTTGGCGTGGCAAACGGACGTCGGACGGGAACGCAAGACGCAAGTGACCCGCCTGACGTTGGACGAGCGCGGGCATGCCGTGCAAGCGGCCTTGACACTGATCCAGGCTTACCGAGTACAACACGACGGCCATGTTCTCGTCGTCGACGCGAACGTTCGAGATCGCGCAACGACGTGGTCAAATGCGCTGGCATCCATCGGTGTACGCTGGCACCCCGGCTCGGCCGCCATGAACCAACAACCCACTCATCACGCTGTGATCCGGGCTGCGCGATTGGCTCAGGGCATGAGTGCGTGGTCGCTTGAGTCGCTGCGAGGTGTGTTCTTTTCATCCGTGGTTCCCTTCAACGAGGATTTGTTCCCGGAACTCAATCATCCCACGGAAGGAACGTGGCGCCCGCAACCTGATGCCGGTGTGCTGGACGACATCTCACGACAATTCCACGTGCTGGGTGGCCCGGGAGCCATCGCACGCTGGCTGGGGGTTCTTGCCGGAGCCGAACCTTCCTTTGCTGAACGACGTCCTGATGAAAAAGCCCGGGCGCTGGAACAAACGCAGTGGTGGCTGGCTTGTTTGCTTCGTGCTTGGTCGCCGCTGCTTTCGCCCGAGGACCGACACTTGCTCCAGCGGACCGTGGTCGGTTGCACCAGCGGTGCGGAACTGCCGATGCCCGAACCTCCTTCTTCCGGCATGGCATGGCTTTCCTGGCTCTTGAGTTCCGTGGATGTGGCGCGGTTTGAACACCGCAGGGCCCCCTTTGATGCAGGCCTGGGGGCGCTTCAGGCGCTTGTTGAATCCTTGAACGCCATCAAAGCTCAACTTCAGCAGCACGGTTTACCGGTCCTTGACCAAGGTTCAGCGTTTGTGGACGTCTTGGACCACATCGGGTCGTCAACGGACCTCACGCACCAAACATCGCGAACCGACCGTATCAGCGTGGTGACACCGGACGATGCCTTGGGATGCTCCGCAGATCTTGTTCTTCTCGTCGGCATGGACGTTGATGCGTGGTCGATGCGCTCCCCCATCGTCCCGTGGTTGGACGCTTCGGCTCAACTTGAACTCGGGTTGTTTCAGACCGATCGACTCGTCCGGCGAGGGCGTCATCACCTTCGTCATTTGCTCAACGCAGCACCCACCGTCGTCGTGTTTGATTCGTCTCCTGAAGAGGGAGGTGGACCGAGCGCACCCCTGGCTGAATGGTTGGCCGATGTTCAGCGTTCTCGCGATTGGGATGCCATGCGAGCACCGCCAAGTTTCCTTCCGTCATCAACCTACGAGGGTGATGAGGGGCCTCGCCCTTTCCGCTGGTCGGTGCGAGAGGACGGCCATGGAAGTTGGTTGACGCCGGTGATGCATGCCAGCTCAAGCACGCCCTCGGGGTTGCGTTCGGTTCGATTTGGGTTCACCGGCCGCGACCGTCGTCAGCAACTCGGCCTTGACCTACGAGGCCACCTTTCACCGAACGTCTTGCCAAACCATGCTGCTGCCCTGCTTCACGCCTACGAAGGTGAAGTGCAGGCCGACCGAAGAAGGCGTCAACCCCTCGCAAAGCACATCGACGAACACACCAGCTTTGATTGGTCAAATCGAGAACACCTGGCCAGCGTTGATGCGGTCACGCTGCGGCCGACACGCGCTTCGCTCAAGGTCAGCGGTGTGGCTGCGAATGCATTCCCACATCTGGGGCACAGGGAAGAGAAATCCGTCTCCGTCAGCGTTGACCCGAGGCCACTTCCTCCGTATTTTCCAGACGGGGCAGGCCTGTCCCATCGTTTCGGTGCGCTCGGCGTGCCGCTCGAGCGTGAGGTGTGGTCGCCCAGCCGCTTGGAGGCTTGGCTCAAGTGCCCCCGTCAAGCATGGCTCAAGCAGTATCTCCGGGCAGACGACGACGAGGACTTGAGCACCGAGGACATCGACGTGCGCATTCGGGGCCAGGTGGTGCACGAAACCGAGGCTGCCATTCTGCAGGGCCACGGGATTCCCATGGGGGAAGAATCCACTGCAGCTGTTCAACCGCTCCACCTCGGTCCGATGGGTGATGGGCGTGCCGGTTGGGACGCTGTCCTCGACTTCCTTCAGCGAGATGTCCACTGGTTGGGGCGACAAAATGCTGTTTCGGTTCATCGCACAAAAGATCTGATCGATGCGACGCCCGAGTCGTGGCAGGCTCATCAGGACGGTGAACTCGAACTCCCTGCTCGTGGCCGCCTTGCTCGATTGTTGGACGCCGACCTCGCCCTGGAGCACGCCGCTCCCGTCGCGATGGAATGGTCGCCGACCACCGAGACGGAACGGTCCGTCTTGCTCGACACGGACGGTGGAGATGAGGAGGCTGGCCTTCGCCTGTTTGGCTACGCTGATCGCGTGGACGTCGTGGTGCTGCCCGACCACCTTCACCAGCAGTTGGTCAACGAGGGCGTGCTGAGCGAAGAGGAGCACGACGAACCGTTTCCACTTCACGAAGCACCACGCGCGGCGCAGCGTTTGGTCGTCATTCGAGATCTGAAGACCGTTCGTGGCCCGGACGCAGCAACCGCTGGTTTGCGCCACATGCGCTGCCTGTTCGAGGACCTTCAGTTGGCTCTTTACGCCCGGGCTTGGGAGGTGCTGCACCCCAACGACCGCGTCGTTGGCGTGGGTGCAAGCGAGGTCGGTGAATCCACCACGCATTACGTCGAACTCGACAGCGACCTCGCACACGTGAGCGAAGGCCTCCTCGTCGGCGATGTGACCGATGTGTTTTCCCAGCATTTCCCTGCATCTACCCAAACCGGTGCCACCACGACACCGTTCCGTCGCTGGATGGCTGAACGACTCATCGTCGCCCAACGAGCCGTTTCCACCGCCGCTCAAGGGCACGTTCACCCCACGCCGGGTGCGCACTGCAGCTACTGCACCGTCGCCCACTCGTGCGATGTATCCGATTACACGGGGGGTGATTTCTGATGATTCGATTCAACAACAGCCAGCGGCTTGGCTTGGACCTGGACCGGCACATCGCCCTCGATGCAGGTGCCGGTACGGGCAAAACAACGGTGATGGCCGAACGTTATGTGCAGCACCTGTTCGCCGCAGACCAACGTGCAACACACGTCACACCGCTGGGACCGCGCACGCCGCTGTCAGGCCACGGCGCCCTTCGAGCGCCCAAACGCGAACGCACGGCCCAAAGCGAATGGCCGGGGCTCCTCCCTTCCGAAGTGGTGGCCATCACGTTCACTCGCAAGTCCGCTGCTGAACTGAAAGCCCGTATCCGTCATCGTCTTGCCCAAGCCCGCGCACACGCTCCGTCCCCGGAGGACCAGGACGGTGTTTTCGACCCGAGGTTGCGCAACGACGGCGACGTGGAAATGCTCCTCTCGGGATTGGACGAGGCCCCCATTTCAACCATTGACGCCTTTCTCAGTCAACTCGTGCAGCCTTACGTGGACCTCGTGGCCCTCTACCCTTCCAATCAGCAGGTGTCCGAGGAGCGGAAACCGCTGATGGTCCGGGACACCCTGCACGCTGTTTGGCGCGTCCGGTCGATTGACGATGCCCGTGAGGCGGGTGTGTTGAACCATCATCAGGCCTTTTTGGATGCTCGAAACCGTTTAGTGACACGGTTGGGAGGGCAGGACCAAGCCGAGGTGGTGCTGGGCGGCCTCCTTGCCCGTTCGCTGTTTGTGGAACAGTCACACCGGTCGATGATTCAGCGGGCGGAAGACATGGGTTTGGTCTGGAACGGTCGCGGCTCGGCGCCCGTCGAGGTGCTGCTCAACACGATTGCTGAACCGGTTTCCGACATGCTCCCTGCCTTTGTCGAAGCGTTCCATCTGCGTTTGACGGACTGGGTGCAGACCTTTCTGCCCTACCACGCACAATGCATCGCACCTGCCGAGGGTACGACATCGTTGACCCGATTCAATCACTTGGTCCGAATCACTTCACAACCGCCCCCATCCGACCCCGCCGAGCAGCTTTCCTGGGTTTGGAAGGCCTTGTTGGGCATCGCCACCGCATCGGGTTTGGTCAAATCCTCATGCACCTTCTTCCCGAGGGATGCCCTCCCCAACGGGAACGGTTGGCCTGCTGGTTTGCTTTCGAAAACGGCGGCCACCACCCTCACCAAGGACGAGAGAAACGACCTTTATGCGCGTGCCAAAAACCTCCTCCCCGGCCTCCGAGATCTGTTGAATTCAGCCAACGGGACACTGATCCGTTTGTTGGCTCGCTCCGCCTTCCTGCTCAACCCGATGGACGGCTTCGACGGCATGCCGCTGGACAGCCCTCTCCGATTGGATCCGCTCGTCGACCCCTTGCCCGGTGAACCTGGAGAGCGTGGAACCTACGTCACCGCCGACCTTCAGGTACAGGTGTTGAGCGACCTCCACGTCATCCACACCGCTTGCAATCAAATTCTTGCTCGTAGAAAATCGCTGGACAACATGCACGATTTTGATGACATGCAGCGCTTTGCTGCGGATTTACTTCTTGCTCGCTGCCCCGACATTTGTCGGCATCGGTACCCACCGGCCGTCATTGATGCGCTGGACGGTTTGGGTGATGAGCCATGGACCGACGCTCACATTGCCCGAGCGCTGACGCTGCTCAACGACCGACCACAATTGCTGGAGGACCTCCAACGGCGCGTGGCCATTTTGGGAGAACTTCGTCGTCAGTACCGTGCGTTCATCATCGATGAATACCAAGACACCAACCCGTCGCACTACCGTCTTCTGGCCCGGTTGTGGGGTCGTCGTCGCCGACACCCCGACGACCCTGCGGGCCCGCTGGGGGCATGGGACCCGACGATTTGCATCGTTGGTGACATGAAACAGAGCATCTACCGTTTCCGTCAAGCTGAGGTTTCCGTCATGCGGCGAGCGGTGGAATCCATTCGCCAGTTCAACATCGATGAAGAAGCCGAGACCCGCCTGAACCACCTTCGAGAAGCCGGATGCGGACGCGACCCACGCCCGGTCGGCGGTGGAGGTGAAACCGGGTCCTTTTCCAACGAGCACACGGGCGAAACCTCAGCGCCCCACACCTATGTTCGGTACGATGAGGAGGACCAACAGGGCGAACCTTCCATCGTCGGGCATCGTCTGTTGCGGCGCTCGGAGGGCCACGTCGATCTCACTTCCAACCATCGAACTCGTCACGACCTGATGGAGACGATGAACGACATGTTCGACGAGGTGTTTCACCCACGCTACCACGACCTTCCCGGTGACTGGCATGCCGAGGCACAGCGCCTTCGACCGGCCCGTGACACGGAACAACCCGGCGTGCTGGAGTGGCTGTTGCCGATACCCGGGGCCATCACCGAAGTCCCGCTTGATTTGGACGTGTCCGTGAACACCTTCGCTGACCCCAATGCCTCGCAGGTTCAATTGGAACACGAACTTCTTGCTGACCGGCTCCATGCCTTGCTCAACGGCGCGTCCACGAGGGTATGGGACAGTGTGTCCGCAACGTGGACCACGGTCAGCGATGAGGGCGCCCCCGTTCGTCCGCAGGACATCATGGTGCTGATCAATTCCCGCAAGCATTTACCGGATTTGGTCGAGCGATTCCGTGCTCGAAACATCCCCGTCATGGCCGACCGGCAAGGGTTGCTCTCCATGCAACCCGTGGTGCAACCGCTCATGGCCGTTCTGGCCCTCATGGCCCGGCCAGGCATGCGAAAAGCGGGCGTGGAACTCGCTCGTTCCGCTGTCGTCGGCATGACGGAGCGGCAAGTCCACGATGCCATGACCTCGCTTGAGGAAGGTGGCGATGTTCTGCCACATCTGATCGAGCATGCGCCCACCGAGGCCGTACGCTCACTCCTGATGCACGTCCACCAACTGATGGGCTGGGGCGCCCTGTACGATGTGTTCGACGCCGTCCTCGACGGCTCGGATTTGCTGGTGGCTTACCCCGACGACGCTCAACGACAATTCGCTGAGGCGTGGATCACCATCGTCCAGTCCATCGGAAACGACACCGGTCACGACGCAGCAGCGATGTACCGTCGCATGGTCGAAATTCGTTCGTTGGGCCGTCAAGGCCCACAAGCCATCACTCAACCCGATTCGTCGGCCGTTCAGATCATGACCATTCACGGCTCCAAAGGGCTGCAAGCTCCGGTGGTCGTGGTTTCGGGACTGTTTGCAGCAGGAAAGGCCGACGCCAGCATGTCGGTTCAAGACAACATCCTCGTCACTCCACAAGTGCTGGCGGGACGGATACAACCGTGGCGTGCGAAAGATCGCCCAGAAGACGGTCTGTGGGCATTCGCTGCCGAGATGAACAAAGCTCAGGACAAGGCCGAACTTCGACGCAAGTTCTACGTCGCTCTGACGCGAGTCAAAGACCGTCTCATCATCACGGGCAGTCCAGGAAACGCGTCAACCTTCGATGAAGAAGTCGGGACGCTTTCGGTCCGCTTTGCTCCCGACCCTCGAACGATGGGTCGGATGTTCATCGAGGGACTGCGGCGCGCAACGTGGTGTGCGGGCGGGAGCGCCCCGTGGGTGTCGGCAGCGGAGTTGAGCGCCCCTGAATTGCCGGCTTTTTCGCCCAGTCGGAGCCAAACAGCGCTGAACCCCAGTGCCCTGTTGACCGGTGCACAACTGGGGAACAACGGGTTGTGCGGCTTGCGCCTGTACCACCACCCCTTGTGCTTTGACACCGTGGACACCGCCTCACCTCAACAACGAGCTCGGGCGTTGGCATCCCACCTCGACACGATGGAAGCGACCGGGCTGACTGCGGCACCACCGCTTCGCCTCCATGAGAACATCAAAGGCGCAGCCCACCACCTTGACGCCACCTTTTCCTGTCCTCGCCGCTATTGGTTGGAACACGTCAGAGGTTGGTCCACCGAACCGTTTCACTTGCCTCGCACGTCGGCCGCTCCACCTCCACAACGGGCATGGCCCGAACCAACCACGTTCGGTTTGATGATGCATCGGGTGTTGGAAATCGGTCTGCGAAATCCCCGCGCCATGGCAGAAGGCACCCCGAGGCTGGAAGCATCGTGGCTGCACGAAGCCGACGACGACCTCGCCTCCGACACCACCGTAGGGCGCGTCATGAACGAATTTGGATTTGGTGCTGAACAGGAGGCATCCACTCCCGAAGCAACGTGGCGAGAGCGCTTGATTCACCTTGGGTCGCTCATCGATCGGGGCCTGCTCGGCCAGTGGGTGCAGGGTGAATCGCTTCACGGATGGTCGGTTGAAGCGGTGAGGACCGAACTTCCGTTCTTCCATCGTGAACAACTCCAACGGACGGCCTCGTCCGGTGAATCGGCGGGCGACGGGCTGAACGGACCGGCGGTGGTTGAGCGCATCAACATGGATTTCAGCGGCCGTGCCGATCTTGTCCTTGCGCTGGTCAACGACTCGGGCCAGGGCGCGCTGAAGGTGGTGGACCTCAAGACGCGGGGGTGTTTGGGTGGTTTCAATCCCGAGGACCCCTCCAAAGGCCATCCACTCCAAGCCGTATCTCCTGAGACGACCGACCCCGTCCCTCAAAGCGACGACGAGGCGGCCATCCTTCACGAGCACCGCTTGCAGCTCACCCTGTACTCCGTGGCACTGGAAGCCATCGAGGCTCGAAAACCGGAGGCTGAGCGTCGGCGCATCCTTCCACCAGCGCTTCTGCTGGGCGCCAACGGTCGAATGGTGGAATTGTCCGAAGGGGCGTTTGAACAGGCCAAAGCGGATTTGATGGCGCATTTGGACTGGCGGGCCTCGGTTCATCTCGAGGCGCAGCACGAAGAGCCCGGGCGCCTTTCCCCGGGTTCCGCAGCGTGCCAGCAATGTTCGTTCTATCGGGGAGACTTGCGACGCTGTGCTCCCGAGGGTGAACCCTTGGGCTTCGTCAGTCGTTTCGACGATGAGCCGTGAGGACCAGCGTGCCGGACCATCCTTCCTTGGCGCCAACTTGCTCTGCCACAACGTCGGTAAAGCCCGCTGCTTCGAGGCCGTCGGTCCATTCCTTGATGCTCAAGAGCGCCATGTGGACGTTGAGGGAAGGCCCCCAATCGTGGCTGGCTGGATTTTCCGTGTAGTGGTCAACCCCGATGACGAGTCGCCCGCCCGGTTTCATCCAATCGTCGTGGAGGGTGAACAGGAAACCCAGCGGATCGTCGAGGTAGTACAGGCATTCCATGGTGTGGACCAAGTCGACGGCATCGTCCGGCTTCCAGTCAGGAAGCATGGCTTCCACGTAGTTGCCCTTGGGATCGACGGCTTGGGCCTTGGCGATCATGGACGGGGCACCGTCCACACCGACGGCCTGGGTGCAGTGTTGGTGGGCGGCAAGGCGCCGAACGACCCAGCCGTTGCCGCAGCCGATGTCCACGGCCGTGAACGGACGGTTCCATCCGTCGAGCAAGCGTTCGAGCATGACTTCAACGCTGGCGGCGTGACCACGTTCCATGCCTTCGTCCCGACCGACGTCGGCCCATTCGCTGAACAAATCCGTGGCTGGGCGGAGGCTCATGCTTGATGTCCACCCACGGCGTCTCATGAAGGTGTTCATGGCGAAAGGAAGATGCACGGCGTCGCTCACCACGGGCCATGCTTGACACCACCACCACGCTGGCCGATGTTCTCTATCCTCCCATTGAGCCCCACACAACCGGCATGCTGGCCGTCTCGGCGATGCACACCGTCGCGTGGGAGCAAAGCGGGAACCCCGACGGTATCCCCGTGGTGGTCATTCACGGTGGCCCGGGAGGAGGTGGCCAACCCTCCTACCGGCAGTACTTCGACCCCGCTGCTTTCAACATCGTGCAGTTTGACCAGCGAGGCTGCGGCCAGTCCACGCCCTACGCCGAACTCGAGGACAACAACACCCACGCCTCGGTTCACGATTTGGAAGCCCTTCGGCAGCACTTGGGCATTGAAACATGGCATGTTTTTGGTGGCTCGTGGGGCTCAACGTTGTCGCTGATTTATGCGCAACATCACCCTGAGCGGGTTCGCAGTTTGGTTCTCCGGGGCATTTTCATGTGCCGTAAATCCGAACTTCACTGGTTCTACCAGGACGGCGCCAGCCACATCTTCCCCGATGCCTTTGCCCCCTACCGAGATCACATCCCGAAAGCGGAACAAGGCGATTTGATTCGAGCCTATTATGCTCGTTTGACCAGCGACGACGTGGACGTCCGGCGTGCTGCAGCCAAGGAATGGACGAGATGGGAGATGGCGACCAGCCGTTTGTTCCCCGACCCGGAATACCTCGACAAGGCAGAGGATCTTGATTTCGCCGTCGCTTTTGCCCGTATCGAATGCCACTACTTCATCAACGCCATTTTCGTTGAAGAAGCCTACATCCTCAACCACGTCGATACGATTCAACACATTCCAACGGTCATCGTTCAGGGTCGATACGACGTGGTCTGCCCGCCACGAAGCGCTTGGGAGCTGCATCAAGCCATGCCGGAGAGTCACTTGGTCATGGTCGCAGATGCCGGACACTCCATGGGAGAAGTCAGCATTGCCCGTGAATTGGTGGCCGCTACCGACGCGCTTCGATGAGGAAAAAGAGGACCAAGGCGTACGAAATCGGTGCGCTTTCGAGCGTCGGCTTGATAGGGAGGAGCGAACTCGCTTGGGATGGAGGCTTGACCTCCGGGTGAAGACATGACGGAAGGAACCATCACGCCTGAGGTCCAAATCAAGCAGCTCGAGGAGGCCCTTGCCACCGAGACCGACCGCTTGCAGAAGCTCTTCGCCGCCTACGAGACTCAGGAAAAGGAACTCGTGGACGCTAAGGCCGAGATTGAAGTGCTCGAGAAAGAGATCATCGACCGAGAAATCGAGAAAGAGTCACTTGAATCCATCATTGCCGAGAAAGACGTTCGTGTTCGTGAACTCGAGATGAAGGCCACCAAGAATTCCAAGCGGGTCGAACATCTTGAACCTGAACTCGAAAAGATGGAAGAGAAATACTCTCGAGAAAAGGACCGTCTGGGCAAGGTCTTCGGCATTGCTGAGGAACTGGACAACGACCTTCGATTGGCCGTCACCGAGATGAAGGCCCGGGACGACTGGTACGTTGATCACATGCAAATTTTCGAAGACCTGAACAAGGCCATCAAAGAGCGCTACGAGATGATCGAGCGTGCGGTTGAATCCGAGCGGAAGTCGCAACACATGTCTCGTGCCTTCACCGAGCGCGTTGAAGAAATGGTGCAAGCCCGCTCCGAAGAGATGGCTGAAGAAGAAGCCACCTCGGCCGAGGCTGAGGAGGCCACCGCCGCCGTGGAGGTCGTTGAGGAAGCACCAGCCGAAGAAGCTCCTGCTGAGGAAGCACCTGCGGAGGATGAGGCCGCTGAAGAAGCCACTGAAGAAGCGGCAGCCGAGGAAGAGGCGCCCGCTTCATGGGGCGACAGTCAAGACCCCTGGGCCTCGGAGTAGGTGATTGAATGAGCGGGTTGGCCCCGGGTGGGCACAGCCCCGTGCTAACGTTAACCATGATGGGCGTCAGCGCGCTCATCATCGGTTCCATCATTCATCCCCTCGCCGGCTTGGTGCCGTTGTTCGGCATGGGTTGCCTCATGGCGGCGGTCTTCATGGGCTACTTCTGGCGAGACCCCGACCGCCCCGTGCCTCGCACACCGGGCGCGCTGGTCTCACCTGCGGACGGCCATGTCATGTTTCTGCGCAGGGAGCGAGCGGTCGGCCGACGCCCAACCAGGGACCAGCTGCAAAGCGGTCAGTGCGAACACGACCCGTTGACGGGCGACTGGTTCCCCGAACCGCTGGATGACCCGCTCTGTTTGGCGACCGAGCAGCGTTTCGAGCCCGTCCCAAAAGGACAGGAAGCTTCCACCGACGTTTGGCGCATGGCGGTGTTCATGTCCCCTCTTGACGTCCACGTGAACCGTGCGCCGAGCGCCGGGCGCATCGAGCGGATGGAGCACCGTACGGGAAAGGGACTGCGACGCGGTCCCTTCCGACCTGCGTACACCAAGGAAAGCGAACACAATGAGCGTGTCCGCTCTGTCCATCAATTGGAGAACGGCCTTCGCATCGAGATCACACAAATCTCAGGGGCGCTGGCACGGACCGTGGTACCGTACCTCTACGAGGGCGATACCGTTCGTCGTGGTCAACGCATCGGCATGATCCGATTGGGCTCCAGAGTGGACCTTCGCGTCCCTGCAGAGGCATACACTTCTTCAATCATCACGGCGGAGGACAAGGACAAGGAGCACCCCAAAGGCATGCATGTGATGGCAGGAAGCACCGTGGTGTTCCAAGAAAAACAGGAGGAAGAAGAATGAGTCGCTGGCGAAGAACCGTGCCCGCAGTGTTGTTGTTTCTTGTCGCGAGCATGCCCGTGATTTACTACCAGGCCGGGAACCTTGTTTACACGCAGGCTGCTGCGAGCAACCCCGAGTGCTCGGGGCATTCAGAGCGGAACGCACCGGACGAATTCAGTGTCGAGCTCTGGCACGAAGACGTGACCACCGTCACCCACCAGAAAAACGAAACCTTGGCGGCCAACCTCGAACCGTTGTTTTTCGATTCATGGGACAACATTTCGGTGGAAATGCCGGAAGAATCCATCACGCTCACGGGCTGGGTCATGGAACACAACCCCTCTCAACCCTGGGTGATCCTCGTTCACGGCATCCGCTCGTGCAAAGCGAACCACGAGGTGTTGA
>CAXGZM010000040.1:0-12541 GCA_964014165.1 uncultured euryarchaeote | reverse complement strand
GTTTCACCTTCGAGCAAGCCGTTGATGCGGTTCGAAATTTCCTCGTGCATGGGCGTGGTTCTTTGAACGGCGTATTTGAAAGGTTGAACGACGCCATGGAAAGAATAACGGGCGCTTCTCGCGTGTTTTCCTTCTGCCGCCTCACCATGTGATTGATATAGAATCCCGCATTGGTTTTGCGCATGAAGAACGCGTTGTTCCTCATTGGCCTGTTTCTTGCGAGTCTCGCCTCACCGCTGGTTTTGTCTGCATCCGCCGACGACCACGAGGGCGAGGGTATGGGAATTCTCCACACAGCGGTGAACCCCGCCAACAACAACACGTACCATCTTCTCACGGCTTCGTCGTGGGAGGACGCTGCTTCCTATGCTCGCTCGCTCGACGGATTTCTTGTCACGGTTGACGATGAAGACGAGAACACCTGGCTCTTCGACACCTTTGCTGGCTGGGACAATCAGTCGCGACATCTGTGGACGGGGCTGTCCGACCACGCCGACGAGGGCCACTACCGGTGGCACGATGGCACGCCGTTCATGTACCGTGAATGGGGCGAAGATCAACCTTCGGAAGGCGGTGATGAACACTACGTGCACATCGCCAGCACCAACATGGGGAACATCGAGCCGGGAACCTGGAACGACCTCGAAAACGACCCGCAGTATTTTCCCGTTTACGGGGTTGTTGAAATCGGTCCCGGCGCGGACTATGCCCTTCGATTCGATGGGGAGTACGATCACGTTGTCTTTGATCATGACGACGCATTGGACCTGATCGACCAAACCCACCTCGAACTCTCTGCGTGGGTTCATCCGTACAGCTTGGATGGCAATCAGTTTGTGATGATGAAGGGCGATTATGGCTGGGGCCTCTACTTGAACGACGATCGCCTTGCTTTCGCATCGGAGTACAGCCTGTCCCGTCATCCGGTTTCCAATGGAACGCTGGAGGTCGACACATGGTCGTTCATTCAGGTCCTTGCTGTCGTCGGAGAAGGCTATACCTTCTTCATCAACGGCGAGGAAGCAGGCGTGGTTCTCGACGATGAGGCCACCATTCCTTTGGGTGATTTTGGTTCAAATGACTGCTATGAAAACGAGCTGGATTGCGACGAGCTCTACATCGCTCGCATGGGCGCAGGTTGTGATTGCAATCACTTTGAGGGCGTTCTCGATAACATGACCGTTCGTTTTGGTTTCAACGCTAGCACGTTGGAGACGCGTTGGCACGTTGATTTCCCCGAGGGAGAAGGCGATGAAACCGTTGACGCTTCGGGTGAGCGAATCGGTTTCCTTGAGGGCCCGGATTGGGTCATGCCAGACGGGAGCATCGTCGCTCAAGCCGTGGAGTTGTTCATCGGCGAAGGCTACGACCTTGAGTTTGCAGCAGACGGTGATACCCTCCTCTTCTATGTCGAAATTGAAGAATACACACGCTCCTTGTTCTGGTATTCCTATTCCCTCAAATTCGATGACTTCGAAGAGATGACCGAGTACACGCTTTACGCACAATCCAACGAGATTCCAGACGAATGGAACCACGACACGGAATCGTTCGGCGAGTTTGGTTTTGTCTACGAATCGTGGTCGTGGCCCAGCGAGGGCGTGATGTGGTTCACCATGGTGCTCCACAGCGATGTCGAGGACCTCTACATCGAATTGGATGCGGATGTTGCCGACCCGCCTCCGACGCTTGACGACATGACGGAACTCAAAGAGAGCATTCCTGTCACCAACCAAGAGGTGAACCGTGATTCCTACACCACCGGTGATTTCAACGCGAATTACTACTACGTCAACGTCACAGAGCCGCTGGCTGACCTTCGTATCCGAACCTATGACGGGCGTGGTAACGTTGACATCGGCATCTCGTACTACAGCCCGCCCACCCCCGAGGAGTTCTGGTGGGGTGAGCCGGACGGCGTTGACGAAGACGGCAACAACGGCAAAGAACCCACGGTGGAGTCGGTGGCCTGGTCGACCAACCAGGGCAACAACGAGGAAGTTCATCTCTTCGACGTCGAACCCGGTCTGTACTACATCACGGCTTACAGTTTCCGAAACGCGCAAGGATTCACCATCGTGGCGGACTTCGTCTATCCTCCTGAAAACGTTGAACCCGAAGACGCAATCACTCTCACGCCCGGTGTTGAATACGGGCTGCTGAGCGGGTACAAAGGTCTGAACCAGTACTTCAAGGTGGAAGTACCTCAAGGCACGGAACGACTGGTTGTGGACCTTAGCGACGGCGGAGGCGAAGCATCCCTCTACATGCGACTTGACCAAGCCCCGACCACCTCCACATACGACCACCATTCGACGCAACAAGGTCCCAACGACCGAATTGCATTCAACGATCCAACACCCGGTTGGTGGTACATTTTGCTCACGTCGGACTCGGCCTTTACCGGTGTCAATATCGTGGCTGAGTTTGCTGACCGTTACGTTTGGGACTACGATGGAACGCCCATCGAACTGTTCAACGATGAACCTCTGGACGGCATCGCCGTCGCAAAAGGCGGCGAGATCATGTTCTATGCTGTACTTGAGGAGCCCGGCAACATGTTTTGGCTGGAAACCTACGGTGGTTCGGGCGACATTATGCTCACCATCGAGGGCATGCAGTACGAACTTGAGTTCACGGACGGTGGCGGCCGGCCTGGCCCTGGCTTCGGTTTCGAAACCGTACCGGTTGATGCGGAATTGATCAGCGGAAAGGACGGTACGAACCACCAAATGAGCCTCGAATTCCCGCTCAATGGTCGCTTTGACATCACCATGACCGGCCTTTCGGACGCAGAGGAAGTTTCTATCTTGGTTCGTTGGGACGAGAGCGAATTCCCGGTCGAGCCGATTGAACCGACCGAGCCCGTTGACCCTGATGAGGTCCAGACCTGTCAGGAGCGGGCTGAGGAAGCGTTCGCAGGTGCGGATTTGAACGACGATGGAACGGTCGACGGTCGTGAATTGGCTCAAGCAGATATCGGCCAGGAGGACATTGAGGCCACCGATCTGAACGGCGACGGCATGGTGGAATACCGGGAAGCTCTTCAGGCGTTTTGCAATTGTGAAACGGAACTGGACGACGCTTTCGATGACTTCAGCGGTGGGGAAAGTTCAGTTCCGCTCACGGTCCTCGCAAGCCACGATTGGGCCAACGATTACGATTTCAAGTCGGTTGCGCTGGACAAAGACGACATGCTGGATGATGAGGAACTGGATTTGCTGTTGGTGCTGTGCGAAACCACGTTTGACGCCTTCGACGGCGACGGTGACGGCGTGCCGGACGAGCAGGATGCCTTCCCAGAGGATCCAACCGAAACGAAGGACACGGACGGCGATGGCGTTGGGGACAACTCCGACATTGTTGCCAGCGTTTCGAACGATTTGATTTACGCATCAGCAGGGGTCCTCTTCATCGTTCTCGCTGGATTGCTCGTTGGTTTCCTGCGCTCTGGGAAGAGCCCAACGCAAGACGATATGTGGGACGGGCAGGATGTCATGAGTGAAGCTGCATTTTCCGACACCGGCAGCCAAGCATACCAGAAGGAGGCTGTGGCGCTTCCCGAAGCAGCGTCGGTGACGCCGCCTACGTTTGATACCGCTCCGTTTGAAACGGCCGTCTCACCTGTCGCCGAATCTTTCTTTGATACCGACTCGCTTCAACCCCCGTCGTCCGAACTGATGGGCATGATGCTCGATGGGGTTGAGACGATTGAATACCCGACCGGCAGCGATCAAATTTGGACTCGAGCCCACCCGGAAAGCGACTGGCAACCAAAGCGCTGAGGTCAGAAGACATCTTACGGGTGAAGTCCGACGGCGGGCTGCCCCTGTAGTGTAGTGGATATCACCCCGGCCTCCGGAGCCAGGAACCCGCGTTCGAATCGCGGCAGGGGCGTTTATTCCTCGACAAAACCGTCCCAACGGCGCATGTAGTTGATGAACGTCGGGTTTAGCCCTGCAGATGCCAAATGCTCGACGGAAAACGGGGGGCGAACGGGCTCCGAGGCACCTTCCTGCAGTGCGGCGGGCCAGTTTGGATGCCCGATGCCCGCTCGGCCAACGCCGACAAAATCGGCTCCCTGGCTTACAGCCTCCCGTGCTTCTTCCGACGTCCAAACGCCACCGGTGGTGATGAGCGGAACATCAGCTGGAAGGTGATCTCGGAACCATGTTGTGTAAGGCAGGTCTTTCCCTTGAAGTTCACCCGTTGACCGGAAGTCCCAGCACGAAACGTGAACGAAGTCCAGCTCCATGTCGCCGCACAGTTGCAGGGTTTCGATGGCATCTGCTAGGCGCATGCCGCAGGCTCTGAGTTCGGGTGAAAGGCGGACGCCCACGAGAAAATCGGGCCCGGTTGTGCGGCGAACCTCGGACACGATTTCCGCAAGCAGACGTGTGCGCTTTGTTTGTGAACCACCCCACGCATCGTCCCGTCGATTGGTGCCTGCTCCGAGAAATTGCGCCAAAAGATAGCCGTGAGCGCCATGGAGTTCAACCCCGTGGAAGCCTGCTCGCTCACAACGGGCGGCAGCTGCCCCGAAGCCCTCGATCACTTCACGGATGTCCTCCTCGGTCATCGCTCTGCTTTGGCCGAGGTCGCCACCCAATTCGTTGATGGAAGCCGACATCGGCTGCAATCCCGTCAGTTGCTTTGGTGCTCGCATGCCGCCATGAAACAGTTGGGCAAGCCCGACGGCGCCGTGGCGAGCGATGGCGTTCGCCATTCGTTTCAATCCGTCAAGATGATCGTCAGACCACGTACCAAATTCGCCTTCCCATCCTTGACCGTGGTTCAAAACATGCGTGGCTGCGGTGGTCACGATGCCAAATTGTCCTCGGCTTCTGGCTTCCAACCAGTTGATCTCATCCTCGGATGCAGTCCCATCATCGTGGCTTTGTTTGTTGGTCATGGCCGCGAGAACCGTGCGATTTCGGACCTCGATGCCACCCCTTTGGAAAACATAGGATGCAAGAGCCGGGTGCATGCGCCGAGGTCTCGTGCGGGCATCATCATCCTTTCCCACCACAGCCCTCATGAATTCCGATGGGTTCGCTCTCACTGACGCAGACGTGATCTAGTGGTTATGATGGGAGGTTCCCAACCTCTCCACCCGGGTTCGAGTCCCGGCGTCTGCATGTTCAACCTCGTTTTTTCGGCTCCGAACCCGTGAGGGCCAAGATGTTTCGGTGCATGGTGGGTAGCATCTCGAACATGATCAACGCCAGCAAAAACATCGCGAACAAGCTCACAAAGCGGGCGATGTAGCTGTGTCCAAACTCGAACACACTCAACCCCCAAAACGACCACTCCGTGTAGGTCATGTGCATCCAAATCAGCCCGGCGTTGCGAAAGAGGTTGAGCAGATGAATCGTCGGAAGAATGAGGAGCAAGGCTCGGATTCGCTTTTTCCATGAGAGGTCGAGGACGCCGATCGCACCGACGAAGAGGACCATGGATTGAATGGCAGTGCAGGCCAGCACGAAGTTGATGCCGATGGCCTCGCCATTGGCGAGCAACAATTCCGATTGGAACGCATATTCTCCCGAGAAATCGGTGGCGAACCACCGGTTTCCATCCCAGTCTTCCCAGGCCACTCTGCCGCTGGTGTCGTTGACCCATGTGGTGCCGATTTCTATTTTGGTTCCCGTCGCAAATCCGAGGAACAGCGCCGATTGCGAGGCCACAAACCAAATGGCGAGGACGCTCAAGTACGGAACGTAGGAGATCAGCAGGTAAGGACCGCCAGCGAAGGCAACGGTCCCCCGGGCCCAAACGATGGCTTCTTTCTTCTGCCCTGCAGCCTCTTGCTCCGTCCAGGCAGCCCAGCAACTCAACGGCAACGTCAGCGCAGCCATGACGGTGAGAATCGGGTCCTCGTGTTCGAGGTAGGTCCACGCTTGCGTGAAGAAGTAAAAGCCCACGAGGACCCAGCCGATTTGAGCGATACGGACGGTGTCGTGTGCTCTTCGCCACCACGAGGTCGCCAAGAGCACCATGCCGATGGCACCCAAGAGGGTAGCGGTTTCCTCAGCGACCAACACAAACCTCCCAGCAAGCCGGTGGGTATCAACCTGTTCAACGCAAAAAAGGCCATGAGTCGGGTTCACAACCCCCCTCCATGGAGGGGCCGTATGTCCAATTGGCCATTCCGCCACAGGCCGGCAAAGGCAGCCGTTCCCCGATTGCCTTCCTGGACAGGGACGGCGTCATCAACAAGGGGAAACCCGGCTACGTCAACGGCCCGGATGAGGTTGTCCTGCTCGAGGGTGCAGCCAAGGTGATCGGGGAGCTCAATCGAGCGGGCTACCTTGTATGCGTCGTCACAAACCAATCGCCTCTTGCACGCGGCCTCTGGAAATCAGATACCCTGCAAGCGATTCATGAAGAACTGCAACGGCAACTCCACGAACTTGACTCCATGGCCGACATCAACGTTTTTTTGACCTGTCCTCACCGATTTGAAGACCATTGCTCGTGTCGAAAACCCTCGCCTGGGATGCTTTTTCTGGGTGATAAAATTCTGCGCCAGACGGAGGTGTTTGAGGTTCATTTCCAACCGGAAATTCATCCTATTCCACGGCCAGAGGTGGACTGGTGGGGGGAGGCTCCTGTGGGACATCACCCCTTGGACATCATGGTCGGCGACCGACGCTCGGACATGGGTGCCGGTTGGGCGTTCGGTGCGAGGCTCTACCGGGTGCACGCTGCCGTCGGACTGCAGGCCATCGGTACTCGGTGGATGGATGAACAAGATCGTGGGGACGCATTCCGCCCTTAGGTGATAGCATGGGTTGGTTGGGTCTCGACGACACAGATTCGCTGGCCGGCGGATGCACCACGGAGGTGTTTGATGCGCTGTTGCGTCATCTCCCCGAGGGCATCACACATGGGGTGCCTCGTCTTGTACGCCTGTGGCCGTTCGCACATCGAAGGACGAGGGGTAACGCTGCCGTTGCGGTCGAAATTAAAACCGAACAAACCGACCGCCTCATGGAGCACCTTGATGCGTGGTGGACGACACACTTGGCACCGCTTGACGGGTCGATGGAGGCATCAATGGTGTCCGACCGTGAGCAACATCCTGCGAGCCCCGGCATGGTGTGGTTTGAGCAGCAACCTCCGTCCGTTGTCTACAAGAATGCCGTTCAAGGCCTCGTCAGGCTTGAACAACTCCCCGAAGCAACTCGATGTTGGGGAGGCCACGGTCGAATTGGAGCCACTGCGGCCGTGGCATGGCCGGCGGCGACACGCACGTGGGAAGCGATTGCCTGGCGTTTGGAGGACGCGGCTCATGACCATCGTTCGGTGGACGCCGCTCGATTGTCCGCGGTGGACGCGTGGGACGACACGTTCCTCTCTCGAGACCCTCGCAAGGGAACGAGCCTCATCGCTCCTCGCGGACGATCTCCTGTGTTGTTCGGTCTCCGGGCAACGACGATGGAGACCGCAGAGCGAGGATGCCTTCACTTGCTTGAAGGTGAGGCCACTGAAGAAGCCAAGGGATGGCGGGTGTTCGAAACGAATCAAGCCAGTGGAGACCATCTCGGTGCCCCAGTTCGTCTGGTCGTTGACCGAGTTGAAGTCCATCCCACTCGGAAGCATGCGCAGGTCGTATGCGGAGAGGTTCGCATTCACGCCTACGCCGAAGGTGGGCCCGTCAACGCGCTTGCTCGATGGTTGGAACCCGGCGACAACATCGCTGTTCTTGGGCTCACCGACGCAACGGGCGTGATCCATGCGGAGCGGTTGAAAGTTGAGCACTGTGTTCCTCGAGCACACCAGCGGCCTCGCTGTCCTACCTGTGATGTCCGGATGAAAAGTATGGGCTCCGGGCAAGGCCTTCGCTGCCCGTCGTGCAAACACCGTTCAGAAGACCGTTGGGAGGCGATTGTGCCGCAGCCTCCTCACGAATCATGGGTTGAGCCACCGCCCGGTTCACGCCGTCACCTCGCCCGGCCCTTGGCGTGGGAGGATGGGTTCTGAGACCTGGACGACTGCAAAACGATGAAGAACAACGCGCTCTAACGCTGTGGTATGGAGCCGGAGACGCAAATGAACATCGCCTACGCTGTCGCGGGTCTCACCTTGCTCGGTATGGTCTGGTTCATCACACAGCGAGCGAAGTCAAACCGCTCTGCAATGCTGGAATCCAATGCACCAAAGGTGGCCGGCGAAGATGAGCTTGGTGGTGCTGCTCGAAATCCTCAACAGTTTGACGAGCCCGATGAGGATGCCCTCGAGGAAATGGGTAAACTGTTGGGCGAAGATGACGATTCAAACGACGAAGCCTGAGTCTTCAATGGTCAATTCGACGTGCGTCCCAGACCTGTCAAGAATGCGTTGAGCCCCGTGCTTTCCTCGCCACAAACGCCACACCGTGAAACCCTTTTTCGCCATCGCCTCGGCGCCTCGAGCAACGATTGGGTCGTTCGTTGAACCGCTTGCATCCACGCTCCCTTTGGAAATCAGGACCAAGGAAACATGGGCGGGGCATTCATCTGCTACGCGTTGGATATGGTCCAGTCGGTCCGACGGAATTCGGCCGCTCGCCGGACACCAATCGTCCATCACGACCAAACCGACACTGGGGAGTGAGTTGGCCGCCTCCAGCACGGCGTCGACGGCGCGATCAAAACGACCTCCAAAATTCATGGCGTGGAAGCGGGAGCTTTCCACCAGCGAGAGGTGCTGAAAGAGCTGAGAAAACCGTGCTGGATCCGGCATGTCGACCGATGCCCACAGCACCCGTTGCCCGGCCTCGATGACATCGGCTGCAACGTGAAGGCCGAGGGACGTGCCGCCCGTGCTGCCCTCAATCGCAAGGTGAATCCGCTCACCCGTCAAACCGAAATTGTATCGCTCCATGGCCGAAACTTGACGGCATCAGTGAATGAGGGTTCCGGCCTGTCCACCTTCGCAAGGGCTATGACCCTCATCCCACTCGTCGGTTCATGAGTGGCGAAGTCCGAGACGGCGAACGCATCCCTCGAAGAGAACCGCCTCATTTTGAGGAAGCAGGCAGTTTCGGAGAAGCCATTGCACGCGACGGTATCATTGGAACAGCGCTGGATGACAGAAACCAGTACGGTCCTGTGGCCATGATGGTCCTGCTTCTGATCGTTGCTGCCATCACCGGCACGGTGATTCGGGTTCTCGGCTGAATCGGCAACATGCGCGCTGAACAGACGGGAAACATCAAACACTCCTTGAACGGCTCCAATCCTCATGAGCGACGGTTCGGTCAACGTCGAGAGCAGAACCTCATCTCAAGACAAACGTTGGACCATCATGGCCGCATTGCTGGGTACCAACACGGCTTTGCTCCTGTTCCAAGGAATCGAGCAAGCCAAATCCCCCGATAACGTTCGTGAATTCGCTCTGGCAGTCATCGCAGCAGCCCTTCCGTTTCAGGCCATCTACTTCCTCATCTACACGTTCGTGCTTGAGCACGAACCTCAACTCCCGCCCGAACGGATCCGAAAATTGGACCTGGCCTCTGCGCTGTGCCAAGTGGTCTCGTATGCATCCTTGGGTGGCGTTGCGCTCCTGTGGTACAACATGTCCTCTTGGGTAGGTCTTTCGTTTGGAATCTCCTCTGTATTCGCCATTGTTTTGATTCGCAACGTCATGGCGCCGGTGGATGCGGTTGGTGAGAAGGACGCGGCCGCTGAAAACCCGTCCTCATGAACCCGAGTGGGAAGGTTGATGAAGCGTACCGTATGCCTTGGAGCATGGCCTTTTGTCCACTTGATTACCGGTACGGCTGTGAAGATTTCAAACGCATTTGGTCTGAACTTGGACGACACGAGCGCCAGCTGGAAGTCGAGCGTGCGCTCATTTGGGCCCACTGGCAACTCGGTCGTGTGACCGAGGACGACTACAACGCCGTGGCTGCTATCGCTAATCCTGAGTCGGTTACCAAGGAACGCGTCAGCGAAATTGAAGCGGAAACCCGGCACGACATCATGGCGTTGACCAAGGCCATGGCGGAAGCAGCTGGCGAAGCAGGTTGGTGCATCCATCTCGGGGCCACTTCCAACGACATCGTGGACACAGCCGTCGGCCTCCAATTGCGAGACAGCATCGTTCTGCTTCGAAAACAACTCTGTCACCTCATCGCTGTCTGTGCAGATGTGGCCGAGCGGGAACGAGACACCGTGATGCTCGGAAGGACACACGGTCAAGCCGCTGTCCCCATCACGTTTGGTTTGAAGGCTGCCGTCTGGTTGGACGAACTCCGTCGCCAACTCATCCGACTCGACGAGGCAGCACCGCGCGTCGCCGTTGGGAAGTTCCTCGGTGCAGTCGGAACCGGCGCCGCTCAAGGCGAGCACGCTCGTGAGCTCCAGCGCCTCATCATGACCCATCTCGGACTTGGCGTTCCGTTGGCAACGACCCAGGTCGTCGGGCGCGACCGCTACGTGGAATACATGTCCTGGCTTGCGAACGTCGCAACCACCTGCGAGAAGGTGCTTCAGGAAATTCGCAACCTCCAACGCTCCGAACTTGCCGAAGCGGGAGAAGGGTTCGACGTCAAGAAACAAGTCGGCTCATCCACGATGGCCCACAAGAAAAACCCAATCAAGTCAGAAAACGCCTCGGGTCTTGCCCGCATCGTTCGATCGTTCATCATCCCCACGTACGAGAATGCGCTCCTTTGGCACGAGCGCGACCTTGCGAACTCCAGCAGTGAACGCTTTACCCTCTCGCATGCTTCCGCCCTCGCTGAAGACGTGATGGCAAAAACCGCTGATGTGTTGACCAACATGTGGGTGGACAAGGAACGCTGTCTTGCCAACATTCACGCTCAGAAGGGCCTTGTCATGGCCGAGAAGGTGATGATTGAACTCGTTGACCACGGTGTGGCACGGGACGAAGCCCACGAAGTGCTGAGAGAGGCATCCTTCACAGCGCTTGCAAACGGTGAGGAACTGATCGACGTTTGCAGCCGTACGCCTGCGATTTCTGCTGCGTTTTCAGCCGAAGAGCTCGAAGCCATGTTCGACCCCATGAACCATGTCGGGGTGTCGGGTGAAATCGTCGACGAGTGTGTCGTGCTCGCTCGAGAAGCCATTCAATGAACGTCGTAGTGGCCGCGAACCCCGTCCCAGTGCACGGTGCCCTCAACGGCGAGTCGCCCTTGCATGTGAGGTCCCTTGACGACCAGAGTTTCGTATTCACCACCCTCGCCTTCCACGTGAAAGCGGTGCTTGGCAGCCAAGGCAGCCAGCTCATCAAACGATTGCTCCGTCAAAACACGTCCCAGCCACGCTTCGTTCAATCCCTCCGCTGAGACCCCCGTGATCATGATTTCAAAACCGTGTTCGATCATCCCCTTGAGGTGTGCATGGCCGGATTGATGCCACAGCGGCGTCCAACTGACCATGCCCAAGCCCTCTGCCATTCTCTCCAGCCTTGATTTCTGATAGTCAGAGCGAAGTGCACCGGATACGAAGCCGTCAATGTCCCGTTCACGAAGTGCACCTGCGAGCGCTTCAAGGTCATCAGGCACGTCGCCGCTCGTCCGTACCTCGACCCACGAAACGCCGGCGAGGTTTGCTTGCCGCTCGACGAGATGGGTGCTCGGAATCTGAAACATGGGCGATTCCTCTCCCGTGATCGTCACGGTGACAAGGCAGTCCACCGTCCAGCCTTTGCAAAGCGCCCACCACCACGCAGCGGCGGAGTCTTTTCCTCCCGAAGACAGGACCGCGACTCGCATGGTCCGCTTACACGCTCTTCCTTGAAGAGAATGTTGGCCACGCAGGGTTGATACGGGACGGCGTTGAGGTTGAAATGGTCCGGCCGACGCTCATGACATTCAACCCGCATCCTCATAAAGTGTCAACCGAACCATGAAAATGAGGTCATCACATGCAACCAAGTGGAAGAGGATACGATCACGGCATCACGACGTTTAGCCCCGACGGACGACTGTTTCAGGTTGAATACGCCCGTGAATCCGTCAAGCGAGGTACCACCACGGCCGCATTGAAATTCAAAGACGGTGTTGTTTTGGTGTGCGACAAGCGAATCATTAGCAGGCTGATCATCCCCGAATCCATTGAGAAGATGTTCAAAATCGACGGTCACGTGGGCATCGCCACCTCCGGTCTTGTGGCCGATGCACGCCAATTGGTTGCCCGTGCCCGTGTTGAAGCTCAAATCAACAGAATCACGTACGGCGCAACGGTTCCCGTCGATGTTCTGGTGAAGAAAATCTGCGACTTCAAGCAATCCTTCACCCAGTACGGAGGCTCCCGCCCCTTCGGAACGGCTCTCCTCATTGGTGGCGTGGACGACAACGGCATCCACCTGTACGAGACCGACCCATCGGGCGCCTACCAGTCCTATCACGCCGGTGCCATTGGAAGCGGCCGCAACACGGTGATCGAGTTCTTTGAAGACAACTGGAAGGAGAACATGACGCTGAACGCTGCCATGAAACTCGGACTTGAAGCGCTCCGCTCAGCCAATGACGCTGAATTGAACCGGGAGGCAGTTGAAGTTACTGTGGTTGCTGTCTCTTATACACATC
>CAXGZM010000039.1:0-12575 GCA_964014165.1 uncultured euryarchaeote | reverse complement strand
ATTTGCTCCGCTCCAACACGGGGGAATAGGCGTCCCGCTTCAGGTTTGGAACGTAAATCATGGGCTCGCCACCGCCCATGGTTTGCCATACGCCGTCGTCGATTTGCACCGGACCGATGGCTGAGAAGTTGAACCCGGTACCGACACGGGAACCGATGCTGAATCCGTGGAGGACAGGGGTTGAAAGACGGTCGGGGCCCGAGTCGAAATTGAACTTGAGGTTGACCGCCCGGTGGTCCTTGGTGTCGATGTTCCACAGTTCAATGATGTCGCCGGAGAGGCCGGTCATCGAGGAACCGTCCTTGCCCGTGATGGGGTTGTTGTTGGTGTCGAGAACATCAACGGTCAGGGTGGCCGACAGGGAGGTCTCGGCTTCCAGCGAAAGGATACCGTAGCCGTTGGGGTGGTTTTCCCCACCCAAGGTGGACGGTGTCATGCCGCGAACGGTCATGCTGGCGCTTTGGGGCAGCAGATCTCCGAGGCGGAAATTGTCGACGTACCATCCGGACATGTTGTCATCGATGTTCATGGCGGGTCGGGCCGTGTGGTGCAGCACAAAGCGGATCTGGACGTACTCGTCGATGTAGTCCGTGAGGTCCACAGCGATGTTGGTCCAACCCGACGGGTTTTGAGCGGTGGTCGAGGAACCCGCAAGGCCCCACTCCCAGTTGCTGCCGTTCTGCAGGCCACCGCAGTTGCTCGAGATTTTGCCGTCCCAGTTGTTTCCAAATCCGCCGCCTTGGGCGTAGTTGGTGCCGTAGACGAGGCCCGTACTGGCGAGCTGGTCGATGGCAATGTAGTTGAAGCCGCTGTTGTCGGGCGGGAAGCCTGGATTAGGAGAAGAGCGGATTTGGAGGTAACCGCAGTCGGAAAACCGCTTGCCGTTGGGTTGGGATCCGGCGGACGTTTCGAGGTTGTGCCAGGAATCGAAGTAGGCGGTCTTGCTCTTGAGGAGCGGATCGACAAACAACTCAGCGCTGGTCATGGAGACGACGAACGGCAGGTAGGACGGCGGTGTGTTGCCGTCATCGTTGTCGTCGGTGTAGTTGGTGTCAGCAAGGTTTGTCCCCCAGCATTCAGCACCGGAGGCGCAACCTGCAGGGATGTCGGTGGACGAAAGGGTGCCGTGCTCCCACCCGATGCCACTGGACGGCATGGCGGCAGGGTCCGTCGAATCCCTGAAGCCGGCAGACGTGCCCTCAAAGTCGGTCAGGAATCCCTCGGAAACAAGGGAAACAGGTGTGGCCTGCGTGCCGTCTTCGTACTGGAAGAGGGATTCGTCTGAAAACTCCGTGAGTTGGTTGTTGTACTGAGGGTTCCACACGCGCTGGGTGGTCTCGAGATCGATTCGGGAATGAGAGCCGTGTTCAACCATGCTGGTGGACACGATCATCGACGCCCCGGTGACGGTTTCTCCGTCGGGAAGGTTGATCGCTCCGTCAACGAGGTTTTGGAGGTCGTTGCCGTCTCGAATTTCAATGTCGACTTCCGAGTTTCCATCAGCGAAGGTCGTGACGTTGGCGGAAGCGAACGGAGCGAGAAGCATCAACAACATCAAGAAAATGGACTTTGTTTTCGGGTGTGTTAGATTTGACATGGTGTCACCTGCACCTTGGCGAAGGTTTGTCCCCCTAAAATCTCGTCGCTTACAGGACATCCCTGCCTTTTCGCATGCATCTCCCGTCAAGGTTGAACATGAGTTATGAGGGTGAACGCGTTGGAAGTGGCATGGAGCCCTACTCAACCGAACCGGTCACCCTCATCGAAGAAGTGTTTCCGCAGGACACCAACGCGTACAACACCCTCTTCGGAGGCCGTTTGCTTTCGCTGATGGACA
Source organism: uncultured euryarchaeote (assembly GCA_964014165.1). Taxonomy (GTDB): domain Archaea; phylum Thermoplasmatota; class Poseidoniia; order Poseidoniales; family Poseidoniaceae; genus Poseidonia. Next base: position 10,738 of record CAXGZM010000039.1, on the reverse strand, counting down.
AAGCGGGCGGCATCGCCTGTGCAAAGTTCGCTCACCGCGAATTTGTCACCATTTCCATCGACACGCTCACCTTCATCGCCCCGGCGAGGCAAGGCGACTTGCTGGAGGTGTCCGGCCAGGTCGTCTACACGAGCAGCCACACGGCCTGTACGAAGGTGACGGCCTACACGATGAGCAAAGCGACCTGGGAGAAGAGCATCATTTGCGAGGGCTACTTTTTCTTCGTCGCCATCGATTCCATGATGCGCCCCATTCCCGTCCCACAATTCACACCCGAAAGCGAAGAAGAACTGGCGGAATGGGCCAAAGCAAAGGCCATTCGGGACAACATGCTGGCGCAGAAGGCAAAGCGAGAAGGCTAAGCACCCATTGCTTCTTCAAGCGCAGGCATCTCGGCGCTTCATGGTCGTGTTGAACATCGCCGTGATCGCCTCGGATGAACTCGCTCGCAGCATCGCAAAAGCCGCCGACCAACGCGACGTTCACACGTACGTGCACAAGGAGAACGGCCCCGAAGGCGCTCGTATCCTCTCACTTATTCGCCCGGCAAAGTACCCCGAACGACTGCCCCCGTTCCTCAATGCTCTCTCCACGTCCCAAGCGGGCATCATCGAGGTGACGGCCGTTGACGCATCGCTGGGAGAAGTCTTGGTGGCCTTTGCAAGCGCCGGCATCAAGCGTGGTTTAGCGATCATCAACCCTGCCGAGGGCGGGTGGATCGACGAAGACCAGGTCAAGATGCTGTTCAAGCAGGCCGGGCTTGCGTCGTGGACGTTTGAAGCAAACGATGGCGTCCACCTCAGAGAACGTATGTACGCACTGATGGACGACATTCAAGGCGTGTTGGAAGCCAACGCAAAGGCACCGCTCGTTCTCCCGGTCGACCAGCATTTCAACGTGAAAGGCATTGGCTTGGTGGCCATTGGCTACGTTCAATCGGGCAGCGTCAGCGTCCACGACGAGGTCATGCTCCTGCCGGCCAACGGGACGGGCAATGCAAAATCACTGCAGGTCATGGACGACGACGTCGACGTCGCCACGGCGGGGGACCGCGTCGGCCTTGCACTGCGCAACGCCAAGGAAGACCACCTGACGGGAGGGACCATCATCGTTCACCCGCCGGTGGAGGACAAGCGAGCGAACCTCTCCGTCCCCCTCGCCGTCGAACAACATCAGTCTTCGACCGTGCAGTTAACCACTTCACCGTTCCAGAGGCGCGTGCTGGCCAAAGGCGACGTCGTCCATGCCAGCGTTGACCTCCAGTTTGTGGTGGGTCGTGTCGCCAGTGTCGACGGTCAGAGCCTCTCGGTTGATTGGGAGCAACCCTTGTTTATTCGAAAAGACAACCCCCCCTCGGTTCTCATCGCACAGCTCGACTCCAAACCTCGCATCATGGGTTCAGCCGTGCTGGTTCAGAACGACGCTTGACGGCGAACCTCCGCGCGGTGATTTTTCCAGCAGTCGCGCAGCACCACCGTCGGTGGTTTGATAACCTCAAACGACCGGCTCGGATTTGGGATGCGCGACATTGGGCAGGCGACTGTACCAACCAGCGAGACGGACCGGGAAATTTTCCTGTCCCTCCGGTTGGCAGAGCCTTCGGAACGGGTGAAAATCACACTCGATGAGCGCATGCTGTGCATCGAGGGCAAGCGGAACGCCACGGTGGACATGCGCCTGCACGCCATCACCACGATGCGCCATCATTCAACCAATTTGGTCCCGGGATGGTTGGTGGTCTTCGGGTTCACTTTGTTGTGGATCGGCTACCGTTTGGTGGTGCCGCCGACCTACCGATTGATGCTCATCGGGATTGGAAGCTGCTTCATCGCAGGTCGATTTCTCACGCGAAAACCAACGCTGAGCATTCACACCTCCTCGGGTGACTCTCACGTTCTCTTTGGAAACGAACGGGATCTGAACCGTCTGAGTTTCATGTTCAACCACCTCGCTAACAACAATTCAATGGCGGAGGTCCGGGCCAAACTGGAGGCCATCGAAGCCGAGGGCGGGGTTTGGCGTCAAGAGGAAACGCCGGCCACCCCTGTCCTTCCCAACCCGCTTGATGCCCCTCTCGCTCTCGAACGCTTCCTGGCGACCGACGAAGGTGTTGAGCCGACGCCGCTCCCTCGGGAAGTTGAACCGGAATGGATACCAACCCTTGAGCCGGAACCAACGCAACCACAGGCCGTCGTTGGGTTCATTCCCAGTTTCCAGCCCGTTCACGGCACCGTCCAGCCCGTCGCTTATCCCCCGGACCATCGGCCCGCTCCAGTGAACAACCCGGTGCTGGTCCCCCATCCGACGCCGCCGATGTACCAGGGCATTCAGCAGAACGGTCCCGGCACCTTCCTCCCCTCGTTTGTCAGCCAAGACGGGGTCCACGTCCCCGGTCAACATCAAGAAGAGGAGCATGAAACCACCGAAGAGGAACTCGTTTTGGATGCGGAAATGCTCGACTTGCTGGACCAAGTTGACGATGCGTTGCACGCAGAAGAGGTTGAGGCGTTGCCTGTGCCAACGCCGGTGGAACAAGCCCCCACGCTGCTCAAACCAAAACCGCGAGCAACCATCGAGCGGACCCCGTTCCGACCTCGTCGTACCGAAGCCCTTCGACCTCGACCGCAGCGACGCGAGAACGTGTTCTCTCGCATTCGAGACACCTCGAGCAGCGTGCTTGAGCGAGCCTCACAACTCGTCCGGCCGAGCCCCTACGCCACCTCCGAAACCTCCGGTGCTCTCCGAGAGCAGGCAGAGGCATCCACGCCGCCCAATCGCAACCAGCACGTGATGGATTCCCTCTCAACGGATGAAGGCGGCGTGATGGCCCCTGAGGAGGCGGCACGGCTCCGGGAACGTGAAGCAAGGTTGCTCGAAGCGGCAAACGAGATCAGTCAGTCCGAAGCGGGTCGCTTGGACTTGATGTCGTTCAGCGACCTTCGCTCCAGTGCAGAGGATGAGAACGTTCACGTCCCTCGTTTGGACGACGAATGATCAGTGCCCGAGCATGGCTTTGTAGTCGCCAAGACGCTGCGAGTAACCGTCTTGGTCGACGCCGTTCAATGCCTCGGTTCCAAACGCTTCAAGCGTGAAGCTGGCCATCACCGTCGCACACATCAACCCCTCACGAAGTTCATCGACGCTGACAGCGCCGCTGCCCCTGGAAAGGTGGGCCGCCAGGGCGCCGGCGAAGGTATCGCCGCATCCTGTTGGGTCCACAACGTCTGAGGTCGGAACGGCGGGCAGCGCCAAAAGAGCGCCGTCGTGGAGTGCAACGACCCCGTGCTCTCCTCGCTTCACGATCAGCGTCGAGGTGTTGGTCTGTTCGGACAGCGTGTGCATGGCTCGGATGAGGTTGTCATCATCGGTGAGCATCCGGGCTTCACCGTCGTTGATGATGATGAGGTCAACAGCACCCATCACCTCCAAAAGCGACGGTTTGGCGATGGTGATCCACAAATTCATGGAATCCAACATCGTCAATCGTTGGGGTTCGGTCTGATCGATGACACTGCGTTGGAGGTCAGGATGCAGGTTGGCACAGAACAGGACCGTTGGTTTTCTCAGCCCCTCCGGTACGACGGGCTGAAAGTGCTCGAAGACGTTCAGGTGGGTGGCACGGGTCTCTGCTTCAGCCATGGCGCCACGGTAGGCACCCTCCCAACGGAACGTTTCGCCGGCTGCCACCTCCAAACCCTCCAGGTTGAGCCCAGCCGAAGCGAGTAACGCTCGGTCATCTGGCGCGAAATCTTCCCCTACTACGCCCACCAACCCTGCGGTATTGGAGCCGTGAAGCGACTGAATGATTCGGCAAGAAAGCCCCCCGTAGGTGGCAGAGCCACCGAGGGCTCTGTCAACGGAACCGGCCGGTGATTCAACCGAATCGTATGCGATGCTACCAACGATGAGGACGCTCATGATCGCTCACTCGTTCAGCCAAGCAACTCTTGGTGCATGTCGATGTACTGTATCGTGATGTCGCCGTTGTTGAAATCCTTCTCGTCCATGATACGACGATGGAGCGGAATCAGGTGTTCCACGCCCGTGATCATCGTTTCATCCAGCGCCGTCTTCATTCTGCGAACAGCGTCCTCACGGTCCCTTCCCCAAACCAGCAGCTTCGCCAGCAGGGAATCGAAACAACCCGGCATCTCGTACCCGGGGTGGGCGTGCGTGTCGCAGCGGATGCCAAAGCCGCTCGGGAAATGGCACTCCCAAAGACGCCCGGGGCTCGGAACGAACTCGCGTGGGTCTTCTGCATTCAAGCGGCATTGAATGGCGTGGCCTCGCCAGGTGATGTCCGCCTGCTTCATGGGCAAGGCTTCACCCTGCGCCACCCGTATCCCGAGTTCCACAAGGTTGTGACCGGTGATGAGTTCGGTGACCGTGTGCTCGACCTGAACGCGAGGGTTGACCTCGAGGAAGTAGAAATCACCGTTGGCATCCCGCAGAAATTCAAACGTGGCCAGACCCTTGTAGCCAACCGCCTCAGCGCCTTTGCAGACCAGCGCCCCGATTTCGGCCCGCTTCTCGTCGCTTAACCAGGGCCCTTCCTCCACCAGCTTCTGGTGGCGGCGTTGAATGGAACAAAAACGCTCCCCGAAGTGAATCGCTTTCTTCCCGTCGGCAAGAACTTGGAATTCGACGTGCTGTGCGCCTTGGATGTACTTCTCCACGAAGACACGTTCATCGCCAAAAGCCGATTTGGCCCGAGACTGACAAAGCTTCAGCGCACTCTCAAATTCGTCGGCCTTCTGCACGATTTGCATCCCGATACCACCGCCGCCTGCAGCGGCTTTGATGATGACAGGGTAGCCGATGTCGTCCGCAAGAGCGCTGGCCACGTCAGCACTCGCAATGGGTTCCGAGGAGCCTTTGGCCGTCGGCAAACCGGCTGCTTCCATGGCCGCACGCGCCTCGATTTTGTCCCCCAACAGGGTGATGACGCCCGAAGCGGGCCCGATGAACGTGATGCCTTCCTCTTCGAGGCGAGCAACGAAGGCAGCGTTCTCGGCCAGGAAACCGTAGCCGGGGTGAACGGCATCGCATTCGAGCTCCTTGGCTGCTTGCACCACGGCTTCGATATCGAGGTAAGAATCGAGTGGATTGCTCCGGTAGTTGGGGTAGGCGATGTCAGCCATTTGCACGGGAAGCGACAGGCGGTCCTCACGACCGTGGATGATGGCCGCCTCGATGCCCATGTCTCGGAGGGTGCGAAGGATGCGAAGAGCGATTTCGCCGCGGTTGGCAATCAGCACGCGCTTGAAGCCCATGAGGCATTGTCGGCCGACTCAATCTATGAGCAAAGCGGTCGCGAGGCGTGCCTGACGGACGGTCGGCATTCCTCAGTAGACGTCACGCAGGTAGCGCTTCTCTTCACGCATCATCGTCTTCTCGATGAAGTGCGTGGCGTCGTCTTCGGACATGCCGCCGTGTTCCATGGCGATCTCGATGAGGGCTCGGTGGACGTCTTTGGCCATGTACTGCTTGTCGCCACAGATGTAGAAGTAGGCACCACGCTCAAACCACTCCCAAACTTCTGCGCCGTGCTCCTTCAGACGGTGCTGCACGTAGATTTTCTCCGCTTGATCTCGTGACCAAGCGGTGGTGAAACGCCACAGGTGACCCTCGTCAATCCACGATTCGATTTCGTCCTTGTAGTAGAATTCGGTTTTTGCGGACTGGTCGCCAAAGAACAACCAGTTCTTGCCGGAACCGCCGTCGTGAACACGCTGTTCCATGAAGGCACGAAACGGAGCGATGCCCGTGCCCGGTCCAACCATGATGATGTCCGTGTCCTTGTCCTCGGGGAGAATGAACGACTTGGTGGGCGACATGAACACGCCGATTGGGGCACCGGAGGTGTTGATCTCATCGGCCATGAATTGAGTGCACAAGCCACCACGGGCTCGACCGTTGTATTCGAAACGGACGATGCCAACGGTCAACTCGACGAATCCGGGATGGGCGTCGTGAGAAGAAGCGATGGAGTACAGGCGCGGTTTCAGCCGGTCGGCAAGTTCGAGGAATTCTTCGGGCGAGTACTTGACCTCAAATTCTCGCATGATGTCGACATAGTCTCGGGTCCAAAGGTAGTCTTCGATGGCCTTGGTGTCCGCCGTGATGGCCTCAACCTGCGCAGCGGGGTCATCGGAGGGCACGGACGGGCGGAGGCTCGGGGGGATTTGTTGGTCGTCGGTGGCAGCCCATGAAGCGTCATTTCGGGTGCGGGCGACGATGCTCATGCTGATTTTCATGCCGCTTGATACCACCTTCTCGGCGAGGGATTGAACGAACTTTTTGTTCGCCATGTGCACTTCGAAGTCTTTCTTCAGTGCGTCGTAGAGAGTGCGCTCACCGTTGTGCGTGGTGACGGTGGCGTCTCGGTCCCAGCCTTGGACGTCCAGAAGTTCTTCGACGATGTGCGGGGGGTTTTCGGCGATGACGCCGAGGGCGTCGCCCACCTTGTAGTCGAGCCCTGAATCACCGAGGGCGAACACGATGTGTCGGGTCTCTTTTCGGGAGCCCTCGCCGTTCAGAATAAAGTTCTCCGTAATGTGTGTCATGTAGGGGTTTTTTGCAGACCAGTCACTCATTGTCTCACCTTGAACCACGGGGGTTAATTTTCGCACCACAGGTCGCTATATCAGCCTTGGTATGCCCTCGCATCCCTCCGCCAAACCCGACCAACCGATGAGAACAAGAAGGCGCATGGATTCCGACCGTCATGGCCCCTCGCATTGACATGCTCGGAACGGGGAACGCCTTCCTCCCGCACGGCCGCCACCACTCGTTCGCTATGATTGATGGAAAGCACATCATCGACGCACCTCCCACTGCCCTGGCCGGCCTTCGACGTCAAGGGATCAATCCCGCTGACCTGCGCACCGTGTTCATCACCCACGTTCACGGCGATCACGTGTTTGGCTTTCCCTTTCTTCTTCTTGAGCGCAAGTACATCTCCGACCGGGACGGCGTACAACCCCTCACGGTGGTTGGAACGCCGTTTGTCAAAGAGCGCCTGACCGAACTGTGCAAACTGGCCTTCCCAGGTTCCCTCGACAGCATGATCGAGCACGTCACATGGGTGATGGAGGACATCGGTGAGCTCGAGGACGGATGGCGATGGGAACGGTTTGAGGTGCACCACGATGACGCCGTGGAACCGCACGGCTACCGGTTTGAACATCCCAGCGGCGCCTCCTTCGTTCACAGCGGTGACTCGGGACCCTGCGACGCACTCTATGACGCCATCGAGCGCTCGAATTTCGCCATCTTGGAAATGGGATTTCCCGATTGGGTTCCATCAACTCATCATCACAAACCCAAGGACGTCCTCACCTTCTCCGAGCGATGTTCGACGCCGTTGGGCATCACGCACACCTACATCGACGAAGCCTCACCGTACCCGACGGTCCTCGAGAGCGAATTTCCCGAGTTCGCTGACCATGTCACCCACCTGAGCGACGGGACGAAAATCGAGTGGTCCGGCGCGAGCTGGGCTGTCACAAATTGAACAAATCACGCGGCAGGAAAGTGTTCATTTTTGAGGAGTTGACCCTAACTTTATATCCTCTATTGAGGAGTCCACTGTTCAACAAATCAAGGCCCTCCATCGCTTGCCGTGGACAGGCATATAAGGGGGACTCGGACTCAGCCAACTCATGGCGGTGAGTCGGCAATTGACTCCCTCGTTTTCGGTATAAATAGGGAGGTGAAATTGAATGGAAAACAACATCTTTGACAAGTTTGTTTCCCAAAAAACCCTCTTCAAAAACAAGGAACACCTTCGCCACAACTACCGCCCGTCCCAACTCCCTCACCGGTCGGAAGAAATCGAGAAAATCTCCTACAACCTCTGGGAGGCACTGAAGGGCCACATCCCCAGTAACATGACCCTCTACGGTGTGACGGGGGCAGGAAAAACAGCGGTCACCGATTACGTGTGCCATCACCTCCGAGCAAAAGGCCAAACGATGGGGCGACAAGTGGAATCGATCATGGTAAACTGCCGCCAAATCGACACGCAATACCGCGTGCTGAGCCACATTGGAAATTCCCTCCTCGAGGAATTTGAGCAGGATGAGATTCCCTTCACGGGATGGCCAACCGACCGTGTGTTCAACGAGCTCGTTCGAAGAATGGACCGCAGGGGCGGTGTTTTTGTGATCGTCCTTGATGAAATCGATCATCTCGTTCGAAAAGCCGGCGACGACCTGCTGTACAACTTGACCAGCATGAACGCCTCCCTCAAGCATGCTCGTTCATGCGTGATCGGCATTTCCAACGACCTCAAATTCACCGACTTCCTCGACCCACGCGTCCGATCTCGCCTCGGTCAGTTGGACGTGTTGTTCCGGCCCTACGACGCCGAGCAACTGCAAGATATCCTTCGTCAGCGTGCCCAGGAGGGGCTCAACGGCGAAGCCATCGGCCCCGGCGTCATTGAGCTGTGTGCAGCACTGGCCGCTCAAGAACACGGCGACGCTCGCTGCGCCTTGGATTTGCTCCGTATTTCAGCCGAAAAAGCCGAACAATCCGGCGAATCCGTGGTCAATCAAAACCATGTCCGTATCGCTCAGAGCCAGATTGAGTCCGATCAAATGACACCGGTCATTGCCACCCTTCCGAGCCAACAAAAACTCGTCTTGGCGGCCATCTTGCTCAACGAACAGAACGGTCTTCGCAACGTTCAGACCGGGCAGGTGTACGACATTTACCGGCAGGCCTGCAAGCATATTCGTCAAAACCCGTTGACACAGCGCCGAATTTCCGGCCTGATTTCGAACCTCGACATGCTCGGTCTTGTCACCGCTCGAACCGTGAGCAAAGGGCGTTATGGCCGTTCCAAGGAGATCAATTCCTGCATTCCCGCCAACGTCGACGTTCGTGAAATCATGAGCACCGCTGAAGAAGAGATGCGAACGGTCTTCCGTTCCAACTACCACCACCAAACCTCGTTGTGAGGCAGCGGACAGGTTCAGTGTTCCGCCGTTTCGGTGTGCTTAAATGCAGTACGCAAGTCGCATGGCGCATGAGCGACGATACGAACGGCCAATCCAGCACGGGAAAGGTTCCCGTGTATGCGTCCGTCATGGTGTGCGTGGGCCTTTGGGGCTTGTTGCTGGCCGCATTGAACATGGTCGGCATGATTCACCCCAACTACCACGTCTCTTGGGGAGGCCTGCTCACCTTCGAAGCCACCAACGCCGCCTTCGGTGAAGCAAAAGACGGCTTCCACTTCGAGGTTCTCGGTGATACCATCTTCCTTGCCGGATGCGCAGGCCTCATCGCTCTTGGCACCAGGAGGGGCTCAACGGCGAAGCCATCGGCCCCGGCGTCATTGAGCTGTGTGCAGCACTGGCCGCTCAAGAACACGGCGACGCTCGCTGCGCCTTGGATTTGCTCCGTATTTCAGCCGAAAAAGCCGAACAATCCGGCGAATCCGTGGTCAATCAAAACCATGTCCGTATCGCTCAGAGCCAGATTGAGTCCGATCAAATGACACCGGTCATTGCCACCCTTCCGAGCCAACAAAAACTCGTCTTGGCGGCCATCTTGCTCAACGAACAGAACGGTCTTCGCAACGTTCAGACCGGGCAGGTGTACGACATTTACCGGCAGGCCTGCAAGCATATTCGTCAAAACCCGTTGACACAGCGCCGAATTTCCGGCCTGATTTCGAACCTCGACATGCTCGGTCTTGTCACCGCTCGAACCGTGAGCAAAGGGCGTTATGGCCGTTCCAAGGAGATCAATTCCTGCATTCCCGCCAACGTCGACGTTCGTGAAATCATGAGCACCGCTGAAGAAGAGATGCGAACGGTCTTCCGTTCCAACTACCACCACCAAACCTCGTTGTGAGGCAGCGGACAGGTTCAGTGTTCCGCCGTTTCGGTGTGCTTAAATGCAGTACGCAAGTCGCATGGCGCATGAGCGACGATACGAACGGCCAATCCAGCACGGGAAAGGTTCCCGTGTATGCGTCCGTCATGGTGTGCGTGGGCCTTTGGGGCTTGTTGCTGGCCGCATTGAACATGGTCGGCATGATTCACCCCAACTACCACGTCTCTTGGGGAGGCCTGCTCACCTTCGAAGCCACCAACGCCGCCTTCGGTGAAGCAAAAGACGGCTTCCACTTCGAGGTTCTCGGTGATACCATCTTCCTTGCCGGATGCGCAGGCCTCATCGCTCTCGGCACCAGGACCATCAATCGGCACAAACCCGTTGCTGAATGGTTCCGTGGCTTGGTGATCAACGACACCTGGACGGCCCTCAACGACACATCGGTTGCCGGTGGTCAGCGTACCATGGCCGCATGGTGCCTCCTGCTCGGTCTGGCGTTCTACCTCTACTTCGGTATCGTCAGCCAAGGGTGGATTGATGTCGGCGTGTATTCCGTCACCATCGCCTTGATGGCGGCAGGTGTTGCTTTGGACCACGCCAGCCGTGTCCCCGAAGGCGACGAAAACATCGACTGAGTCCCTTCATGACCGGCGATGCCCGTTCCGACCGAGCACCGCATCGATGACCCCCAAGAACAGGCCGTGCCAGAGGGCGAGGCTCCAGCGAAAGGTGAGACTGCGAACGCCGAGCATGGCGAGGAATTTGTTGGCCGACGTGGACCGCATCACCTCTCGGTTGACGACGCCAAGACGGCCACGCCAAAGGATCAACTCGTGAAGAATGAACAGGAACAAGACACCGAGCAGAATTCGTACCTCCCAATGCTGGAGGG
>CAXGZM010000038.1:0-12819 GCA_964014165.1 uncultured euryarchaeote | reverse complement strand
GACTGCGGATGTAAGTACGAAGCTTCGGCGACGTATTCAGTCCAGCAGCACTAATGTTCGAGCATCTTTTTTTCGTGTTGTATCGTAACCGCACCATGAGTGCCCTTCGTCTAAAAGTTCATGCCAATTCAATTTGCGACGCTCCGTCGCAACCTATCCGATTCGAAAAGAGATGGGTGCACGGTCACAGCGAAGGTGTTTACCTGGTCCCATTCCGAACCCAGAAGTCAAGCCCTTCTGCGTCTCTCCCATTACTGTGGTACGAGAGTCCACGGGAAAGGAAGTCACTGTGCCCCTCTCTTTTCACCTCGGGTTCCTCGACCCGCAAGGGCGCTTAAGGCCGGACCTCCGATGGAGGCCGGCCTTTTTTGCGTTCGGGCAAATCACCAAACACCACGTTTTAGAACTCCAAGACAGAGGTCGTGATGAGCACATGCCAATAGACACGGTCGACATTTTTGGAAGCGACCAAGTGGGCATCCACCTGGCCAGCGTTGGCAACGTGCTTTTCCATCCTCCCGAATTGCCGAAGCCGACGGTGGAAGCCTTTGAGACGTGCCTTGGTTTGGAGTTGCAGCCGATTTCGATCGGTGGCTCCAGCCTCGTCGGTGCCTTGGTTTGCGGCAACAGCAAGGGCATTGCCGTCGCTGATATTGCGACCGAGAGTGATATCGACCAACTCACAGCCTTCGGCGACGTGGTGGTCATGGAGGGCGGTGTGAACACGGCAGGAAACCTCATTGTCGTGAACGAGCAAGGCGCCGTCGCATCACCCAGCATTCCACATGATGGACTTGAAATCCTCGCAGAGGTGCTCGCCGTGGACGTTGCTGCGACCACTGTAGCCGGTCAAGACGTGGTTGGAAGTTTGGCCGTCGCCAACAACAACGGCGTGTTGCTTCACCCTGATGTCACACCGGACGAAGCGCTGCTTATCGAAGAAATTCTCGGCGTCAAACCCATGGTGGGAACCGTTTCGTTCGGATCACCTTACGTGGGTGCTGGTGTTTGCGCTTCCGATACGGGGGCCATCAGTGGGACTCAAACCACCGGTCCTGAACTTAACCGCATTGAAGACGCCTTGGGTTTCCTTTGAAATCGACCATTCTGGTCGTATGAAATGTTCAAAGGCTGATTTCAGCGGTTCAAGGCCATGGGAGAAATGCTCTACCAAGGGAAAGTCAAGCAAGTGTGGTCAACCGACGACGACGACGTCTATGAATTTCGGTTCACGAATCAGATCTCGGTGTTCGACCAGATCATTCCATCCTTGATTCCACGAAAGGGTGAGTCACTCAATCGCACCACTGCACACTGGTTCAAGCTCATCGAAGAAGCGGGCATCTGCAAAACCCACCTCATCGAGGTCAATGCACCCGATCGCTGCCTGGTTCGCAAAGTCAAGGTCATCAAGGAACCCGGTGCGATTCCACGAGACATGGAGTGGGTCTTTGTCCCGTTGGAAGTCATTGTACGCCACTACCTCTCCGGATCAGCTTGGCGACGGTTCCAGCGCGGTGAACTCACGGCAGAAGCGCTTGGTGTCGCAGCGGATTGCGAATACGGCGTGAAACTCTCACAGCCGTTCGTTGAAGTCACCACCAAGTTTGAGACTTTTGACAGGAACATTGGTCGAGAAGAAGCGCTCGAAATATCCAACATCACGGATGAAGAATACGAGAAAATCGTCGCCGCGGCCCTCGCCATTGACGAGATCATCGAGCGAGAAGCAGCCAAGAACGGTTTGATTCACGTGGACGGCAAGAAGGAATTCGCCCTCGGCACGAACCGGGAAGTTGTCCTGGTTGACACGTTTGGTACGCTTGATGAGGACCGCTGGTGGGATGCTGAGGCATACGCCAACGGCGAATGCATTGAACTCTCCAAGGAATTTGTGCGGTCGCACTACATCGAAACCGGACACCAAGCTGCCCTCGACAAAGCCCGTGATGCCGGTACCGAAGAACCGCCAATCCCCGCACTGCCTCAATCGGTGATTGACGAAACGGCTGCACTTTATGCATCCATGTACGAACGTCTCACTTCGCTCGACTTCTGATTCAGCGATGTGTGCGCAACGCCAGTCCGACCCTTCGGCGTTCGGCTGCCTTGAGCAAGGTGGTGAAGTGCTTCGCGACGTCCGCAACACCGCCGTCGAGCGGCTCCTCGTACGATGCAGTCCACGCACGGCTGGCGAGGTTCTTTCGGAGTAGACGGACTTCTTCCGCTCGCAAAAAGCCGTGAATCTGCATGCCACCAAAGCCATCCTCGAATCGCTGATGCCCGCGTTGTTGCTCCTCACAGCCATGGGCGAGTTGTTCAAGCAGTTGGACCAGGCCATCGTAGATGCTCTGTCCGTCGTGGTCGGTGATGCTACGGTTCGGTCGCATGAACTCCAGCAAGTAGCCCAGAGCTGAACCGTCGCCGTACGGGAATCGTCCAAATCGCTCCCTGGTCATGGTCTCACCGAGGGGAAGAGGTCGGCCGTCGTTGGTGAGTTCTACGCACGATGTGAAGAGGATCATTGCAGGGTCCCATCGGATGGTAGTGAAGGACGACGGGGTCTCAATGCCCTGCTGAATCAATCGCTCTCTGAGTGTTGGATGGGCCTCGACAAGGTTGTTCCATTCTTGCTCATCACCGTTCATGGCCTGTTCGATCGCAGCCATGAGCGGTGATGCGAGGTCACCATCAAACGCATCAAGCGTGAAAAACGCCGTCGTGGATGCTTGGATTTCCTCGTCCATGCTGGGTGGCTCCGCCACAGCGAAATAAGGACTTGCATCACTCGTTGCCACCGAAGAACTTCTTCATGCGGTCTTCGATGGATCCTTCTCGTTCGTTCGCTTCGTCTCCACCCAACTCTTGGCGAAGGTTGGCAAGACGGCCACTCGCCGTGGTGTCCTCTGGCACGGGTGTGCTCTCTTCTTCCACGAACACTTCCACCACCGGAGCTTCCACAGCAGTCATCTCCTCATCGACGGCCGGTGCCTCTGATGAAGGCACGACCTCCATATGGAAGTCATCCTGTTCTTCATCTTCGCTGGTTGCTTCTGAAACCTCCGCTGCTTCTTGGTGATTGGTCTCTTTGGCAGGCTTTCTCTGAGCGGGTTGGGGTTGTTGCTGCTTTTTCCCAACTTGAACGACACCCGTCAGCCAGGACAGGGCGAGGATCAGGACGGCCACGCCAACAATCCAACCGATGTCGTTGGAGGAGACCGCCAAGACATTCTCCGGCTTGTAGTACGTGCTCATGGAGTCATCCTCCGGGTTGTCGTCGGTATCAAACGGTACGCTGCACGAAAGCGTCGCCGTGATTTTCTCATCCCGCTCAATGCTACCCGGGTCTTTGATTTGAATCACCGGAGCGTATTCGGCGTAGGCGATGTCAACGATGTAGGTGGTGGACCATCCACCGTCGGCTTCAACCAAGAGTTCACACACAGCGTCTTCCAGTAATTCGTACCCGCTTCGCTTGATGCCGATGTTGATGTCCCCATCGCTGGAAAGGGAACTGATACCGACGTTCCAACCCTGCTCCCGGGCGACCACCGATGTTTCGGTCTCCAACAGGTTGCGACCGTATTGGTCGTGCCCGGTCAGTTTTACATCAAACAAACCCGGTTCGGGGTTCCAGCCCTCAAGACTGATGTTGACCGTTTGTTGCTGGCCGGAAGAGATGACAAAGGTCTCTTCCGTGAGCTGAATCCGGTCGCCGATGGAATTAACGAGGGTGAACACCGCACGCAGGGTTTCGGTCTCCCCTGCTGCGAGATCACACGTGGCCACAGAACCCTCGACAGTTGTTCGGCCAAGGTCATCAAATGCACCGGCGAGGAATTCGCACGTGATGCTTGAGTCGGGGTACTGTCGGGCAACGGCGTAGACGGACAAATTTCCAGTCTCGTTTTCTGTTGACCACGAAAGGACATATTCTCCGGTTGTTGAAGGTTGGGTGAATCCAACGCTGCCATCTGACATCGACACGGCGAGTTGACCCTCAAACTCAACAGCATCACCAGCCACCTCAACGAACGCGACGGTTTGGTCTGTTCCAGCAAACGCATCAACAACGGGGGAACTGGTAAACGATACGTGACTGTACTCAACCTCAATGCTGTGGCTCTCAACGCCGAGCAAGGGATGGTTAACGTTGATCGTCAATAGGATTCGCTGTTTGTTCCAATCACTTGCTGGTACGAGGTTCATCGGGATTCCGGCAACCTCACCCGGGGCAAGGATGACTTGTGTTCCCTGATCGGTGGACCATCCCTCCGGGAGGCCGTCAAGGTCCACGGTCATCATGGCAATGTCGTTGCCTTGGTTTTCAATCCAGGCCGTGGGGTAGCCTCCCTGCTCGTTCACGCTCCAAACACCCCGGTGGTCAACGTCAATCTGAGGTGAGGCACCGACCCTCACGGGAATTTCTTCGACCACCAGTGCAGTTGTGTCGTTGCCGGTGATGCGGATACGCAGGACACCTACCTCACCTGCAATGGCGTCCTCGGGCGGTTGAACGTGGACGTCAAAGGTGGTCGTTGAATACGGCGCCACTTCGGGGGCATCATCGGGAAGCGTGATGTTCCATCCTGCCCCGGCTTTGGCAAAGTACGGTTTCTCAAACGCATTTCCCGTGTGGACAAGGGTGAAGGTGAGGTTTTCCCCTTCCGGGTTGACTTCTAAATCGGCATTGGTCAAGTTCAATTTCCATCCGGACACGGCTTCCACCTGAATACCCAGTGATGTTTGGCCGATGACGTAGCCGTTGGTCATGTGAAGCAGCGTGATGTTGACCACTGACATGGCCCATGCGTCCTGTGGGATGTCCACCGTAAAGACCAGCGGCGTCGTGCTGTTGACCTCCACGGATGCAGTTTGAACAGCCGCTGCCGTCCATTGCGCTGCATCGTTTCCGAACGGCTGCTGGTGGATTTCAGGTTGCAGCAACAGCGAATCCACGGCGTTCCCGGTGTTGGTGAGGTTGAATTCAAACGTAAGCGTCTCGCCGGGGATTCCCGTTGTGGTCGTATCGTTGATGGCCGCCACCGACCACTCGTGGCTTTGCGCTGCTTGGACCTCGACACTGACGGTGTCTTCCACTCCTTCACCCCCGAGCGATGTCCATGTGAAGTCAAGGAAGAACGGTGTGAGAGCAGGAACTTCTGAAGACAGCGTCACATCCACCGTACCAATGCCGGTTGCCAACGCCCCCAGGGTTTTCTGCGGGTCATAGAAGGTGAAGGACACGTCGGGAACGTTCGTGGACCCACCACCGCGAACGGCAGCACTGAGCAAAAACGTGTCTTGGCCGTTTCCTGGGTTCTCAAGGAACAACAAAAATCGATGTGCTTCGCTGACGTTGAGGGACAGGGCTTGGCCCGGGGTGGGCGCACTCGGTTCGATCACGTTTACGCTTGCTCTGAAGATTTGCAACACGTGGAGACTGATGTTGAAATCTGCATCAGCGTCTGCGCTGTCTTGGGAAGCGAAGGTGTGGCGCTTTGGTACGGCATCGGCGGGGAGTTGCAGGGTGAGATCACCGGTGAGGACGCCACCAGGGGTCCCTTGTGCCACAAGGTCGGTACCGTTGATGCTCAAATCACCGCTGGTGCTCCATACCCAATCGGGTTCGAGCATGCCCATCGAACTCATGCTCCATGTTGCCGTTCCGGATGCAGGAACGGTGCCTTGGAAGTCCCACG
Source organism: uncultured euryarchaeote (assembly GCA_964014165.1). Taxonomy (GTDB): domain Archaea; phylum Thermoplasmatota; class Poseidoniia; order Poseidoniales; family Poseidoniaceae; genus Poseidonia. The sequence goes on along the minus strand of CAXGZM010000038.1, from coordinate 7,117 downwards.
TCAGCGTCGCATCGGGAAGCGTACGGTGGTGCATGGGTTGAGCGACCACCTTGTGGGCGGTGAAGGTGAACGGCATGGATTCACACAAGGCATCTTCGCCGCTTCCCATGCACATGGTGAGCGTGGACTGCGTGTCACTCCCGTAACTGATGCTGCCCGGTGTATCGAGGTGAGCAAAGAGAACCTTGGACTCACCGGGGTCCAAGGCGATGCTGAACAATTGTTGACCGCCGGCGTCGTGGATTGAAGGCGAGCCGCCCCATGAAGGAGCCGTCCATGTGATCGATGTCGTGCTCTCTGGAGCATTGCCGAGGTTTTCGACCATGAACCACGCTTTTGCCGTTTGTCCAGGGCGTCCATGTCCAACGGATGCGTTCATTCCGCTGGCACCGGTTAAATCAAGTCCACGGGTTCGGAATACGTCGATTTGCAAGTCGAGCGTGGTGTTCACCGATGGGTCAGCAACCAGCGCCATGGTGAAGGAGACCACGCCGGATTCATCTCCCAACGCTGATTCGGGAATGCTGGCGTCAAACGTCAGGGTTTGGGGAACATCCGGCACCAGTTCCCGATCGAGGAGTTGATTGGTGGCTGGGTCAAAGGTCCACCCATCTGGGAGCTGGCTGGAATCGTACGAAACGGACCAGTCGCCGGTTTTCGAGCCGGTGGCCAGCAACTGCAGGTCGACCTGTTGGGACGTCCCAGGGGGAATTCGAGGCGGGTCAAGAGGGCCGCTGAGTTCTGCAAGGTACGGTTCAACAACACTGAACTGGGTACGCTCACGGTTGTTATCCTCTCGCTGCTCCGTGATGTTGTTGTTGACATCCAGCACCAATTCAAATTCATGAACGCCGAGTTCTGCTACAAAGTCGTAAGAAAACGTCAGCGGCCCGCCCTCTCCCGACGGAGCCACAGGATCGCTGTTGGTGAATCGTTCGCGATAGAGTTCGACGCCGTTCATGACGATGGCTGCATCGACGTCCTCGTCCGCTTCACTGGTGCCAACGTTGGCAAACTGGCCGGTGACCGTCACGGTCTCGCCCGGGTCGGCTTGGGCGGGGTTGAACGAAAGGCCTCGGTTGTCGAGGGCGGGGGTGAGGTCTACACCGCGGTCGGAAACGAGGGTGTCACCGAACAAGACGTCAAGGTGACCATCGCCATCAATGTCAGCAACGGCAGGGGCGGTCCATACCCGGTGGGGCATGCTCAGCGGGGTCGACCATGCATCGTTGATGTCAGCCGAGGCGCCGGTGTCTCCGTCAAACGCCCAGAACCTTCGTCCAAAACCGACGAGGATTTCTGGTGTTCCCTGTCCGTCGATGTCAAGCCAGAATGGAGGTGAGGCCGCAATTTCATCGTTGTCCGTACCTGCCCCTCGCTGCAAGTCTCGAGTCCACTCGGTGACGGGCGAACTGTCGGAGATGTCGGTGCAACCCAGCATGCCTTTTCGATTGAAATTGAACGACTCCTCTGAATACCAGGTGACCCAGCACAATCGGTCGTCTACGCCATCGTCGTCGGTGTCCATGGCCAGCGGTTGCGCATCAGCGTACCCGTTTTGTGCTCTGAAATTGAACACCTCCGTGGTCGATGTCAACTCCATGCCGATGAAGCGAGCCCCGCTTCCGGAGGTCCGCCCGTTCGCATCGGTCGGTACGGTCAACACCATTTCCGGTGCAGGGTCTTGGTCGAGTTGGACAATGATGGGTCCTGGGAGCCGAAGGCGAGGTGCATCGGAATCGCTGTCCGTGCCTTGAACGGCGACGCGTTCCCAATCCAGCGAGCCCGACTCACCGTCGATTTTCCAAATCCACATGTTCCCTGAATCTCCGTCAATGGTGGTGAGGACCACGGACGTTGTGCTGCTGTCAAGTTGGGCCCAAACAGGGTCGGACGGGTGTGTGCCCCTGTCCAAGGACACACTCCAATCTTCCTCGGATGGTTGCGATGATGTCAAGCCGTAAGCGTTGACTTTCACCAGCGGGTTGTTGTCGGGGTCGTCAACGACGGCAACGATGAGTTCGGGATGACCGTCCAACTCCAAGTCGGCCAGCAGCGGTTGCGTGACCGCTTTGTGATCGCTGTTGGCCGTCGGCCAGTGTGGAGAAGGTGAACCGATTCGAACGTCGGCATCGCTGTAGGACCACATCAATTCGTTGCTGTGTCCGGATGTTTGCCAGTTGGATTCCGTGCAGGTTAATCGCGGGGACCAAACGTCGATGTTGAAGGCTCCTTGCGTGTCGTACGCCACGATGATTTCCGGCATCTGGTCGCCGTCAACATCGTGAATCATCGGCGTGGAGCGGATGGCTTCGGTGGAGCCCAAAGAAACACGCCAAGCAATTTTTGCGTCGTTGCCTGAGATGATGTTGAGGAAACTCGTTCGTGTTCCGTCTGCAATCTCGCTCGATACGAGGACGGGGTAAAGCGTGCCTTGACCGCATCGCTCAACTGCGGTTTCTGTAGCACTGATGCTGTTTGAGAAATCCCCAACCACTGAACCGTAAGCATCGCTGTCCGTGGAATCTTCAAACACCTGCCAGTTCACCACGGGGTTTTCCAACGTGGCAAGCGACGTCATTTCGCTCAAATTCCCTTCACCTGGGCCGCCATCAGGTCCGTGGTCCGGTACGCTTTGGTTGTGCGTTGGGGTTTTGGCGTATTGTGCCCATGGCTGTTCATACCCTTGCCACGGCGTCGCCCCTGTTCGCTTGATGTTGAGGTCATCGTCCAGCGAGCTGAAATGAGCAAAGGGTGCGGAAATCACGCTCAGCATCAGCCAAACCATCACCACGGCAACGCCTTGACGGCGGTCGCTGAACGGTGCGATGGTCTTCATCATTGTTCACCTGCTTCGGGGGGTTGTTATTGCTTATGGATGATTCAGCACCTAAAACACCTTTTCCGGTCTGCATCAAAATCCTCGAAAGAAGGGTACAGCGCTGATGCTCGTGGGCTGTTGAAGCCGCTTGAATTAAATAGGGGCCGTCGGTGGCAGAACTGACTTCGGTCGCATTCTCTCCTGAGGGTTTACCGGTGAAGGACGGAAGAGTCGCTTGACTCCCCGTCTTCATCGTCCTCTTGAGAACGCAAAGAGGTGATGAAATGTACAAGGTCGTAACCAAGGAAGACACCATCCGCATTCCTGCGGAATACATGCGCAAGGGGCAATCCCTCGACCAGCACATTGACCGCTTGTCAATGGACGCGTTTGAGGGGAAATTCGACGCAGAAAACCGATTCGTGCTGGTCACGAACAATCACAAAACCATCGGTCGCGGTCGGATCATCCACGGCGACGGTGCCATCTATCAGCGAGTCCAGTTCGACGCTGTTTTGTTCTGCATGGACGATCAAGAAGTGGTTGAAGGGGCTGTTTCAGAAGTCAACGAATTCGGTGCGTTCGTTCGTATCGGCCCGATGGAGGCCCTGCTCCACAAGTCCCAGATCATGGACGAACCCGTCGACATCAACATCGGTGCAAACAAGATCACCGGACGCCAGACCGGACGTGAGCTCTCCATCGGTTCGTTTGTGCGTGCCCGAATCGTTTCGCTCTCCCCGGACACCTCCGATCCTCGTCGCTCCAAGATTGGCCTGACGAGCAAGCAGGACGGCCTCGGTTCACCGCAGTGGGAACGGAAAGGAAGTGGTGAGTGAACATGGCCAAGATGCCTTTCGCTTGTGGCGAATGCCACATGATTCTCAACGATGGCGTTGACCAGTGCCCGCACCACCCATCTGCCCCTGTTTCCTCCGACTGGACGGGCTACGTCATTATCGTTAACCCAGGTCGCTCTGAAATCGCAAAGCGACTCCAAGTCGACAAGCCGGGTCGCTACGCTCTCAAAGTAAACATTCGATGAAGGTGATATCATGCAAATTAAAGAACGAAAGGAAAACAAAATTCTCAACCGGGTTGAAATCTCATTCAGTTGGAAACATGACAAGAAATCCACGCCTTCCCGAAAGGAAGTCATTGCGCTCGTACAGACCCTTGAACCCGGCTCCAACAGCGACCTCATCGTGGTGAAGGACTGCAACACCCGCTTCGGCCAGCCCTTGACCACCGGCCTCGCTTACATCTATGCCTCGGAGGAAGCCATGGCCGTCGAGCCCGGTTACATTCACAAGCGCCATGAAGAGCTTCGCAGTTCCTCTGGTGGCAGCGAGACCGCATCCGAAGGGGGCGATGAGTGATGGGCGACGGACCGAACCCCAAGGCCAAGTGGTCAAAATACAAGGTCGAGGATGGAAAACTCGTCCGTGCAGAGCACTGCCCCAACTGTGGACCCGGTGTCTTCCTCGCCGTCCACAACAACCGAAAGTCGTGTGGCCGATGTGGCTACACCGAGACGATCGAGTGAAACTCAATCCTCACTTGGTTGATTGAATTCAAACGGGCTGTTCTCCCACGAACCGTCGTTGTAGAGGACCAACGCACCGCTTCCCATGGGAACAACATGAACGGGCAGTTCTTCTGTCGGACGCCGCTGTTCGTGGAGGCGCGTGATGACCACTTCCTCACGCCAGCCCGCAATTCGCCAACCTTCGGCTTTGGTATCGTAGATGGCCGATTGAATCGGCCCGCTGAGGCGAAGTTGTTTGATCGGTTCCATGTTGTACATCCACGTGATCGTGCCTTCGGTCGAGCAGAGTAAATCGTGAGCATGATGTTTGAAGTGATGTTCAACGGGGGCTTCAGCTTGCGGCAAGATGTGCTCTTCCAACAGTTGTCCGTCCTTCAGTGAACGCCGCTGTACCCGACCGCCACGAGAGGTGACCCAACATTCGTCACCGACGACGTGGACGGCGACCGTTTCCTCGTTTCTTGGTCGTCGTTTGGGATAGGACCAGGTGGGGGGCGGCATTCGCCAGTGTTCGTCTGCGTTGATTCCAATTCCGTAGAGACCTCTTCTGTAGAGGTCAAACACGACGATGTCACCGTTGGTTGCGAGGGCCATGGGTTCGGCGTCAAGGGCGTGGGCCCAAGCATGACCGGCTGGGTAGTGGATGGTTCGCGAACCGATTGAGGTTCTCAGTTCGGACCGTTGCTCTCCGTTTTCGGCTGTACCCACGGGAATCGCCCCCATGCAAGCGAGCATCAGTTCACGGTCAAGCCATGTTGCAATGAGGTGGCCGTCGGTGATGACGCCTTGACGAACGCGCATCGGGTGGGGTGTGGATACCGGGCCCAACGGGTGCATCGCAGGGTCGAGCCACTGCATTTCGCCGTCCATTCCCGTTACCAATGCTCCCTCTTCATGATGAACGAGGTTGTCGGGTAAAAACGGGATGCTGGGTGGCAGTCCCTCGTCCATGAATCGTTTACATGTTGCTTCTATGTCAATCCTCGTCTGAGTCACCTCAAAATAGGACGGTTCAAAGAAAAGACCATGGTCGCCACCTCCGTTGTTCTTCTGGCTGTTAACCAGCAGGACATTGCGAGCACCAACCAAGCCGATGCCCTTCGAGCACTGGAGGATTGGACGGCGACCGATCGATTCGAGGGGCATCCTACCTTTGAATTTCAACACCTCAGGATGGTGTACCTCCCGAACGGTTTGTTGTTCGAGGACCACCTCGATCAACGCTGGGAAGCCATCACGGGCGAGAAGGTCGCCGAGATCATTTTTCCATCCCGACACGTGGCTGTCAGCGGACAGGCATCCCTCACGCTTCACCCCGTTGGTGTACCGCACTTGGTGCAGGGAGAAGTCGGTCCCTACGGCGGCGTAGGAGGTGTGGCACCGCCTCCATCGACTCGCCTTGCTCCGTGGTGGAAACGGCTGTTGGAAGTGGCACCCACCGAACCGGATCTCGCTGGGTTTGACCTGTCATTGGAAGTGACGCACCACGGACCGGTCACCAACGTACCCTGCCTGTTCATTGAAGTGGGCTCAACCGAAGCGACGTGGGGCCACATGGGAGCAGCTCGGCTGCTTGCCTCCATCATCCACCATGGGTTGCTGAAGCGTGAGGTCGATGCGTGGCAACCGGACCTGCATGCAGGGCAGCTCGTGCTTGTCACCTTGGGAGGTGGCCATTACGCACCACGTGCGAATCAACTTGCAGCGCTTGAGGGCGTTTGGCTCGGCCACATGCTGGCGACCTATGCGCTTCCCTTTATTCGAACAGATGACGATGAGGTCCTCGGCACGTGGCGTCAATCCATCCAAGCAGGTTTGGACGCTACTCGAGTATCGTTCCCGGGCGGGGACATCGTTTGTTCCATGGACAAAAAGGCGTTCAAAGGCTGGCAACGCCAAGCCATCAGAGAATTCCTCGCGTCCGAAGGTGTTCCTCTTCTCACCACGCACCAAATCAAAGAGCGAATCGGGCAGGCATAACGACCAGCACAAAGGGTCAAAGAGCGCCTCCCTCGTCCGATGTCCATGGTGAGCTGGTTCTCGAAGTTGGTGGTTGCCACCACCGTTCGGATGCCAAAGTGGTTTGTCCGTTGGGTCAGCCGTCGCTACGTGGCAGGCACAAGCCTCGAAGATGCTGTTTCGGTGATGCAACGGTTGAGCCACGAAGGTGCATGCTTCACCATCGACGTCTTGGGAGAAGAAATTTCTTCCATGGATGAAGCACAATTCTTCCTCGAGGAGTACATTCGTGTGATGGACGCCATCAAAACCCATCAACTCGATGCCAATTTGAGCATCAAACCCACGGCCTTCGGCCTTCTCATCGACCGGGAACAGGGAATGGCAAACATACGCCAGCTCGTTCAAATGGCAGCAAGCGAAGACATGTTTGTTCGCCTCGACATGGAAGATCACCGCGTCACCACCGATACCATCGATGTGGTTGTCGCACTCCACGCCGAGGGCCTCACCAACGTTGGCACGGTTCTGCAGGGTCGTTTGTTCCGTACCTTGAGTGATATCGATGCTCTTCAGACAACGCTCGGCCCTGGCGCTGACTATCGAATCTGCAAGGGCATTTACCTCGAACCGGAGGAAATTTCCTTCACGGGTTATCGAGACATCGTTGACGCCACCAATGCTGCAGTTGACCGAATGTTGGACGCCGGTGCCTACGTTGGCGTAGCGAGTCACGATCAGCCGGTGATCGATCACGCGCTTTCCGCCCTGAAGTCGCACGGGATGGG
>CAXGZM010000037.1:0-12841 GCA_964014165.1 uncultured euryarchaeote | reverse complement strand
ACCCGGTCCGGACATCCGTTTTGTGCGGCTCGTGCGGTCATGTTCAGGTGGAGGATGGACCTCGGCCCGCATCGTACACCTGCCCCTCTTGTGGCCTTCAGTTGTGGGATGAAGAAGAGTGAACGAGGGGCACGGCTCCTTTTCCTACGGTGATTTCAAAGCACGCGTGCGGCTGGGCGTTGCATGGGTGCCCCTGACTTGCTCAACCCTGAGCGACGCATGTTGCGGGCCATGCAGTTGAGCGAAGCCAGCCGCTCTTGGGACCTTGAAGGAATTCTCGCAGCTTGTGACTGGTCCGACCAAGCCGTTGCCGTTGGTGCAGGTCACGGTTTGCAGAACCACGGCTTGGTTGAGGTCGCAGAGGAAACGCTCCGAGAAATTCGTTTGGATGCGGCGGGCGAACAAGCCGTTGAAGATGGATTGCTCGAAGCGCGACTTTGGGCTTGGATGCAAGCGGAAGAGGCCGCCACCATGCAAGGTCTTCAGGCATCCTTTGAGCGCCACGAGGCCGGACCGGGTGTTGGTTTGCTCAAGCAACTCGGCGTCGAAATTTCGGGCGGCCAACTCGTTGCGGCCGAACCCGATGCCATCGCCAACACCATTGCCCAGCGCACCGCCTTCCTTGCATCCTTGCCTCTCGACGCAGCCGATGCCGACGCATCCATGCTGAAGCACTTTTCAGGTCGCAAGGGCCTCATCCAATCCGTTGAGACCACGGTACGCCACTGGCGGTTGACCGCTGAGGGTGAGGCCGTTTCACCCGACGACCTGCAAGAAACGATGGTGATCACCGACATCACGCCAGAACTCCTGCAGGGCGAGGCGTGGAAAACCGCAACCTTCCGTTCATTCGACGTGTCGCTTGAAGCGACCACGCCACGAACCGGTCGGAGCCACCCCATGCAAGCCCTCATCGAGCGCATTCGGGCTATTTTCCTCGAAATGGGCTTTTCTGAACTGGTGGACGACTACGTTCAGTCGGCAGGCTGGAACATGGACGCCCTGTTCATCCCGCAGGACCATCCGGCTCGAGAAATGCAGGACACGTTCTACCTGGATCAGCCTGCGAGCATCGACCTTGACGAGGATGTGATGCAAGCATGGAAGGCCATTCACGAGCACGGTGGAGATACCGGTTCAACGGGTTGGGGCGGGTCGTATTCCACGGAAGTCTCGAAGCGTCCGTTGCTTCGAACCCACACCACGGTCAACACGATTCAGTACTTGGCCCGGCATCCCAACGAGGCCTGCCGTGTGTTCTCGGTGGACCGCGTGTTCCGAAAGGAAGCCATCGACCGCACCCATCTTCCCGAATTCCATCAAATCGAGGGCATCATCATGGAGGAAGGTGCCAATTTGCAGATGTTGGTGACCACCCTGAAGACGTTTTATGCCAAAATGGGCTATCCGGAGGTCCGGGTTCGCCCGGCATACTTCCCCTACACCGAACCCAGCCTTGAAATCGAAGTCAAGTGGCGTGGGAAGTGGCTGGAGTTGGGAGGCGCCGGCATTTTCCGACCTGAAGTGACTGAACCGCTCGGTATCACCTCGCCCGTGCTTGCATGGGGAATGGGGCTTGAGCGCTTGGCCATGCTGGTGCTGGGCCTTGATGACATTCGTCAGCTCTACATCTCGGACCTTGAATGGCTTCGAAACCAACCCATCCTTTGAGGTGGGCGGGAGCAGCCTTCCGAGTCGGCTCGGCACGACGCTCACTGCATGATGACGTTGGCGTGAAGTTCTTAGGCAAGGAAGTCAAGGAACTTCCATGCAACCCGGTGCGACCATCTCACTGCACATGTCAAACGTTGAAACCATTCCAGGGAGAACCATCACCGCCTCGTTGGGCCTCGTGACCGGTTCCACCGTTCGTGCAAAGCACATCGGGAAGGACATTTTTGCTGGCCTGAAGAACATCGTCGGCGGTGAACTCAAGGCCTACACCGAACTTCTCAACGAGTCCCGAAACGAAGCGATTCAACGCATGATGATGCAGGCCCACGCCATGGGAGCCAACGGTGTGGTCAACGTCCGATTCGCAACGTCCAACGTTGCTGCAGGAGCCTCCGAACTGTTTTGCTACGGCACCGCTGTTGTTGTTGAGTGAGGTGTTCCCGTGGCAGAAAGCGCTGGGCTCTTCATCGGGTTGTTCGTTACCGCCCTCTCCATCTCGTTCCCACTGATCTCGTGGGCCATGGGTCGCTGGTATCAAGGACGCTTGTTCGAGGCACTCGACGCCAACGAAAAGGCGCACGGAACCGTTCTTCAAAGCGACCGGTTCACTTCTACCTCCATGAAGATGGACAACATGGCCGCCACCTCGGCGACCCTGCTCCACGTCAGCATCTGCGTTGGCCCCTCGGTCGGGCAAGTCGTCCTCATGTGGTTCAAGGGCCTGTTCGGCGGACGGCTTCAGTCCTACGATGCTGTCCTGGATTACGGCAGAAGGGAAGCCCTCTACCGATTGAAGCAACAGGCAGACCAACTTGGTTGCACGTCCATGCAAAACATTCGCTTGGAAACCTCCGTGGTTTCGTTTGCAAAGAACAACAACGACAGTCGCCGCTCGTCGGTGGAATTCCTCGCCTTTGCCACGGGCATTCGCCAGTGATGTCCCACTTCATTCCCACTCGTCTCGGAATCGCTGTTGGCGCTGCTTCGCCTCTTCATCAACGTGGTCCTCGTCCGGTTGGTGGTCCTCGGGATCGATGTTGAGTGGCATCGCATCACCCCCGAACATGCGCCCAAATTTTTCCTGCATGAATCGGCGTGCCTCCTCAGCATCCGGTCCCTCAAACCGCATGTGGAAGCGTCGATTTCCCCTTTCTTGCTCCCGTTGTCGGTGGCGCTGCCGCCAGAACGTTCGGAACACGCTGAAGCAAAATTTCTCGTCGTTGTCCAGTTGAAATTGTTCGGGCCAGTCCATGTCGGCCACTTGGTGAACAAACCGGTTGAGGGCCTCGACGTAAGCCTCCATCTCTTCGGTTGAAGGGTCCTCTTTTGCGGCATTTGCATCGTCCTCCTCACGGCGTTCATCCTCGGTTGTCATGGTGTCATTGTCCTGCGAGGCTTTATCAACGGTTCAAGGAGGTTTGAACGCATCCTCTTAAGCAAAGAGCCCTGCGGGAAATCATGGACCTCTCCGGGACGGTCAGCAGCGGTCTTGGACGAGCGCATGTCTTCATGGCACAGCCGCACTACCAAGACCAGTTTCGAGAGATCCTCGGTAACAAGGCTTGGCCTGGCACCCTCAACATGGAGGTTGACCCGGGCATGCTGAGCCACTACATCGCCCTCCGTCAAAAAGCCGGTATCGATACGCTTGATGCTCCGGAAGAAGACCGTGAAGCGGCCAAAGGGCTCGACGTATCGGCTTACGAGCGAATTCGAATCCGAGGCTTTCTCCGAGACGGTGTTTCGTTTGGCGGAGCCTCGGCCTTCAAGGGAACCGTCCATCACGAGGGTCAGGCGGTGGAATGTGCCGTGCTCATTCCGGACCTCACCCGCCACGTGGACGTCGTTGAAGTGATCTCGACCGCTTTCCTTCGGGAGCGACTCGACCTCAACGACGGCGACCGCATCACACTTTCATTGTGAACGGTGGTACACCACCGGCAGGGTGCCAATCTCGGCCCACTCGTTGTACAACATGGCCTTGAGTTCGTGCTGAGCGGCGTGCTGCCAGCGCCCTTTTCGGGTTCGCTCGGCGGTTCGGCCAGTCGGTGGTGGAGTGAACGTTGAGGCGCCATGATCTTCCGGCAGCGGCGCGATGTCCCAAGCCACGCCCCACAACACCAGCCATTCGGGCGGAGCAACACCGAAATCAACGGGCGTCAACGGTGATTGAATCGCTTGCACGACGTCGTCTTCCTCGAGTTCACCCACCGAGAGGCGAAACAGTGCGTTGGCCACTCGGCGGACCTGATTCCAAAGGAACGCTTCTCCTTTGATCTCAAATCCCATCAAGCGGCCGTTGTCCATCCAAGGTTGTGCTGCCAGAACCGTGCGCATCGGGTTCTTCCCTTCTTCAAGGCGGGCGAAGTTTCGTGCATCGTAGGTGCCAACAAAATGGCTGAGCCAGCGAGCAAATGCTCCGTGGTCCGGCTCCACCCAGAACTCCATCGCTTCAAGCCGGTACCGGTACGTACGGTGAAGCGCCAAGCGTGGGTTGAAATCCGGCTCCACCGGTTCCACCGTGAGAAAGGCAATGTTGCTGTCAAGTCGGTCGTCGATGGCCCGGATCATCTTCCGAGGTGAAAGCGCGTCCCAAAGCGACTTCTCGATGTCAACGATGCCGCCGTTGATGCGGACGTGAACGCCTGCGTCGGTCCGGCTTGAGAGGACGAGTAGCTGCTCTTCTTCCGGCCCGGTGAGCCACTTCAACGAGCGAAACACCCGGATGAGTTCACCCTGAACGGTTCGTACGTCAGGTTGGATTTGACTGCCGTGAAATCCGTCGCCGAGATAACCGATTCGAAAGAACAACCGAACCTTCTCGGTCAGGTCATCCTCTCCTCAATCGTCGCTGTTGAGCATGGCGGTGGCATCCTCGGTCGAAAATCCAAGAGCGCCAACGGCCCATTCCAGTGCTTGCTTGAGCCAAGGCTGAATCATGGGTGCTTGGCGGCTTGGGTCCATGACCTCAATGGCGTCAACGAGGTTCCGGCTTGCGGTAAACAGCACCTCGTCCACGGGAATGTCCTCGAGTTCCAATCGGCGGGCGTAGCGCTGGAATTCCTTCACGGCGACGGGGATTCGACGGCATTCGAGGGCAAAGGAAGCGAAGTCAGCGATGTACTCCATGTTGTCCTCATCAAGTTCCATGGCCTTCTTGTACGCGTTCATGATTTTGCGGCCGGGAACAACATCGTCCTGTGCTTCCATGTTCTTCATGTTGGCAAACTCCGCCCACATGTGATGGAGTTCTGCAACGTCGCCGTTGTCCTTGATTTTCTCGTCGAGGTCAGCGAGGGCACCGTCAATGTCGCCTTCACGGAACAGTTCAATGGGTTTTTGCAACAGCGCTTCGACCATGGTATCTTCTCCGTGTTTGCGTGGGTCATGAGGCTTTTCAAGCCTCGCTCGGCACCGCCTGTGCTCATGCTTCGGCTTCTTCACCGGTTGTGAGGGCGCTCTTGATGTCCTCGAGCATGTTGGATTGCGAATGCTTCCGGTGCATTTCGTTGAGCATCATTTTGATGTCTTCCCACTTTCGGATCTTGTAGAAGCAGTGGCGTGGGTCGTGGTCAACCCGACGGGTGGTTCGCTGGTAGGAGATGAAGGCAAACATGGAACGGAGGAAGCCCTTGCTGGCTTTTGCAGCAGCGCCATCGTCTGCGCCGGGTGCGGTCCCGGGAACGTTGCCACCGGCGCCTGCGCTGACCCCAACGGATTCTTCGACCAGGCCAACGCCTGAATCCGTCATGATGGTGACGGTGGCGTACCCCAGCATGGTCCCCATGGGGGTTCGCTCCACCATGACCTCAGAAATACGGTCAAAGAGGATGCGACGGTGGGAGCGGGACAGCAAGAACGCGTGCTGGAAAATGATGGCGTTGGTCGTCACGGCGTAGGAAAAACTGCGTTGATACTTGTAAGTGAACCCCCAGAAGGCAATTAAAAACAACAATCCTGAGATGAAGAAATTGTAGTTGTCGATGGGAATGAAATTGTAGGTCGTGTCGGTGCTGCTGAACAGGTTGAAGATGTTGCTGATGAGGTTGTCCAACGAGATGATGATCGGGAGGAAGGTGATGAACAGCAAGGCGACGGTCACCCACTTTCCAGAGGTTGAGATGTTCAGCATTCGGTTGGCCCAGGTGATGAAACACATGAGGAACACAAACCCGAGAGGGAGGCTGTCCCAGTTGGTCCACTCGATCAGGTTGGCTGCCAGCTTTGTCAAGAACGGCGCATCGTCAGCGGGCGTGGGAGGGTTGTTGAAAAAGAGGTGGACGCCGAAGACGACCAGTCCGAGCACGTACATGCCGAGGAAGGCCAGGGTGCTCGGCCGGGCTTCGCCGTTCTCGAGAATGTCTTCACCGGAAATGAGTCGATACTTCTCCCGGTTTTTGTCTTCAGAAGGTGCCTCGGCGCTGGCCTCTTCAACCGGTGCTTCGACGGGTTCCTTCGCAGCTTCTTCCACGGTTGCTTCATCGCTCACGGTAAGGCCTCATGTGCCTTTGTGACCAAGTCAATCAAATAACTTCCCCCACCAAGACACCGAATATCAGTGGAGGACGCCCCAAGCGTGTTCGGCGTTGCCCCTGGCCCAGCCGTAATCTGCACGCTTTCGAACACCGAATTCGTCAACGATTTCGAGCCGAGTGAGGCTGAGGGGATATTCATTGTACGTGAGGTGCGACCATACGCCCCCTCGCGTGGGTTGGTCGAAATGCCAGTGTGCCCGTTCAACGGCTTCAACGGTGAGTTTGATGCTCGTACGGCCGTTCCACATGTGGACGTCAAACACCGGCAAGGGCGCTCCAGGATGTTGCCCGTGTGCCCCCTCCGTTCGTTGAGAGACCGATTTTTCAACGGTCACTCGGGCAAAGCGTTCGGTTCGCCGGTGTGTTGCATCGTGGAACAACCCGCCTTGGGAAAGCCCGATGTGGCGGATGTCTCGCTTTTTCCAAGGTCGCGGTGTTCGTGCGGTCATGGTGGGTGAGAGGTGGGGAAGGAACCAATCCATGTAGGAGCCGTCCTCAAAATGCAGCACACCCCAATACCAGGGCGGTGAAGGTGCCTGAACGCAGACCTTCTGGAAATATGCCGTGCCGGTGACCGCTTCGCCTGCGATGGTGCCAGCGACGTTGGTGCCGTGGACGCGAAGGATGTCGTAGCCCATGCCACCTGCGTACGTGGCCGTCGAGGGGCGTGCTACCGACATGGCCGGGTTCCACGGGGTCAACGTCAGCGCCATGTCAGCGGGGGCGCCGTCCTCAACCGCCGTTTTGTCGCCTCGAAGGTTGAGCCAAAACGAGCGCCTGTCGCTGTGCAGGCCCATCGAGAGGTCGTCGGGAAGCAAGGGGACGACTGCGCCGCCGCCGTTGCCTTTGCTGCTTCCGGGCCATGCAGGGTGGCTGTCGTCCATGGCGATCATGTCGCAGGTCCGCTTGATGTAGGGCTCGTGCATGCGCTGGCCGTCAAACCACCACGCACAGACCATGCCGTCGATGAGCATGCCACCGTGTTCGTCAAACCCCGGTCGTCCACTCGGCGTCCACGGCGTGCCGTTGACTTCCACGCGGTCGTTGTCCTTGGTCGACCAGAGCACCATGAGTTGTTTGCCCCACGACTCGCCCTCGGGGTCGTCGATCATGACGAGCCACCACCACCAGTCCCACGTCAGGTGCCAAAGCGGCTCACGAACACCAAGGCGCCACATGGTGGAGAAATCTCCCTGGAAGGTCTCCGGAGCGTCCATGTTCTTCACCCGACCTGCTCACTCAATTTCCTTCGATTTGAACAGCACGCTGCCCAAGAGCCAGCACGCTGCGGCTTGGAAAACGAGAACCAGCATGGACACGACGATGGACCCGAGTGCACCCAAATCCAGGCCGGGCGTGGACCAGAACACGTTGAGGGCTTCGGCGCCTTCCAGCGACCCGTTTCCACCGCCCCAAAGGCCCATTTGAATCATCAGCGGCGTGTCCTGCCAGGCCATGGCAGCACCCGCATCCACGATGTTCATCGCCCAACCGATGACGGAAAAGCGGAGGATCGAAGCGTCCGGGGCGCCCAGCGTAGTGAGGATCATCCCCAACTCCCAGGCGGCAAAGGGAAGGGCGAGCACCATCCCGTGTTTCCACATCACGCCCAGGGTGCAAAACAGCATGCCGTAGACCGTAATGGCGAGCACGGCTGCGAGCCAAATCGACATCCACACGCCCAAATCACTGAAGCGGAAGAAGCCGTCTCCCGGGCCCATCAACCCGGCCACCAATGCGAGCAGGGCAATCAACGCGGTCAGGTAAACCCAAGCAAGGGCATAGAACCCAAGGAGTCGATACAGGAAGACCTCACCCCGTGCAATCGGCTTGGCCAGCATGAAGTGCATCGTTCCCGATGTCATCTCGTTTCGGATGAGACCGGTCGCCATGAACAGGGGGACGAAGATACCGATGAGAAAGACCACACCCAGTTTGCCGATGGCGAGAACGAAGCTTCGGTGGATGGCCTCGAGGGCGTAGGCCTCGTCGTCGGGGTCCTCGTCCACGTTGCCGTCACTGAGCACGCGAAAACCACCGCCGTAGCGGTCGGCCACCAGTTCAATATCGCAGGGTATGCCGTTTCGGTTGGCGTCCTTTTGGGAGTTCGTACGGCTCTCCACGTTGCAGTCACCGTTGTCGTCCACACCAACGCTCCCTTCCGCAAGGGCGTCCCAATCAAAGTCGTCTTCGTTGACCCATACGCTCGGGTCGTCGGGCAGTACCGTTGGGTCCAGCACGCCCGGGTGGGACGCAGCATCGTACACGTCCGTTCCGTAGAGGTATTCCTGTCCGTTCGGGTAGCCGTCGCCGTCCCAGTCGTAGGAATCTCCGTCGTTGTCAACGGCCTCGTAATCCCGGGTCATGGCGTCGATGTAGAACATGGTCAACACCCCCATGGCGGCGATGCCCACCAACAACACGACCCACGTCGAGAGGCGCTTTCGCTGTTGGCGGAGGGTGAATTCTCCAATGGCGAGGGCTTTGCGGTCCATGCCGCTCCACAAACTTGGAAGGTCGGATTTTGACATCAACCGTTGCCTCCTGCAAGGTAGTGGAGCAAGGATTCGAGGTCGTCATCCGGGTTGTCGATGATGCTGACGTTGTGGCCGTTTTCGACGATCAACCCCGGGAGCGCTGCATGCAACTGCCCGAAATGGAACGTTTGAATCAGCAATTCCGTGTCGGTGGGGAAACTCACGCCGAACACCGCAGGGTGCCCGAGGATGTCTTTGGCCAACTTGCGGGCGTCATCGCCGATGATTCGAATCGTGTGGGGAATCTGGTCCAGGCGTTCTCGAATGGCGTGCAGGTTGCCCAAGGCAACCAACTTTCCCTGGTGGAGAATGATGATCTGCTCGGTGATGCGCTCGATTTCGCTGAGGATGTGGCTGCTCACGAGCACGGTTCGGCCCAACTTTCCGAGTTCCCGAATCACGTTCATGATGGTGGTTCTCGCCAGCGGGTCGCATCCCTGAAGCGGCTCGTCAAGGATGATGAGTTCGGGATCGTTCACGAGTGCGTGAGCGATTTTTGTTCGCTGACGCATGCCTTTTGAAAACCGTCCGATTTCTTTGTTGACGACGTCGCTTAACCCGACGAAGTCCAGCACACGTCGAGCCTCATGTTCCGCTTCGCTTCTCGTCATCCCGTGAAGGCGAGCAAAGGTGCTGACGAACTCCAGGGCCGTCATCCAGTCGTGCATCTTTTCATGCTCGGGGACAAAGCCGACGTTGGCGTAGGGGGCGGGGTTCTTCCACGGGTCCACGCCGAAGAGTTTGACTTGCCCTGCGCTGGGCCGAAGTTTGCCCATGAGGAGTTTGAACAGCGTCGATTTGCCCGCACCGTTCATGCCGAGGATCCCCGTAACACCCCCGCTCAAGCCCAAGGTGATGTTGCTCAAAGCGTGGATGCGACCGTAGGATTTTGACACGCCGTTGAAGTAGACCACAGGCGCCTTTGCCGCAGGCGGTGGAAGAGATGCAGGTGCACCCTGCTGGGTGATGTCGGGCATCATTCACGGGTCACCTCCATCGAGGCGACGCGTGAGGAGAGCACGTACAACGCCAAGGCGTTCATCGCCACCAACGCGACCAGCGAATACGTCCACGAGTACTGGTCGTAGGTCGTTTGGGTCCCGATGATGGCCTGGCCCACGTGAGCTGCACAGTCGTAGGGTGAAATGAGGTAGAGAATTTCTCGCTCGAACAGATTCTTCACGATGCTGGCGAGTGTTTTCGTTCCGAAGACGATGGCCAACAACCCGATGCCGGGGAAGAACCGTCCCGTTGAAACGCTGGAAAGGCCGAGGCCGATGCTCGTGTAGGTGAAGATGAGGAGCGCTCCGGCCAAAAGCCCCGCCAGGAACATCGGAAACACATCCACCATCCACGCCCAGCCACGTCCGTACGCCACCACTTCAGCGAGGAAGTAGAGCACGTAGGTCACCAGCACCACCAGGCTTTGGATGATGGCCACGGAGAGGAACTTCATGCCGACATAGTCAAACCTGGAGACGGGGCGAGAAAAGTACAGCGCTGAGGTGCCGTGTTGCCGGTCCTCGGAGATGACGCCACCCACCAGCAACGCAGCGACGATGGGGTAGTAGAGCACGTTTCTCGGGAAGAAGCCCAGGACGTGCCCGTAGAGGTTGTCTCGGCTGACACCGAACAGCGCATGGAATTCAGAACTGCCGACCAGCCCGGAGAGCAGGGTCATGCCCGCATCGGAAAGCGAGGCAAGGAAAGCGATGAGAATGAAAATTCGGGTTGGCATGGTCCACGGCCGATGGCCCTTGCGGAAAATACCAAGCAAATGGTGGCGTAGAATGGACCAGTTTCGCATCCATCGGGGGTTGAGTTGACCTGTCCAGGGCGTGTAATGCTGCTCGAAGATTTGACCGCCTTGAGCGGTGTTGGCGGTTTGGACTTGTTCGGGTGCTTCGTCCCCGGTGTTGGAGCCCCACGCTACGTCCATGCGCGCCTGACCGGTGACGGGCGCCTCGGGTGATGCGTTCGTTTCGGTCATGCCCCACCACCTCCCATCGTTTCAGGAGCGTCCACGCGGCGGGCCTCAACCGGTGAACGGAGCAGGTCGTCGCTCGATTTGACGCTGTAGCCGAGGTTGTCCATGATGGCGAGGAAAAGGTCCTCGAGGGACGCTTCGTATTCGTGCATGCGTCGTACCTGAGCACCCACGTCGGCCGCAGCGCGTAGGATGGCCGTGGTGGTGTCGTCTCGGGTGTGTGCGATCCGCATGACGCGCCCTTCTCGTCGAACACGAAGCCCGTCGTCCAAGAGGCGCTGCTCGAGCGGCGTGGCTTTCCCCCAAACATGGATTTCGATTTCTCGATCGATGGCTTTGAGGTCCTCGATTTTCCCCTGTGCAGCCAAGGTGCCCTTGTGGAGGAGGATGATGTTCTCACAGACGCGCTCGACATCGTCCATCAGGTGGCTGGCCATCAGCACGGAGCGTTTTGCGTCGTGAACCATCGTGTTCAGGGTCGAGATCATGAATTCCCTGGCTTTCATGTCGAGGCCGTTGGACGGCTCATCGGCGATCAGCAAGTCGGGGTCATGGATGATGGCACAGGCCAATTTGGTCGCTTGCTTCATGCCCGTTGAAAAACTGCCAATCTCTCGGTAGCGTTGCTCCCCAATGCCAACAAACTGGAGCGCTTCATGCGCTCTGTTCATGGCGACGGTCGGGTTCATCCCGAGCAGTTCGCCTGAATAGCGAACCTGGTGAATGGCGTCCATGTCCGGGTTCAAGGCGTCGTATTCCGGCATGTAGCCGATGCGCTGTCGAATGTCCACGCCCTGATGCCGGATGTCATAACCCAGCACCTTGCCCTCACCTGACGTGGCTTGAATCAAGCCCAGGATGGTCTTCAGAAAGGTCGATTTCCCCGCACCGTTTTGTCCCAGCAGGCCGGTCGCTCCTCGTGGAATGGAGATGTTGAGGTTGTCAAGGGCGACATGAGGTCCGTAGGATTTGGTCAAATCCTTGGTGTGGATGATGGGTTCATCCGTCATGGTCCTCACCTCAAAGGGTGGTGGAGGCGCCTCATGAAGCCTTTCACTGCATGGTTCATGCAGAGCGGCGAACACCGCCTCGCGTTTTCACGGCGATGCCTTTGGTCATGCTCGCAAGTTCGGTTGAGGTGCACTGGGATACACCGTGCCCGAGCAATTCGCCGGCTTCGTTGGCGATGAGGCACGGTTCACCGGGTGCCAACCACGGGTCGCAAGCCAAGGCAAAGCCGTGGAACACGTTGCGTCCCTTGCGGACAAAGGGTTCGGCGTCGCTGTCAACGATCACCACGGCAGGGCCCTGGCCGCTGTGACCCCACCATTCGGTCCTTGGCCTCGAAGTGGGCAGGGCTTCTTGACGGCGATCAAACAGGGCTTGGGCACCGGCCGTCGCCATGGACAGGCCGCCGTCACGCAGACGTGGGCTGAACAGATGGTCGCCACCCGCGCTGTTGATGTTCTTCATGCGGCCTTCGCGATTGACCACAAAGACGGCACCGTTCATGACATCGCTGGCCACCTCCGAGCTCACGTTGAGCAGCACCATCTGCTTGTCTCGGCCCTGCTTGGTCCGCAGGACGGCGCGTGCAGCGTCCCGCTCCTCCGGCGTCAACGGTGCGTGAACGTCGTTGCTCAAGTTCAGCGAAGTGAGCGCTTCCGCAAGTCGCTGTTTGAGACCATCACCGGCCACATCAACCGTGGCATACGGCGTACCGGCCATGCCCATGCGTTGCATCTCTCGTCCAATCCACGCCCGTTCGGGCTCATGACGAAGCACCCACGACGGGGCGTCGAGGTGAGCGAAGGGGTTGAGGTCCTCGAGCGAAGCAGGGATGACACCGAGCGGGGTCAGCACCATTGGCTGAACGCTAGGATGGTGGACGGCCAACCATTCCAACAGTTCGTTGATGCGCTCGCGGAAGGGCCCTCGGATGCCGTGGAACACGACCGCCTGCTCAACCTCGCTGTCGTGAACCCAGCGCATGTGAAGGTGGCGACGGGCTTTGGCGACGTGCGGTCGGCTGAAGGTGTCGTCCCCGCCCCACTGAACGCCACCGACCCTCGGGGTTTGTTGGCTCCAAACGATCCAGTCCCACGCGT
>CAXGZM010000036.1:0-12916 GCA_964014165.1 uncultured euryarchaeote | reverse complement strand
GCCCTGCATGCCGTGGTTGATGATGGTTCCAGCAAGGATGTAGCCGATGTCGGCCAGGGCGTCCAAGACCTCAACCAAATCGCCAGCACGGGCGGCTTCTGCGTATTCTTGCACTTCTTCGGTCAAGAGTTTGATTCGGAGTTCGATGAGTTCGTCAGGCCCGAGGCCTGGCGCATCAAGTTTCGGAATCTCAAAGGCCTGATTGAATTCAAGCAGTGAAGCGACAATGGGGTTCATGGGCCGTGTTTCTCAAGTCGGCTCAAGAACCTTCACCATCTTGAATTCGAGGTGAGAAACGGGTGCTTCAATCAAGGGCAACAACCGCAGATTCAACGGAAAAACCGACAACCAACGCAGCCAGTAAGACCCAACCTGTGAGCATCGACACGCGAAACAGCACCGTTTGGAAATCGGCGAAGCGTTCCATTCGAAGGACGACAACGATGTTGGCCAGTGCCATCGCAGCGGCGGCTCCAAGGAACCAGATGCCGTCCATCGGGTCTGCGATGGCAAAGCACGCAAACCACAACAAGGAGAGTTGAACCGTTGTACGCGTGGTGGCCGTCTCGCCGAACTTCGACGGGAAGGAATGGATGCCTTGCTCCCGGTCGCTCTCCACGTCCATCCGGGCGTAGTTGATGTCAAAGGCCGCAATCCACAGCGCGACGCCAATGGAGATCGGGAGGATGGTGGGCGCCCACAGAAATTCGGTTCGACCGGACAGCAAGCCGGTGATGGCGCCCCAACCGTGCACATCTGCAGCGATGGCGACCCAAGCCCCGGCAGGAGCGAGGCCGAGGCAAAGCCCCAGCCAGAAGTGGCACCCCCACGTGAAGCGCTTCATGTACGGGTAGATCACGAAGGTCAGCACGGGCAGCCAGGCCATCATCAGGGCGACCCTGTTCAGCAAGCCTGCGCTGATGAGCAGCATGGCCAAGAACACGGCTGCCAGGGTCCAAGCCGTCCGCATGCTCATGCCACCGGAGGCGAGGTGGCGCCCCTGCGTGCGAGGGTTGGCGGCGTCGATGTCGCGGTCAATGATTCGGTTGAGCGCCATGGCCAAGCCGCGAGCACCCACCGCCGCCAACAAAATCCACAG
Organism: uncultured euryarchaeote; assembly: GCA_964014165.1. Taxonomy (GTDB): domain Archaea; phylum Thermoplasmatota; class Poseidoniia; order Poseidoniales; family Poseidoniaceae; genus Poseidonia. Next base: position 11,817 of record CAXGZM010000036.1, on the reverse strand, counting down.
GAGGTCAACGTCGCTCCCGGCGCCAAACTGGCGTGCGGCGATCAGGTACCCCATGAGAACGAAGGGGAGGGAGAACAGCGTGTGTTCGATTTTGATGAAGGACAAGACTTGCTTGACGTCCATCACTCGGGGCCCCCAAAGGAAAGGTGGGGCGGCCATTCGTATTTCTTGAGTTCGGGATGAGAAGCGACCTTGGCCAGCGTTTCCTCATCATGGAGCGTGACCGCAGGCCAACGGCGAACACCGTGCTCCTCGGAGGGGATCGGCGTGGTGGCGTCCCAGCACAGGCGGTCTCGTCCCTCGTCAAAGGTCAACCCACGCCCGACGTCAAAGCGAGCGGTGAGCTGCCAAAGCAACCGTCGGCGGGCCTTGGTGTGCGTCATGTCGAGGTCGTCGTTGGTGATGAACAGCCAGCGAAGGTTCTTCTCCGAATCCAACTGCCAAATTGAATTTCGCAATTGGATTATTCGCTCAATCCGCTGGGCTTCCTGCGTATCATCGCCGTCGTGTTGTCCGGTTCGCGGGCTGGGCGTGCCCTCAATGGTCGTCGAGACGACGAGCATGTTGGGACGGAGCATTCGAGCTTGGCGAACGCCGTCAAGGGCCTCAACCGCTTCAAGTCCCTCAAACGGTGGTGAAGCCTTGCCGTGCTGGCGCCACTCGGGCGTTGGCTGATTGTAAGAGCCCTCCAGCGGTTCGTCGGGCGAGCGCGGGTCGGTCGGGACGATGGACGTCGCGTCAATGAGCAGTTTGTCGTGCACGTTTTCGAACGGCGAAGCGGCTTCGAGAGAGTCCGCTACCATGCCGGGCAACACCACAATGTCCTGGCTGATTTCCACCTTGTCGTTGAGGGCGTCAAGGAAGGCTTCGAGGTCCTTGGGGTTCTGGTCGGGGTCGATGGCAGCGATGATCTTCAGGAACATCATTTGTCCTGCCCCCAACAACCCGAGGGCTGTTTTCCGCCCCTGACGAGGGTAGCGTTGTTTTGACGACACGATGGCGAGGTTGTGGAAACCTGTTTCCAATGGAAGGTGGACGCTCCTCACGTCCCGATGCTGGAACTGCAGCACAGGCGAGAACTGGCGGCCGATGGCCTCACCGAGGTAACCGTCTTCCATGGGCGGAAGCCCCACGATGGTCGCAGGGAGAATGGCGTCGGAACGGCAGGTGATGGCGGTGACGTGGAGGACGGGGTATTGGCCGGTCAAGGAATAGAAGCCGTAATGATCACCAAAGGGGCCCTCGAGTTTGGTTTCAGTGGGATCGCAGTACCCCTCAATGATGATGTCCGCTTCTGCAGGCACCCACAGGTCCTGGGTGAGGGCCTTGGTGATGGGGAGCGATTTTTGGCCCAGGATACCGGCAAATTGGTACTCCGAGAGGTTGTCCGGAAGGGGAGAAATGGCTGAGAAAATGAGTTCGGGTGGGCCACCGATGCAAACAGCGACCGGCATGCGCTCACCCTTGGCAGCGTGGTCGGCACCGTGCTTGTGAATTTGCCAGTGAAGGCCCAGTTCGGTCTCGTTGTGCACCTGAGCTCGGTACATGCCGAGGTTGTGCTCGCCACCCGAATCTTTGGTGACCACCAGCGGGAGCGTGACAAAGTGTCCGCCGTCCATGGGCCACGTTTTGGGGATGGGGAGTTTGGTCAAATCGTTGGGCAACCGCACCCGTTGACCCTTGCCTTTTCGAACCTTCTTCGGTGGCATGGCCAACGCATCACGAAGCAACGGGAGGCCTTTCCACGGCTTGCGCATGTAGAGGCCAATGTCGGGTTTCATCATCGCAACCATGCGATCGCCAATCTCCGTTTCATGGCTTGCTCCGAGGGCTCGAAGGGTTCGGTCGTGGCTCCCAAAGGCGTTCATGAGCAGCGGAATGGATGAGATTGTCCCGTCCGCCAGCCGTGGTTGCTCAAACAAGACCGCCGGACCGTCGTTTTTGACCAGTAAATCGGCGATGGCTCCCGCCTCGTAGACGACGTCGACCGGTCGGTCGATGCGGAGCAGTTCGTCCTGCTCCTCGAGGTGGTTCATCCACCGCCTCAACGTCTTCCATGCCACGCCTTGCCCTGGGGCTTCTTGGTTTTGAACCTCCGTATACCAACCGCTTTCCAAAGTGGAACGCCAACGATGACCACCGTTGCCTTCATGGGCTACCTTGGGCCCCTTTCATCGCAGGGGCTGAACATGTACGACGTTGTGGTCATCGGTGCAGGCCCGGGGGGCGGTTCGGCCGCGCTTCACGCCGCCCGAGCGGGGCTGTCCACCTTGCTGCTGGAAGCGGACCCGGAGATTGGGACGCCCGTCCACTGCGGTGAGTGCCTGTCGGAACTTGCTGTTCAAAACCTCGATCTCGAACTGCCCGACCACGTCAAAGCCCTCGACGTGAAGGGCATCCGCGTCATCTTTCCGGACGGCACGGAAAAATTGCTCACCGAGGAGGGATATGTTCTCGAAAAACACCTCTTTGAACGCTGGCTGGCAGACGAAGCCGTGGCCAAGGGCGCCGAACTCCAGCTCCACCATCGCGTCACCGGGATGGAGCGAATTTACAACAGCGAAAATCAATTTTCCAATTGGAAACTTGAAGGTCGGGGCGAGGGTTTTCCCATCGAGTGCCGTGCGGTCATCGACGCCTCAGGCGTGTCAGGTGCGGCGGCCAAGTTCCTTGACATGGGAGGCGACGTCGAGGTCATCGCTGGCTTCCAGTACGAGATCTTGGACGTGCCCAACGACGGTTATCTGGACTTCTATCTCTGGCCAAAATACTCGCCTCACGGCTACGTATGGATGATTCCCAAAGAGGGTGGCCGAGCCAACGTTGGCCTGGTAACCACCGACAAAAAGGGCGCCATCAAGTACCTTGAATCCTTCATCCAAGACACCTACCTCAACGGAAAACCAACCGTCAACCCGCCGTGGCGTGCGGAAGGCATCAAAATCCGTCCGTTTGGCGGCACGATTCCCATCTCAGGACCACGAACAACGACGGTTGGCGACGGCGTCGTCTTGGTCGGCGATGCTGCAGGCTTCACCTCGCCGCTGTTTGAGGGCGGCACGCACCTCGCCCTTTGGTCGGGACGAGAGGCGGCTCAAACCGTGGCCAAGGCGCTCGGCGAAAACAACCTCTCGAAGGATCGGCTCATGGCGTATGAACGTGCTTGGAAGAAGCGCTTCCCGCCCTATCACAAGATCTTGAAAGGCAAGACAGCCCTGTACGAACTCACGGACGAGGAGATGTCGGCCATGGCTCGCTGCTTGCCCGATGAACTGGGGAACATGAGCCCGGTCGACAAGGCGTTTATCGGCCTCAAAATCCTCTTCAAGCGCCCGTTGTTGCTGACCAAGCGTGTGATTTCTGTGCTCCTCTCCTTTGGTTACTCGCGGGCGAAATTCTTCGGATGGTAAGGAAAACCCACCCGTGGGGGTTGACCAAAGCCCTTTGACGGTCGCCCATCACCCGTTGACCATGTGGGGGGTCACAATGTGGTTGGCCCTCGGCGCCACCGCATGGCTGTTGGTCAAACCGCGGCTTCACGAGAACCAACCGATGCTTTCCATCGTTCTTCATCTGACCATGGCCCTCCCCTTTGTCGCCCTTGCTCGTCTGTTCTTGGTCAACGACACCTCGGTGTTGCATGTCGCAGCCTTCGGAGGAGAAGAACTTCCACTCAAGTACCGTTTTGCAGCAACGTGGGCCGCCCGTGAAGGCCCACTACTGATGTGGCTTGGATGGATGTCGCTGGTGGCTTGGCTCTGGCGGAGGCCGCTCCCCGGAGAGCGAAGCGGGGCCGTCAACGTGCACGCCTGGCGCCTTCGCTTCATGCACCTCATGAGCCTGACACTGCTGCTGATCGCTTTCTCGCTCGACCCGTTCAAGGCCACGCCTCCGCTGTTTGCCGGCGCAGGCCTCAATCCGCTCCTGCAGACCGATCTCATGGTCATTCATCCACCGCTGATTTTCCTGACCTATGCGCTGTGCCTTCACCTCACGGCCATCGCCCTGTCTGCGGCCTACACCTCGGAAACCAATCAACTGGGACAACGCATGCTGCATTTGGCACGCCCTGGACTGTTGATGGCCACGCTCGGCATCGGGCTTGGTGGTTTGTGGGCCTACCTCATCCTCGACTGGGGAGGCTACTGGGCTTGGGACCCGGTCGAAACCGGTTCGTTCCTTCCGTGGCTGGCCTTGGTCGCCATCGTTCACCTTCGCACCCGACCGGGGACCGTACGGCCTGAAATTTGGATCGGCGGAGGCCTCGTCACGGGTGCGCTGGCACTGTTTGCCACCACCGTCACACGGGCTGGGGGCGTTTGGGCATCTTCGGTTCACACCTTCGTGACCAGCGACACCAGCACGCCACCCAGCGATGTGTTCGGGCGGTTGATGATTCTCCGAGATGATCCTGCAGGCACCGAAGTCATGGCGTACGTGGTGTGGATGTTCATGCTCATCGGCTGCTGGTTGGCCGTTCAGCGCGCCGCTTCAAGCCGGCGACCGATGGACGTCCGCCAGAGTTGGGTGGTGGCCATTCCTGCTGCCCTGGCCCTCCTTGGTGGCCTCGTGTTCACCGGCAGTAACGGGGAAGGGTTGTCCTGGGCCAGCCTGCCCGAATCGTTCTTCCTTGTGCCTGTGTTGCTGCCCATGCTCCTGCTGGGCGCGCCAACGGAGAAGAAGCCCGTCGAAGCATGGACCTATCACAGCCTCAGCTCCATGCCGTTGGACGTTGTGTTTGCGCTGGCCGTGTACGGTTTGACCACCGATGTTTGGATCACACTCGCCTTCAGCGTTTTGTTTGTGCCGTTGTATCGTGCGGACGACGCGCTCAAAGCGTGGCCGTGGGCGGCGGCAGGCGTGATGCTCGGTTTGTCGCTTGCATGGTCCGAAGCCCTGAGCATCAGCATCGCGGGTGCGGTGTTGCTGGCGTTTGTCTTGCCCTGGCTCCTGGCGCCCCAGGAAGAGGGAGGTTCTGCTGTTTCCGTGGTGAAACGAAGTGATCAGCAGCGCATCGCCCTTTGGGGCACGGTGGTGCTGGTCAGCCTCTACCTCGTGCTGACCTGGGCGCTGCTCCTGACGAGCATCGATGCGGTGAATTTCGAGGCCCACGAACTCTACGGCGCGCCCTTCCTCGCTGCAGCAGGAGCAGGGATGTTCACCTACACGCGCCGGAAAGACGACCCCACCGCCAACCTCCAGCTTTTGGGCGGCGCCTTCGCCCTTTCCGTGTTGGGGCTGATGTTCGCTCCCGATGCCTTCGGGGGCGATTCCGCCACCATGGTGTCGCAGCACCTCACACGCGGCCACATCGTGTGGATGTCGTTACCGATGTTGGCGCTGGCCGTCGCGCCGGTTGGGCGGGAGGTCTACCGTCAAGCCCTCGTGGCAAACGAGAAAGGGACGTTGAGGCGAATCCCACTGGGGGCACACCTCGTTCACCTCGGTTTGCTCGTGCTGCTGCTGGGGCACCTTTCAACCACCGTGCTGGTTGATCGAGGCGACGCCAGCCACCGTGTTTCTCTGGTGAAGGACGAAGTGATCGTCCACAACGGCCTCGGATTCGAATTCGTTGGTTTGGAACTTGAAAGTGAAGGGCTCGAGGTCGGCGACGGTTTCATCGGGGTGCGCATCAAGGTCTACGAAATGGATGGGAACACCGTTGGCACCCACATCGGCGAGGTCGTTCCGGGAACCCTTCGATTTGACAGTCAAGGCATCCCGCGTTCCGAAGTAGCCACGCTGACGCGATTGACGGGCGACGTGGTCTTCATCTTTGACGGCAGTCAAGCGGGTGGCCTGATGGCCTCGGCCGGTAGCGACGGTTTGGAAAGCATCGAACTCGTCAGGGTCACCGTCTACGATCTTCCACATTCCCATCTTGTTTGGGCGGGATGGTGCGCCATGATGGGCGGAATGGCACTGGTCACATGGGCGGGTCCAGGTGGACCGGAGAAACGCAGCACGGGCAAGCCGGTCGGGAAGCCTGAGGAAGAATAATCCCCTCCAATGCAGTTATGAAGGGGGGGCTGGTCGCCGAAATAACCCCCTTGGAGGTAGCACCATGGAAGAAGGCACAATTGTCCACGTTGATTACGAACTCTACAACGGCGAAAGCGGCGACCTGATCGAGACCACTCGAGAAGCGGTGGCCAAAGAACACGAGACTCACCAGGAAGGTCGCTCGTACACCCCCATGGTGTGCGTGGTCGGCGGTGGCAACCTCATTCCCGGATTCGAAGCAGCCCTTGCAGACGCCAAGGCCAACAAGGAAATTGAGGTAACGATCCAACCCGCAGACGCCTACGGGGAAAAAGACCCACAGCAAATTGAGACCATCAGCATCGACAAACTCATCCGAGCGGTGAAGGACCCCAACTCGCTCTACATCGGCGCACCCGTCAACGTTGGCAACCGTCAGGGCTACCTGTCCTACCTCGCTGCAGGTCGTGCCCGCATCGACTACAACCACCCCATGGCCGGAAAGACCCTGAAGTACAGTTTCAAGATCGTCAAGGTCGTCGAAGGCAAGGAGGAGCAAGTCATGGCCCTCCTTGAATCCAACACGGGCCACAGCGACTTTGGTGTGGCGTTTGACGGCGATGACCTCAACATCACCATCCCTCAAACCATGCTGTTTGACACCAACGCTGCCATGATGAAGTTCCGCTTGGTCACCATCATTCGAGACGCTGTTGAATGCGGCAAGGTCTCGTTCATCGAAGTCCACGAACCTCGTGGTTTCGGTGTTGCTGACGAAGAAGAAGAGGGCGATGATGCAGAAGACGAGGACCTCTCGAAGCTCTCCGTGGCCGAACTCAAGGAACGTCTCAAGGCTGCCGGCCTCCCCGTCGGTGGCAAGAAGGCCGACCTCATTGCCCGTCTTTCGCAAGAAGAAGAGTGAAACCGTAGGAAACCCGATAGCCAAGCGGGCGCTCGGTTCACTCAAAGGGGTGCCCAAAAATGACGGACGATGGCAGCCCAGCGCCGTTTGAAGCACCCCTCCCCGACAGCACCTATTCCGTTCCGGAAAAAGCTGTGATATGGACGGCCATCGGCCTTGGACTGGCGGTGCTTGCAGGGCTCATGCTGGCCTTTGACACGGTCTGGACCGACACGCTGCGACCCATCATCTGGGAACCGGTGGTCAAAGATGCCGGGGTTGCCGGCGACGCTGGGTACACGCCGCAGAACACGGCAATTTACACCCTCAGCATGTTGGGTTGCGTTGTTCTGCTCCAAGCATTGTTTCGAAAATGGAAATTGCCCACCGACGAGCGAATGACCGTGGCGCTCATCGCATGGGTCTGCCTCGCACCGGTCCTCCGGGTTCTCGAAGATGCTGATTTTTTCTCTTCGTCCCAGGATGTGCTGTTCATTTCACCGATCATCCACCTCCATCTTGCGGGATGGCTCGTGGGTATTGCGCTCCTCAGCCACGTCCTGGCTGGACGCTTTGACGGCCATCACGGCGATGCAGCGCAAGAAGCCCAAGCGACGGTGCTGGGCGGCTTGCTCTTTGTGGCGCTGATGGGCCACTGGTACCTGCTTTACCGGCCCGCTTACGCTGTTCATGACGCAGATTTCACCTTGGCTACGGCAGGGGTGGCCTTGGCCGCCGCCGTGCTTTGGGCCACCATCGTTTGGACCCGCACCTGGCCGGCCATCACCCGTGGTATGCTGGCGTTTGCCACAAGCGCCGTGGTGATGGGGGTCGCCCACTGGGTGCAGTTCATGTTCACCCCCTGGGAGCAGGAGAGTGGTTTTGCCTCGGGAGAACTGACCTTCTGGCCGATTTGGGTTGTCTTGGGGCTCCCCGGGCTCGTTTGCTACGCAATGTACCGAGTCGGCCGAGAGGATGCCCAGCAACTCCGTCTTACGGGCTTTACAGCAGGCGTGTTGCCCGGGCACGTCGGGATCAAACAGTGGGAAGAGGAGGCCGACGTTTGGGCCGACCACCCGGTGGAATTCCTTTCGAACAAAGCGCTCCTTGCCCACCCGATGGTGCTTGGCATGGTGTTTGGCCAGCTTTGCGACGGATTCGCAACCATGGTCGGCATCGACATGTTCGGCTACGGCGAGAAGCACCCCGTCAGCAACGCCGTGATTCAGTACGGTGGCAGCATCAACGAGATGCTCGGCATTGATTGGGGTGAGGGCGCGTGGCTGTTCGCCTTGGTCAAAGCGGCCCTGGTCGGCCTCATCGTCTGGTTGTTCGTTCAGATGCGGGTTGAACAGCGCCAGCAACACTTCCGCCTTCTCATCGTCCTCGCCGTGCTCATTGTCGGCTTGGCTCCGGGGCTTCGCGACATCGGTCGATTGATGCTCGGGGTTTGATGACCAATCCTCCCTTTGAATGGAATTAAGTGCAGGCCTCGCCTCGGTCGGACTGAGGGCTCAGCATGGACAGACTGCCTACCCGAGTCAATCGAGCCGACCCCGACTTCGCAACCCGAAAAGCGCACAACTTGGCTCTCCTCGAAGAATTGCGTGCGCGCCTTGAAACCGCTTCCCAAGGCGGCGGAGGAAAGTACGTCGATCGCCATCGGTCCCGAGGAAAACACCTTGCCCGAGAACGCATCGAGCGCATCGTTGACCCCGGCACGGCCTTCCTGGAACTCTCGCCGCTTGCCGCCTACGACCTCTACGATGGACGAGCACACTCGGCCGGTATCGTCACCGGCGTCGGCATGGTCCACGGACGCGAGTGCCTCTTCGTTGCCAACGACGCCACTGTCAAGGGTGGATCGTACTACCCCATGACGGTCAAGAAACACATCCGAGCGCAAACCGTCGCCCATGAAAACCACCTGCCATGCATCTACCTCGTCGACTCCGGTGGCGCCTTCCTGCCGATGCAGGACGAAGTGTTTCCCGACATCGGGCATTTCGGCCGCATTTTCCGCAATCAAGCACGAATGTCCGGAGACGGCATCCCCCAAGTGGCTGCCGTGTTGGGATCGTGCACGGCCGGGGGCGCCTACGTTCCAGCCATGTCCGATGAGTCCATCATCGTCAAGGGCAACGGCACCATTTTCCTCGCCGGTCCACCCCTCGTCAAAGCGGCTACAGGGGAGGAAGTTACCGCGGAAGAACTCGGTGGAGCAGACGTGCACACCGCACAGTCCGGGGTGGCAGACCACTTCGCTGAGGACGAAAACGAGGCGCTGCGCATGGTTCGCAACGTCATTGAAAACCTCGGCCCCGCCGAAAAGGCACCTGCAGCCATGGCAGAACCTGAACCACCGGCCCACGATGTTGAGGACCTGATGGGGCTCATCCCTGCTGATAACCGCACCCCGATCGACGTGCGCGAACTGATCGCACGCATCGTCGATGGATCCCGGTTTCACGAATTCAAATCACGGTACGGGACCACGTTGGTGTGCGGGTTTGCACACATCCACGGCCATAAGGTGGGCATCGTGGCGAACAACGGCATCCTGTTCTCCGAATCCAGCCAAAAAGGCGCACACTTCGTTGAACTGTGTGGCCAGCGAGGGATCCCCCTCGTGTTCCTGCAGAACATCACCGGGTTCATGGTCGGCAAGGCCTACGAAGCGGGTGGCATCGCCAAGGACGGCGCCAAACTTGTCACCGCCGTCTCCTGTGTCAACGTACCAAAATTCACCGTGATCGTCGGCGGCTCCCACGGGGCCGGCAATTACGGCATGTGCGGCCGAGCCTACGACCCACGCTTCTTGTTCATGTGGCCGAACAGTCGAATTTCGGTGATGGGCGGCCCGCAAGCAGCCGACGTGTTGACGACCGTCAAGCAGGACCAGCGAGCCCGAGAGGGCAAGGCCCCGATGGAAGGCGAAGAATTGGATGCGTTCAGGAGTCCCATCCTCGAGAAATACGAAACCGAGGGCAGCCCCTACTACTCAACTGCACGCCTTTGGGACGACGGCATCATCGATCCGAGGGACACAAGGGACGTGTTGGGCCTCTGCCTCGCCGCCGCTCGCAACGCACCGCTGCCCGACCATCGGTACGGTATTTTTAGAATGTGAAATTTGAGTTGGATATTTGATTTTTGAATTGGAGTTTTCATCATGTCAATCACGGACACACCGCCCGCCACCCGCATGGTCTCACTGACCATCGAGGGGGCACAAGCCAACCTCACGCTCACTCGCCCGGAGAAATTCAACGCCATGAACGTTGAAATGATCCAGGAACTCATCCTTCTGCTCGAATGGACCGCCGAGCGCAGTGCAGGCCGGCAAGATGCGCTCCACGACGGGGACGGCACGCCCTACCTGCGCACCCTCGTCCTGCGAGGCGAAGGAAAGCACTTCTGCGCAGGCGCCGACATCAACATGATGCGCGACGCAGGCGCCAACACGCCCGAGGAAAACCGAGCAGATTCCGAACGGCTTGATCGGCTGTTCAACGGCCTTTGGGCCCACCCCTGCTTCACCGTCGGAGCGGTGCAGGGCGTAGCGTTGGGCGGAGGGGCAGGCTTGGTCTCCTGTTGCGATTATGTCGTGGCCACCCAAGACGTGCGAATCGCGCTGTCGGAGGGCAAACTCGGCATCCTGCCAGCTGTCATTGGACCCTATGTCTACCGCCGATTGGGTTCAGCCACCTTCCGCCGGTTGGCCATGCAGGCGAGTCGCGTACGGGGCGAGGAAGCCCTCCGCGTGGGCTTCGTTGAGGCCCTCGTTGACGACCAGAACGGATTGGAAGCGGTGGTACAAACCATCGTGGACGAGGTGATGACCACCGGCCCATCGGCCGTCACCCTCGCCAAAGAGCTCACGCTCGGTTTCGACCGCTGGACGGGTTCGGACGAAGAACTCCGCAACTGGACGCTTGATTTCACAAGCCGCATGCGAGGTTCCAAGGAAGGGCAGGAAGGTCTGTCTTCGTTCCTTGACAAGCGCCCGCCAAACTGGAAACCAGAAACGGAATGAGGGGGGATTGCAATCAACGTCTTGGTGGCCAACCGCGGTGAAATTGCATGCCGAATTCTCCGTGCATGCAAGGAAGCAGGGCATCCAACGGTCGCCGTCTGTGCGCCCAACGACGCAGGGAGCTTGTTCACCGAAATGGCGGATCAGGTGGTCATGCTCGAAGGCGAAACGATCGCCGAAACGTACCTCGATCAGCAACAGATCATTGAGGCAGCGCTCGCCACCGGGGCGACGGCCGTCCATCCTGGTTTCGGCTTTCTTTCCGAGCGCGCAGAATTCGCAACGGCCGTCCAGGCCGCTGGCTTGACGTGGATCGGGCCATCAGCCACGGCGATTGAAAAAATGGGAGACAAAATGACCGCCCGTCAAACGATGCGTGCAGCTGGCGTCCCCGTGATCCCCGGGGAAGAGGTGGAGGAGGCCGATGAACAGTTGGCGCTGGAGGCCCTTCGCCAAGCCGCTGAGCGCGTGGGCTACCCGCTCCTCCTGAAAGCGTCCAGCGGCGGAGGCGGCAAAGGCATGCGGGCCGTTCACGACCCTGCTGAGTTCGACGGCGCCGCAGCCGGTGCCCGTCGCGAGGCTGTGGCTGCCTTCGGTGACGGTCGAATCTACATCGAACGCTTGCTTTCAGGGTCAAAGCACGTTGAAATCCAGGTGCTTGCCGACCAGCACGGTCGAACCGTTCACTTGGGTGAACGTGAATGCAGCGTTCAGCGACGGCACCAGAAAGTGTTCGAAGAAGCACCCGGCCCCTCGATGACCGAGGTACTACGTGAAGCGATGGGCCAGGCCGCTGTTGCAGCAGCAGAAGCCGTCAACTACGTAGGAGCTGGAACGGTTGAATTCCTGCTCGCCCCCACGGGGGAGTTTTTCTTTCTCGAGATGAACACCCGCATCC
>CAXGZM010000035.1:0-12957 GCA_964014165.1 uncultured euryarchaeote | reverse complement strand
GTAAGCTGGGTCGTTGATCAACTTGTAACAGTTCAGCGTTGGGTCGTTGAAGACGATCGGTGCTGGCTCCAAGGCGAGATCGAGGTGCGTACCCCAGGTGTAGCCACCGCTTGGGTACCAGTCGCTCGCGAGCGTAGCATCGGGGAAGTCGTCTGGGTAGGTCTCGTTCTGACCGGCCGTACCGAATGCACGGACAATGTGGTCTTCGTAGGCCGTACCGTCGCTGTCTTCCACGACAACCCACACATCGGTGTTGCCGTTGGCGTCCGTGATGTGGCTGCCGACTTGGAACAGTTCGTTCATGCTGCTGTCAAGGAGCGAGGCGGAGACCATGTGGTCGGCCTTGTACACCTTGGCCGTCGGCGTCTGTCGGTAGACGGAAACGTTTGCAAGACCGCCGAAGTAAATCATCGACGGGTTGCTGCTGGACGACGAAACGTCGTAAGCACAGTTGCCCGTGTCACCGCTGGAGTCCGAACAGTCGTTGCCGTTGAGGTCAACGTCGATCAGGACCACGTTGGTACCGCTTCGTGCCTTGGCGACCTCGGTCGTGCCCGAGCTGATGCCGGTGCTGGTGATCGAGGACTCACCCACGGTGATGCGGGAGTTTCGGCCGTCGATGACGTGGTTGGAGCTCGAGCCGTGAGCAAAGTCAGCGTCTGCGATGGAAATCGTGTTCTTCGCAGAGGAACTGGAACAGGTGCTCTTGAACGACGAGAGGGTGGGGTTGTCCATGGTCATGGTCCAACCGCAGCCTGCAATCGTAAACGTGTCGATGTCAAAGTTGTCCATGTCAACGGTTTCGGTGACGATGGCAGACCCGCTCATCGAGATGTCTTCGCCCGTGATGTCGGTGAAGGTACCCGGATGGATGCGCTGCATCGTGATGTCGCCTGCTGTGACCGTGTCAAAGACAGCGTTGGCACCGGATGGTCCGTTGCCGGTCTGGGACCAACCGCCTGGGATGAGCCAGAGGTTAGCGGTGCCCAAGTCAACGTCCATCATGGCAATGCTGCCCATGGCGTTGATGCCGGAGTTGGCGTAGCTGTCGACGTCCACGTTGTTGAGGTAGACATCCGAGTTGGTTCCGAACATCGAGTCAATGGCCACACCGGTCTGAGCCGATGGGTTGGTGACGGTCACGTTCGAGACGGTGACGTGCTGGAGGTCAACATCGATGAAGTTCACGTAGGAGTTCTCGACGGTCAAGTTCTCAGCGTGCAGAGCACCAGCGGTGGAACCTGGGTAGTTGACGATGGTACCGCCCCACGACTTACCGTCGGTGTTACAGTTCTTGATCGTCCCTTCCTTCAGGGTCGCCACGGTGTTCTCTGGGAAGTTGAAACAAGCCTCGTCGACGCCGTCGATTTCGAAGTCTTCCATGGTGAGGACCGTCCCTTGGCCGCTACCGTGCGTGAACACGGCACCGACGTTCGTGAAGGTCACGTCGCTCATGGTGTAGTTCCCGGTGTTACAGTCCGCCGTTGAACTGCCACAGGACGGGCCAGAGTTGTCGTGGCGGCTTCCGGAGCGGAACACCGCACCGGACGTGTTCTCAAAGTTCACGAAGCTGAATTGGTGTCGGTCGTCGGTTCCGCCAGCGGACGTACAGTCGTCCGTGAAGGCCATACCCTTCCACTCACCACCGTTCATGCCGGTGATGTTGATGGGGTGGGTCTCGTTGGCCAGTGCCGTCATCTTGGTACATGCGCCGTCGAAGGAGATACCCTTGCCAGCGGCCACGTAGATCTCAACACCGGGCTTGATGGTCAAGTCCGAGGAGACAACGAGGTAGTCGTTGGACGGGTTGATACGGATTGGGCTGTCGGTCAGGTCCCACACTGGGTCGGACGTGATGTCAGCCGTGACATCGGTACCCTTGCCTTCGTAAGGCATCACGCGGTAGTAGACGGAACAGTCCTGGTTGGAGGTCACGTAGCAGTAGTACTGGTTGTAACCGGTCCAGAACGGAGCGATGGTTCCTGGGCGTGCCAGGCTGCTTCCCGAGTACGGGAGAGCGGGCTGGTGGTAGGTCCAGAGGTTTCGCTCAACGTTCGTGTTGCCGTTGTCGATGAAGTACATCGAACCTTGGCGGCTGATTTGGATACGGTCGTTGGAGTCGTCGCCGTCGTAGGTCGTACCAAAGTAGTCGAACTCGAAGCCTGCTGGGATGTCAATGTTCGCGTTGCAGCGAGCCTTGTACGTGTTCCAGTAGTAGGACGAGATACAGTAGTAGAGGTATGGACGACCGTTGGAGGTGCCGGTCAACGCCGTGTCGGCGTTGGTGACTTCCACCAAGCCCTTGTCGAAGGATTCCCATGCGTGGGCCGTCGAGCTGGTCGAGATACGGAAGTTGGACGTGGTTGGCACGTGACCGGGGTTGGTGTTGAAACTCGTCGAGGAGGAGTGCGCAATGCTGGCACCCTTCTGACGGGTTTGGTCCATGTAGCCGATCGACCAAGAGTTGTACGTGGTGCGACAGTTGCTGTCGTACTTGTACTCAATCTCGTTGGTGACGTCGTAGAACAAGGCCTGAACGGTACAGAGTTGACCGTAGGTGTAGTACGACATGTCGTGCCACTCAACAACGAACACCTTGTTGGGGTCGCCTCGCTCAAAGGAGTAGGTCGACGAGGTGTTGGCGTTGATGCCCGAGGAAACGGTGGAAACGTCTCGGCTGGAGAAGTAGTACTCCACCGTGTCCTTCACTTCGAGGTCCTCGATGGCAGCGCTCCAGGTACACGCAGCGAGTTCACACTGTGCACGGGTCTTGCCGGACTCTTGGGTCATGGCCGTTGAAACCCAGCTGCCAGCCGAGCCGCCGTCGGGCGTGATTCGGTGGTAGAGGGTTGGTCCAACACCAGCAGAACTGCTCACGTTGAGACCTGCTGCTGGGTCACCGGCGTCAAGGATGGTGACGGAGACCGTGCGGCTCTTGGCGTGCGAGTCTTGCATTGGCGTGTGGATCATCTCGGGCTTGAAGGTGTCAGGCGTTGGTGCAACGTTGCCGACCTTGTAGGTGATGTCGCCGGTGCTGGCTTGTCGGCCGTAGTAGCCGGAAGCGAGGGCGAAACCACTCCAGCGGTAGGAGGAGGTTGAACCGTAGATCATGTAGTAAGCCGAGGTACAGCGGTCGGTGCTGATGGACCGGTAGAAGTAGTACCAGCCGTTGGTGGTGACACACAATCGGTTGGCGGTCGTGGTGGTCTGCGTTGCGTTGAACGAGAACGTACCGAAGGAACCGGTGATGTCGCCGGGGATGGCGAACTTGTAGGCTTGCGAGTACCCGTAGGAGACGCTGGCCGTGGCGCTGGAGCCGCCGGTGAGCGGCGTGTCGATGCCGGTTTCGGTGTCGACACCAACGGTGGCCCACTTGTTCAGCTGGCTGTTGTACACGAAGATGATGTTCATGCCAGGGCCGTCCTTTGCAGCGATCTGCAGGAAGCCGTCACCGTTGTTGTTCCACAGGTTCTGGTTGAACTTGTTCGAACCGCTGTTCATGCCGTAGTAGCCGTAAGCAGGTGCGGTGTTTCCACGAGCGAGCCAGTTGCCGTAGAAGGTACTGGTGCCGGTGTAGAAACAGGACTGCGAACCGGTGCCACAGTTGGAGGTGTCGAACTCGAAGAAGTACTCATCCGAGTGGCTGTAGTAGGTCATTTGGCGGTCCATGAAGCCCTGAGGCGTGAAGTAGCTGCCTGCGTGGACGTCGGTGGTCAACACGGTCATCTTCTTGTGCGACGTTGGTGCGTTGGCTGGGTCAACGATGTCAACTTGGTAGGGCGTTGGCGTGGTTTGCGTACCGGTCAAGGCAGGCTCGTAGCCGACGTTGGCGCCGTTGCTGCCTTGGTTCAGGTCTTGGAACTTCCAGTAGTACTGGAAATCATCGCCGTAGGACAGGTCGTCCACACGGGCCTTGAATCGGCACTCGGTGGCGGTGCTGGAACAGGTGCCAATGGACACGAGTTCGCCAGCATCGAACTGGTTGTTGGAACCCAGTCCGTAGCTGGTGGTGCTCCAGGAGGATCCACCGTTGGTGGAGTAGTAAAGCACCGGTGCACCGCTGGACGTGGTGTCAATACCGGACATGTCGGACAGCTTGATGAAGAGCGTTCGCTCACCTTCGATGTACGAATCAATTCCCGTGTAGGGAACAAAGTCCGAGGTTGGGGCATCGGAATCCGTACCACCTGAGTAGGTGACGAGGAGGTGAGAGTTGCGGCTGCCGGAAGCGTAGGCGTACGTGTAGAAGTACGCACTGCCACCGGTGTAGTGCTCACCAACACCAACGGTGCCCTGGTTGTTCAGAGCGTTGGTGATGATGGAGACACCGCCGGAGGTCGCTGCACAAGCGGTTGCAGAGTTACAGAGGTTGACGGTCTTCCAACCGGTACCGCTGCTGCTGACCGTGGCTGCGGATGGCGAGCGGCCGATCGAGGCTTTGAGGCTTCGAGAGGCGGTACCACCGTAGTTGGAGGTCAGGTAGCTGCCGCTGATGGCGGAGCCAGAACACGAACTGGAACCGAAGCTGTAGGAGTAGCGTGGAGCGAGACCACAGCTCTCCAAGACCTTAACCTGGAAGGTTCGGGATGCACCGGCTGCGTAGTTCATGTACTTCTTCCACTCGATCTTGTCAACGGTAGCACCGCTGGGCAGAGCGCTGGAGGAAGTGAAGGTGTACTTGTGCCATGGCACGTAGTAGTAGGAACCGTAGTATCGGTAGTGGTAGCGGTAGGCGCTGCTGTAACAGTAAGCGTAGTAGATGTAACAGTAGCCACCTGCAGCGGAGTTCACACGAATCGACGGGTCAATGGCGACCGGGTAAACACGGTCTTCATCGAGGAGCCAGTCGGACTCAACCACGGTGATGAGGAGGATTTCAGGGCCGTAGACCTGAACGAAGAAGGTCCCCATGTAGGGCTCTTCTGCACCTGCTTCCATGATCATGGGCGCAGGGATTTCCACGAGAAGTTCGCCGGTTTCGATGTGTCGGATTTGAAGGTCTTCTTGCGTCTTGAAGAGTTCTTCACCGAGCATCGTCTCGCCAGAGAAGAGTGCGTAGCCAGCTGGCATGCGCAGTCCTTCGCTGAGACCGAAGTACTCAGCTGCCTCTGGAATAACAGGAACCTCTCGGAGGATGAGGTTCTGCTTGACCTCGTTGCTCTCGACGGAGTAGTCAAGGTCGAAACCTTCTGCGAGCGGGTAGCGGATGACGTTGCCACCCACGTCCACGCCGTTCGGGCTTGGAGCAGCGATGAACGGCTCGGGAGCCGATCCGGACTCGTCAAGGGTCACGAGCATGGGGTTGATACCGGAGATCACCGGGTCAACAAACTCGTTTGCTTGAACCGAGATGCCGTTGGCGACTTCAGGGGCGAAGTAGGTCGTGAAGGTGTTCTCCGTCACGCCCCAGCCCTCTGGGTAGGCCTGAATGTTCAGGTCAATGTCTTCCCAAGTTCCATCGGCAGACATGTAGTGAATAGGTTCACTGGCCACCATCTGCGTAATGGAGCCGTCCTCATTGAGGAAGGCCTTGGTCTTGGCGTCTCGCATCCCTTGAAGTTCAAGGGACGGGTCATATTCGTATTCTGCTTCGGCAAGCTTTTCGGGGAGCGCGAAGTAATCCTCTGCTCCAGTCGAGTCTGCTTCCACAGACTCCACGGTTGCTGCTGTTTCGTTGTTGTCAACGTAGCCGCTCATTGGCATGAGCACCATCAATGCGCACAACAACAGTGCAACCCCGATACCGCCGAAGACGGTTTTCTTCTGGTTATTCTTGTTTCCCAACATATGTCATTCACCCCATACGGACTGTATGCAGTGCACCCCACGTCTTACACCATTTATATTGATTGGGGTGCATAATCTTTGAAAAAATGTGACTCTCCGGAAATGAACACCCGTAATTTTGCAAAAATCCGGCATGAACTGCCCCAAAAAAAGGTAGATTTCCGGAAGAAAAATATCACCTTTGATTTTTGCACCTCGCAGGTTGGCGTGTTGTCATCAAGACGGACTGTGTCGCGGTGGATTTCCAAAGGTCTCGCCGGCGAGCACCGTCGGCTTTGCTCTGGAATGTTCACGCCAGCTGGGCCACGAACACCATCGATTTCTCCCGGCGACTCGCTGCGTGATCGGCGTGGATGGTTGATCTTGTATGTCAATGGACATCGTTGTGCGACAACGATGAGCACGAGACCCCGGCGTGTTCAACCTCAGCGTTCTCAATGAGGGTCCAGCGCCTGGGGAAGGATTCCCCTAAGGTCGTTGCCAAATGAAGGAAGAAGGCCAGAAGGGCCGCCGTAGCGGCCCTTCCG
This sequence comes from uncultured euryarchaeote, assembly GCA_964014165.1. Classification (GTDB taxonomy): domain Archaea; phylum Thermoplasmatota; class Poseidoniia; order Poseidoniales; family Poseidoniaceae; genus Poseidonia. Next base: position 6,643 of record CAXGZM010000035.1, on the reverse strand, counting down.
GCGTTGTACACCTCAGAGAGGTGGATGTGCTTCAGCAAGCGTCAGGGATCAGTAATCCCAGTCCTTGCCTTCGCCGCCTTCACCGTCTCCGCGGGAGAGGATGAATGCACCTGCGATGAACGCCACGATGACCACGCCGCCGATGAGACCCCAGGTCCACGTTGGAACGCTGGTGGAAGCATCGTCGCCGGTGTCGCCGATGGTGCCGTTGCCGTCGTCGGTGTTGCTGTTGTCAGCCACACGTGTGTCGATGATGGAGTTCATCGAGGCAGCAGCGTCCATGTTTCCAAGGTCGTCCATGGGTACAGCGGTGAAGAAGTACTCCTGGCCGGTTCGGATGGAAGGCATGTCAATGCTGACGGTGGTGGCGTCGCCACCCATGGCGGCGTCAGGACAGGGCGTGGGCATTTCGCCCACGGTGAAGTCCTCCGTGGAGTAGCACACGTGCCACATGGCCACGTCGCTGGCGTCGCCGGTGACTTCCCACGTGATGACCCACTGACCGTCTTGAGCAGCCACAGCGAGGTTGGTGGCTGAGACGTCGCCGTCAACTTGCTTGTCGGCCACAACGCTAGCGATACCGGGCGTGGAGCAGCCTTGCTCGTTGCAGACAGCCACTTCAAGGTGGTAGGTCTCACCGTGCGTGGTTTGGGAGCCGCTGTACGTGTAGGTGCGGTCTTCGTCAGCCACGGTGGCTTCGAAGGCGTCATCACAGTCGGCTTGTCCAGCACAGATGCTGACAACAATGCTGTCGGAACTCAGCAAGGTACCGGTGATGTCCCAAGTCATGGCGATGGCGCCACCACGGGTGGCCTCGGCGCTGAATCCGCTGACGGAGGCGTCAGGGATGGAAGCCTGAGCGAGTTCACCGCCCATGAGGACCATCATACCGGAGGGGACCACGGGGCTGTTGTCGGGCACGTCGTAGGTGAACATCTCGGTGCTGGCGTCAACATCGGTTGCTGCATCGGAGAGCAGGATCCACTTGCCGGAGCCGTCAATGTACCAGAGCGACGTAGCTTCAACGTCCTTGGCAACGATGACCGAGATGGACTGGTCGAGCACGTCGGTCGCCGTGTAGGTGGTGCTTGGAGCGTAGTCCATGGCAGCCACAGCGGCATAGGTGCCGGTGAAGCCTTCGAGTTGGACGGCGTCGTAGGAGGACGTGTCAGCGTCCGTGAAGGACGAGATGGTGAACTCCGACTGGCCGTTGTAGTCAAGGCTGTACTGGACTTCGATGCCAGCGGTGGTGGTGGCCGTAGCAACAGCGCTGTTCCAAACGAACATGTCGATCTCTTGAGACACTTCGCCTCCGTGGCTGTCGGTGACGACCACGGTCACGGGCGAGTTGCCGATGAAGTCGGGCAAGACCGGCGAGGTACACACCGTAGCGCCCTCAGCCTGCGTACCAGAGCAACCGCCAATTTCGCCACCGGGGTAGGAGTAAGCGAAGCTCAGTCCTTCACCCGAAGGGTCGTCAACGTCAAAGGCTTCAACGGAGAAGACCAGCGGGGATTCCTGGCCAACGACGATGTCGCCTTCCGTGGTCAACTCAAAGGAAGTGATCACAGGGAGGTTGTTGATCACGTCAATGACCATGGTTGCACCGTTGTTGCTGGTGCGCTGGTCCGTGCCGCCCGACCAGGTAGAGGTGTCCTGGTCGGAGCTGGACTTCGAGTTCATGGCCAGGTCCAAGGTGAAGGTGTACTCACCGGGCTCGAGGGTGGTGTGAATGCAGACTGCCCCGTTCGGGCTTCCGAATTCTCCGCCCAGCGGTGCGAAGACGTAGGGCATCTCAACGCCCACCGTGCACTCGTTCAGGGTGCCGGTGGCCATGGTGTTGCCGTCGAGAGCAATGGAATACGAGACGTTCCAGCCGTAAGCCTTGGTCGGGTCGCTGCCTCGATGCTCAACGTCGGCGTACAGGAGCGAACAGCCCACGTTCAGGTCGCCGTCTTCGCCCTCTTGGGTAAAGGTGGTTGCCGAACCGGTACAGTCAGAGTTGTAGCCCTGGTAGATACCCATGCGAGAGATGCGGATGTCGTCGTAGGTCACCTTGCTTCCGGTCAACTCGTCATAGTCCGTCTTGGGCCGATCGTCGTTGTTCTGCAGAACCTCACAGAAGTTGTTCCAGGTGGTAACGTTCTCGTTGCCTTCGCTGACTTCTTCCGATTCAACGCATTCTTCAAACTGGCCGTAGAGGGTGAAGTTCACCACTTCAGCCGTGATTTCAAACTGAGCGTTTGCATCACCGGTTGGAACCAATTCACCGGACATTTCCCAGGCGGTCTGGTAGGTCAACACAGAGCGAGCACCCTGCTGCGTTGCGTTGGGGTCCGTTTCGTTGGCATAGATGTCAACGGTGGAGGTGGTTCCGACGGTGACATAGGAAATGCCCTTCACGTCGTCGCTACCAAGGGTAGCGGTGGCCACTTGGCCGGAGGTTTCCAGGCGAATGTTGACCTCGCGTGGGTTGAAGCTCTCGGAGCCGTCAGCAGTGACCGTGAGTTTGAACTGAGCGTTCTGCAGGCTGCTGGCATCAAGGCTGGACGTGTCCATTTCGTCGCCGTTGCCGTCAAGCCATGCCAGATCGACATCGATGTCGTACCAGTCCTCGACCACAACGTAGACGAGTTCTGCGTTGTTGGCGGTGTCGGCGTCAACCGGGCTGTCGACCGAGACCTCCACCATGTACATGCCCTGCGTGGGCGTCCACACGATGTCTGCGCCGCTGCGCTGGAGGGTCAACTTGCCGCCGCCGAGGAAGGCTCCTGCAGCGAGGGGGTTGACGTCGGAATCGAAGTCGCAAACGCTACCGTCGTCGCACATGGCGTCAACGTTCTCCCACACCAGGTCGTTTCCGGAGGCGTCTTTGGCGATGCCGCCAACGGCCTGGGATGCGTCGGTGAGGTAGATGGTGACAGAGTAGGACAGTTCGGTGATGTCCGCGTCGCCAACGTTCTTGATGAAGGCCGAAAAGGTGACCTCCTCGCCCACTTGAAGGGCGTTGCGGCAGCCTTGTTGGCTGCACGTGGTTTCTTTCGGCGTTGTGATGGCAACCACCGACGCATCTGCTCCTGCACGTGCGCCGGTTTCCTCGATTACCACTTGTTCTTCTAGCTCGTGAATGTCCATGCCAGCGAGAAAGCTCGTCAACAACAACATCACGAGGATTACAGGTGTCATATTCTTCATGTCAATACCCCCGAAGGTTCGGTATCCCTCCCCACGCAATGCGTCGTATTTATACTATGGGCCCTATGAAAACGGGGAAAAAATACCCGAATTCGCCCAAAAATGTAGAATTTCGGCTTGCAGCGAGCAAATATGGCGGAAAAGCGGGAACCGGACGTTGGTGTTCGATGCATCCGTGCCCTCGTGGTAATTTTTTACAGCGAACGGAGGGCGGCCGATGGCGGAATGGCCGCGGCTCGTCGAACAGGGAGGTAGGTGGTGAGGAGCACCACGCCCCAGGCCAGGAAAAACAACAGCGCTGTGCTCGTCCATGGGAACGTAAAGGCCGCGCCTTCAGCCTCCCAAAGTGCGTTGTACAGGACCACATGGAACCCGTAGCCGATGACCAATCCGTTGAGTAAACCCAGCACGGCCACCCACGAAACCTCGATGGAGAACAATCGCAAGACGTGCTGTCGTCTGAACCCGATGGCTCTGAGCATGCCGATGGTGGTTCGACGCTCGCTGACGTTGCGGACGGTGACCACACCGATGCCCGCTACGCCGACGAGCAAACCCAAGGCGAGGTAGCCCTCAAACAGCGAGAGGATTGCCAGCACCAAGGACTGGATGATCATGATCTCTTCCGCCACGGTTTGGACGTTGATGTTTCGTGCTGCGAGTTCAACGTCCAGCACCTTCTCTAGTTCTGCCGCTGCGGTTCGTTCTCCCGTGGTCTTGCCTTGCGCAGCCTGCAATTCACCGTCATGTTCGGGGGTCGCTTGTGCGTCCGGAGCGACGCTGACGTACATTCTCGTGATCGCTCCCGAGAACTGGGATTCAACCGGTTCCGCACTCATCCATACCCCGGGAGAGAAGATGTAAGAGGACTGTTTGAGGAAGCCCCCAACCACGGCCGTTCGTTGGTTTTTTGGATTTGAAAAGTCAATTAGCGAAATTGAATCTCCAATTGAAAATTGCAGGGGCACGAGGGTGGTGCCGTCTGCCGTCGATTCCAAACCGAACGAGGCGTCGAGGAACACGATGTTTTCAAACACCGAAAGAGAATCCCAGGCCTCATCCGAGGTATTGCCAAGCGAGGAATCCCATGCGTGGAGCGGAAGACCGCCGTGTTCAATGAACCCTTGATCAACCCCACGAAGAAGGTAAGGCATTCGCTCTCCATCGCTGTCCTCAAGATGAACCGGCGCTCGATAAACAGCGCCAACCGCGTCGATGTTCTCCAACGCAGCGTGGTTGATGTCCCACGACGTGGGGTCTTCGCCCAAGTCAATCGGCCGTGACCGCGTCGACGTCAGCAGGAGCTCAAAGTCCCCTTCTGCTTCCTCAACAAAGTCGGAGGAATAGGTGTCAAATTGTTCGGTGTAGCCAGCAAGCACCACCACCGAGAACATCGTGATGGAGAACATTCCCATGACCACTGCCGTCCTGAGCGGATGGGCGAGCGGATGAGCGAGTGCAACCGATCCGACCGGACCTGTCCGTTTGAGAACCGACCGTTGCTTGGCCAACCAGCCCACGAACTGGGGGGCCAAGCTGGTTAACACCATCACGCCGGCCAACACCTGAAGCAGCCCCAGCACGATGAAAGCAAGTTCGTTGGCCTCCATACGCTGACGCACCGGGTCAACGGGTGAGAGGAGCAGCGTCCAAACGAGGAACAACAGACCGACCGCACCGAGGGTGTTTCGTGCGGCATAACGGGTCCATCTGTTCATTGGACGTCCTCGATTGAGCAGGACAGGCAACTCCCACGTGAACAGTGGGGTAAAGAGGAGAATGAGCCCGCTGCCCAACAGCAGATAGGTACCGTATGCCAACGGGGACGAAAGCCCGGACACGAGCAGCGAGAGGCCGCACAGACCGACCATGCCAAACGCCAAAATTTGAAGCAAAAAGACCCCCCAAGGCACACCATTTTTGATGACAGTCCGAGCCCCGCGTAGTGCGCGAACGATGTTGAGTTGTGCATTGTAGAGGGCCGTGGACCAGAGTATGAGTAACGCCAACAACGTGCCCCAAATCCATCCGGCGAGGAAGGATTCAGCCGTCCAAGAAAAGACAAAACTCGTTGCGTCCACTGAAGAAAAGATCGAAGAGAAGCCGGCTGAGATGAGCCAGGCAAGACCCAATCCCATGAGCGAACCGAGGCCGCTGGCCGCGAAGGCCAAGGCCGCTCCTTCGTACAGGAACAACGCTCGCGCGTCGCTTCGGCGAAGACCAAGCGCCCGCACGGTGGCCACCTCCCCTCGCCGAACGTCGGCCAGGAGCATGATGATGGTCAGCGACAACAACACACCGGCAGCGATGGTGAAGGTACCAAAAACAAGGAACATGGCAGAAAGGGCACCCGATGATGCCTCGGCTTGTTCGGCGGCATCCAATTTCACAGCCACGATGTTGAGGTGAACGTCTTCTGCCCCGCTGCGTTCGTCAAACCACGACATGATGGCTTCGAGGCTTGTGGCGTTGCTCTCGCTGAAGCCCTGACCGGAAAACATCAGCAAGGAGCGGTCATCGGTTCCGGCCAGAGCAAGTTCTTCAGCATCAGCAAGTGAAACCAAACCCAAGACCACGGCATCCAAATCCGAAAGCTGGTCGAACCCTTCGATGGCGGTGTATGCACCGTTGTATTGCAGGGACAAGGAGGAATCGTTTCCGTAGGCGTAGGGAAGAACACCTGTCATTTCGAGCTCATCGCTCAGGTTCAGAGCCAGTGCATCGAGGCGCGCAGAGGTAAGGACGTGCCCCTGTTCCACCTCAAGCGTCGCACCCTCGCCACCAAACGCGAGGACCATCTGCGGAAGTTTACCAAAACCAGGAGCGTCTGACAGCACGGGCAAACGGACAGCGTCAACTTGGAGCGTGGAGGCATTCAAGCGGAGCAGGCCGTGTTCAAACGAACACCACGTTTCCCCGGTCTGCAAGACAGCAGCCACCCTACCGTCGCATGCTTCTGCACTGACCACCGGAGCATCGGGCTGCGTTGGCCATGCTTCGGGGTCCATTTCCTCAACCCCGGTCAACGGCAAGTCACCTCGGTAGTAGGTGCTGGAAAGAAGTCCCTCAACCCGGATGAGCAACGCGTCGTCAGCCACCATGAGATCGTAGGCGAGCACCGTCCCGGGGAGAGCGATGGAAAGGTTGTGTGAAGCGGTCATCCGCAATTCGTTGTCAAATGTTAGAACACCCAGTGCGCCACCTTGGTCGACCAGCGTGTACCACACGTCCTCGCCACGAGCAACGGCGACGGGTGCTTCATCGACGTCGGTGGAAAAGCGGTCGGACTCGTCGGAGAGGTTGGTATCAGCGATGACCATGGACTGACCGGATAGAAAACCGACGGTGCTGCGGTTTTCTGTCCACGCAGCATCGATGAGACGGTCGCCGTCCTCAACCTGCCAAATCCATGCCTCCTTGCTGCTCGTGCGCTCAAACCCGAGGCCGT
>CAXGZM010000034.1:0-13124 GCA_964014165.1 uncultured euryarchaeote | reverse complement strand
AGGCTTACACCTCCAACACTGCGTATGCGCTCACCCTCACCGTCAGCAGTCCTATCGAACCGGCGGTCAACGCATCGCAGGGTGGCTTTCGATGGAAGGTCGACGAAGGTTCGCTTTCGCCGGTGAACAACAGCACCGTGCAGGAACTTGATGGGGGATGGACCCACACCAAGGAAGGCTCAACCCTTCGGTCGTGGAACGTGATATGGACCTCGCCCAGCGACAACACCACGGCAGCCAACTTTCTGATCTACGGCAACGCCGTCAACGGGAACAATGCGCCCACCGGTGATGGCTGGGCTGTCCTTGAGTTCGTGGTTCCCGGCGATGCTTACGACGGTGACTTGACACCGGACGAGGGCATTGACGGTGTCAGTGAGCGTGACCGCGTGGTTCTCGTCATCAGTTTGGTTCTGATCTTTGGCCTCGTGTGGGCCACTGCTCGCCCATGAATCAGTTGACGAATTCGATTTGCCGGTTGCGCAGCGCTCGGAGCTGGCGGTTCTCGGTTGAACCGTGGATTTGGTCGCTCTTGACGCCGGTCAACACGAGCATGACGCGCAACTCGTCGCCCAACTCTTCCTTGACTGCAGCACCCCAAATGATCTTGGCGTTGGGAGAAATTTTTTCCTTGATGAGTTGGGAGCAGCGCTCGGCTTCTCCCAACGTCAGGCTCGAGCCACCGACGACGTTGATGAGGGCGCCGCGCGCATCGCTCATGTCAATGTCCAGCAGGGGCGAATGCAGCGCTTCCATCGTCGCAGCATCGGCTCGCCCCGGCCCCTTGGCGCTCCCGAGCCCTATCATGGCAACACCCGCACCCGAATTCACGATGGATTTCAAATCCTCAAAGTCGAGGTTGACCATGCCGTCGGTTGTCAACAGTTCGGTGACACCGGTGATCGACCGGACCAGCAATTCGTCGCCCACGCGGAAAGCGCTGGCAATGGGCAAGTCTTTCACGCCCTCGATTTCGAGCAATCGCTCGTTAGGGATGACCAAAATGGTGTCGCAATATTCACGCAGGCGCTCAAGACCCCACTCGGCGTTTTGCTTGCGAAGTGAGCCCTCCGACTTGAACGGGTAGGTGACCACAGCGATGGTCATGGCACCTTGCGCCTTGGCCAATCGGGCGACGTGGCCCGCTGCGCCGGTTCCTGAGCCACCGCCCATCCCCGCAGTGATGATGGCGAGTTGTGTATCGTTGGTGATGCGTCGTAGCACGCGTTCGGATTCCAACGCAGCCGCTTCGCCCTTGGTGGGGTCGCCGCCAGCACCTCGTCCGCGTGCGGTGCGCCCGATGAGCACTTTTTCCTCAATGGGGGACTGGAGCAGCGCTTGTGCGTCGGTGTTGATCGCATAGCCGGTCACGTAAGATGAGTCGAACAGTTTCTCGTCGAAAAGCCGATTGATGGCGTTGCACCCCGCACCGCCTACACCGTAGACACGGATCCTCGGCTGAAGCGATTCGAGCAGCGCCTTCAGTTCCTCTTCGGAGCCTTGACCCGGTGGTTCTTCATGGACGACCACACGTTGTTCTTCTTCGGAGAGTTCAAGGACGCGATCGATCAAATGGCGCATGGGCAGATTTCCCATGTTGACGATTTGAATGTGCCGCCCTCTGCGGGGCGTCACCCAGCGGTTTCTCGTCCGCTTTCACTGCGCCGTCTCAGTCTCGAAGGCCTTCTTCGGTGACCTGGTAGACGCACTCGCCGTCGGGGAGGTTGGGTGAGTCGACCAAGCGAGCGATACGCCGGCCGCCCTTGGCCTTCCGCAAATAGAGTCGGAAGGTGCTGGCGTGAGCGAGGATGTGGCCGCCGATGGGCTTGGTTGGGTCGCCCCACATGGCGTCAGGCTTGGAGTGCACTTGGTTGGTGACAAGCACAAGCGCATTGTTGACGTCGGCCAGCTTCTTGAGGTCCTTCAGGTGGCTGTTGAGCTTCTGTTGGCGTCGAGCAAGCATGCCACGGCCGATGAACTCTGCACGGAAGTGGCTGGTCAACGAGTCAACGATGATCATCTTGACGTTCAAGCCCTTGCTCATTCGCTTGATTTCATCGGCGAGGAGCATTTGGTGAGCGGAGTTGTAGGCGCGAGCCACGTGGATACGCGAGAGGACATACTCGGGGTCGAGACCGTGCCCTCGGGCCATCTGGGTGATGCGTTCGGGGCGGAAGGTGTCTTCCGTGTCGATGTAAAACACATCGCCGTCGAGGCCGCCTTGGTCAACCGGCAGGGTGCAGTTCACGGCCAGTTGGTGGCCAATTTGCGTTTTTCCACTGCCGAACTCGCCGTAGACTTCAACCAAGGCTTGGGTCTCGAAGCCACCGCCGAGGAGGTCGTCGATGGATTGAACCCTGGAGGACAGTTTCTGCACTTCACGGCGGCGCTCGAGGAGGGCATCGCCAGAAACGAATCCGCCGATGTTGGCCATCTTCTTGGCAGCGGCGATGATCTTGGCGGACACAGCCTCACCCAGCTCGGCTTCTTCTGCGAGGTCGGCAGGCGACATGACGGCGAGGCCCAGGAGTTCCTCAAATCCTGCTTCACGGAGCTTCTCGGCGGTGGCCGGTCCCACGCCAGGCAGGTCTTCGATGGTCACCTTTACCTCCTCTTCTTCGGTCATTGAAGCGAGGTTTTCTTCCTCCGGTGCTTCATTCTTTTCAACTTCAATACTCACTTTTTTCTTCGATTTCGTTGGCATCTTTCATCCCTTCTGGTCAATGGTGGTTCGCTTCCGTATATGAAGAAGCGAAGGAGGGCTCGGGCATCTCGGTCGATGTTTTCACCCACAGCAGGGCAAGCAATCCGCACGCAGTCAACGGAATCGTTCACTTTTCGTTTTCATTTCGTGAAACTGAAAGTGAACTTCAGTCTTGTTCGTTCGCTGCGGTCTCCACCGGGTTGGGCGGTGATTCGACAGGCTCGTAGGAAACGGTAACGATGTGATGCAGGTTCAGCGAATCGTTACCCGAATCAATGCTAACGTTCAGGGCCCAGTCTCCTTCCACAACGTTGTATTGGCTGTGCGTCCAGGAGGCCTCTTGTCCATCACCGATCTGTTCGGTGTGGAAGGCTTGCTGTACGCCGTCGGGGTCGTCAAGATGCCACGTCACGGTAACGGGTGTTCCGGCAAGAATGCCTGCGGGATTGGAGATGGTCGAGTCCACGATGATGCGTTCGGGCCCGGGACAGATGCAATCTGGAACGGTGGGCACTGCCATCGAATCCGGGTCGTCCGTGTTACTTTGGGTCCAATCAATCTCCTTGTCAATGCGCACGAGGACACTCGTCGAGGCTTCGTTCCCGCTTTCATCGGTCGCGGACAGCATGACGGTGAACAGCCCGTGCGTTTGGTAGGTGTAGGCAATTTCGGCTTGCTCGTTGGCGTTGACGGTGATGGCGTTTGAACCGTCTTCGTCGTCCCCCGGGTCAAGCGTGAACGTCTTCATGGCGCCTGCTTTTGAGGAAACCCGAGCGAAATCAAAGGCCAGTTCAACACCGGTTTGAGAGAGGGTTGCTCCGTTTTGAACACGTTCGGCGATCGTTCCCGACGTCGCCTCGTAGTGAACCGTCATGGTGATGGGCGAGGCCTCGTCGTCTGTATCGACGGTGCTCAAACAACCTGCAAGACTGGCGCAAAGGAGGACGGCGAGGGTTGCCACGACCTTGACACGAGTGGCTCGCATGCAGTGATGGTGGACCTTCCACCTCATCAATCCACCCGTTTTCATGATAGCCTCGGCGACGGTGGTTTGAAAGCGGTGAACCGTGGCGCAAGGGCTAGCGAGGTGGGGTAGTCTGGATATCCCGTCGGGCTCATAACCCGGAGATCGATGGTTCAAATCCATCCCTCGCTACCATCATCCATACTGGTAGTAGTCGTGCTTGGGCTGAAGGCTGTCAAGCGCGGATTGCAAGCGTGCATTGGCGGCTTGTTCGCCGGCGAGGATCGCCGCACGCTGACCCTCAAGGCGGGTCATCTCGACCTGGCAGGCTTGTGCCTTTCCGGCTTGGCTGGACGCTGCATGCTTGAGGGAGGCGACCACCGTATCGAGGCCGACGGCGGGGGATGCAGCGGGTTGCAATTCGAACACACCGTTGGCATGGATGACGTCCCCGGCTGCACTGACCGCCGCCAGCAATCGGTCCACGTGCGTTTTCGTGGGCATAAGGTCCACCGCTGTATGGGCCGCAGCCAAGTGGCCGGGTGAGAGTTTCTCACATTTTGCGAAGGCTTTCGAGGCGGCGCGTTGCTTTCCCGCAGCAGCGTAGAGTCGTCCTGCTCGCAGGTGGTCTTCGTGCTCGGGCTGCATCGCCTCCAGCATGTGGGGTGCGTGCTTCTGAAGAAGTTTGACCAGGGCTTTGCGTTCCCCGTGCATGCGCTTGATGCTTGCCATGCTCTGGTCGGCCTTGTCTCGCATCAGGTAGACATCGCACATCAAGCGCAGTCCTTTGAGGAGGAATATTTGCTGCTGAGCATCCCGTTTTTTCTTGGCCAGCATCATGTCGCAGAACTGCGTCGCCATCACTTCGGAGAGCTCGAGTCGCCCCTCTTGCATGTACCGTTCAATTTGGTGCAAGGTCTGTGAGGGGTCTTGCATCCCGAACATGGTATCATGCTCCCTGAGCACCATCGAGGCTATCATGCCTTTGATGGACGGTTCCACGGCTCACCTTGCGCGTTTATTGACCATCACCGTCGCCGACAATCCATGGTGGCCTCGTGCGTTCTCGCTGTTTCCGGCACCCCCGGTACGGGGAAAACCACCTTGTGCAAGGCCCTCGCAGCAGCGGGCTGGCAGGTGCTCTCGCTTGCCGACCTTGCTGAAGAGCACGGCTGCATGGGCCCGGTTGACGAGGCGGACGGCGCCGCTCCGATCGACGTTCACCGGTTGGCGGAAGCATGGGAGGCGCCCGGGGAAGGGCGTTGGCTCGTCGATGGCCACTTGGCTCATCTTCTCGAGGTCGACGGCATCGTGCTCCTTCGATGCCGACCGTCCGTGCTGAACGAACGCCTGTCCGCCCGTGGCTACGAGGCTCGGAAGGTCAAGGCCAACGTGGAGTGGGAGATGACGGCGGGCCACTGGGCTGAACTGGTGGAGTTTGAAATCGAGATCCCGCTCCTTGAGTTGGACACGACCAGCGACGGGGCTGATTTGACCGGGCGTGTCCAAGCTTGGGTCGAAGACGACCTGACTGCCTTACCGCTGACGGAGCAAGCTCTGGATGCGATCGATTGGCTTGGAGAATGATGCCATCGGGGCCGAGCGGCCCACAAACCATAACACCCGTTCGGCGGTGGTTGAGTCATGGCCCTCGAAAAGATGCGCAAGCGATGGGAGGCGGCTCTCCAGCCGGTGCTGAATGCGTTTTCCTCGTTCTCACCCGCCACCGTGACGTGGATGGCGTTGCCGTTTGGGGTCGCCGGAGGACTGCTGGCCACCTATGCACCCGACGAAGCGGCGGGGGGCTGGTGGCTGTTGGGCGGTGCGTTGAGCATTGCGCTCGCCATGTTGTTTGACGGCCTTGATGGCTCGTTGGCTCGGGCCAAAGGCGAGGTCACACGTTGGGGCGATTACCTCGACCACACCATTGACCGTGTGCTGGACGCCGTGTGGGTGGTCTGCATCAGCGCCTCGGTCTTCGTGGGCGACATGACGCTCGGCTTTGCTGCCGCCTTTTTCACGCTGATGGGGTCCTACATGGGTACGCAAGCACAAGCCGTCGCGGGTTCGAGAAATTACCGCGGTTTTTCACGGGCCGATCGCACGGTTCTCACCTTGCTGTCCTTGGTCGTCATGGGCATCATGCTGCTCGCAGGGTGGTCCATCGACGCCACCTACCCGGGGTGGTTTGACCACATCAACGTCAACCCGCTCAGCCTGATCGTTTTCATTTCGGCGCTCGGTGGCATTTGGACGTTTAGCGTTCGGTTCCTGCAGGCCAAGGGTGAAATCCAGCGGTTGGACAGCGAAGACCCCCTGCCTCAACCCGAGCGAAAATAGACCCTGCTGGTCGTGGAATTGGCGGTGTCCGTTCGCTCCATACATCGTCAATTTTGACCCCTGAGAAGCGACATAGTCATAACGGACGAAGGCGACATATGAGATGATGGGTAGCCCAAAGGCTGAACAAAACGGCGGTCTGCGCGCCGTGATTCTTACCGCAGTCATGTTGCTGGCGCTGGCTCCTTTGAGCCCCGTGCAAGCCAACGGCGACCCTGAGAACCTCCAGGCGCAAAACATTCTCGCAACGTTTGACAACACCACCGAAACCACGATCATTTCGTGGGAAAACATTGCCACGGGCGGTCAAGAACTCAACGGTTTGTTCAGTGCGGTCTACAAACTCTATCGCCACACATCTCCCATCGATCAGGGCAACTTGGCCGCACTGACGCCCTTTGCGGAAGTGGATGCGTGCGATGCCGGCGTTGTGGGGGGCAACCCCTTCAACTGTCAGGGCGGCACGCACCCGGGTCACAGCATCACCTTCCCGGTTGAGCCAGGTACCAACGGGTCGTTCTACTACGGAATCACCACCCTGCTCGACAACGGCACAGAGGCCGCAGAACTCATCTTCAACGGCTCGCAAACCTACGAACCCGTGCTGGAAATCACCCGAAGTGTCTACACGCCGTTCATCATCTCCGTCGAGTTTGATGCCGCATCCAGTGAGACCCACTTGAACTGGTTGAACTACAATTCCATCAACAACATCCTGCCCACCACCGGCGAAGACGCCCTCCAGATTCGTGTGTGGCGCACGGACTACCAGATCACCCGCGAGTTGGGGAGCTACCTCATCGCAGAAGAAACCCCGATCGCTGTGTTGAACGCCACCGAGAGCTCCTTCACGGTGGACATCCCGCCCAACACCCAGCGAAACAGCTACTACTCCATCACGTACTTCCTGCCCAACTACACCGAATCGGGCGACGATTACGAGGACATTCGTTTCGTCGGTCAAAACACCATGGCGGACCCCGTGGTTGAAGACAACCAACCGCCCAATCAGCCCATTCTCCTCTCCGCTCAATTCCTCGCCAACGAAGACGGCACGGGCACGACCACCATCACGTGGGGCGATGTTGCCGCTGAAACGGGCGAAACGTACCGCGTGTACCGCTCCGACCAGCCCTTCTCCACCATTCTGCGAAACGACGTGGCGTTGGTCGTTGAGGGCATTCTCGAGGGCATCAATTCCTACGAGGTTCAGGTGCCCCAAGGTTTCCTTGGCTTTTCCTACTACTGCGTCGTCACCGTGGATGCAACGGGTGTGATCAACACCGACACGTCCGGTGATGCCTGCACCAACGGCATTGAAGAGAACGCCTTCTACGGTTGGGTGGCCGAACCCACCAACGTCCACGCCGAGTTCATCGGCGATCGCACCACTCGAGTCACCTGGACCGACCAGTTGGGCATCGAGGGTGAAATCTACCACATCTGGCACACCACCTACCGGGTGTCCGGTGCTCAATTCGTCGAAAATCAGACGATGATGTACCTGGGCACGGTGGGCGACGGCATCGGCTACTACGACGTTGAGGTGCCCGATGACGAATACCGAACGAACTCGTTCTACTTCGTCACCTCTGAAGCGCTCTACGGAAACATCAACGGCACGTACCACTACACGGGGCTCGTCCAGAATTATTTCCAAGTGCCCTTTGAGGACACCCGAGCGCCCAACCCCCCGCGCATCAAGAACGCCTTCTCCATCGGTTCGTTGAACATCGTCAGCCTCGAGTGGTTCAACGAGGACGAGGACAACGAATCCTACTCCATTTGGCGCCACTACGGTGAGCCCTTCGGCGAGGATGAAAACGACATCTCCACCATCGGTAGCGACGGTTGGGAACCCGTCCTCGAGGACATTGATGCCACCTTCACCGTCAGTGACACCCTGACCCGTGAGTTCGCCATTCCAGCCGACGTTGACCGCAACGTGTGGTACGCCGTCACCATCACGGACGAATGGGGCAACTTCAACGGTGAAATCTTCGCCGGTTTCGGCGGAAATGCGTTCAAGGTCGCTGAGGACACCTTGCTGCCCCAAGGGGAACTGACGGTCTACAACGACGAGGGGATGGTCTACGACAGCACCACCCTCGTGGCGGGTCAATACACGCTCCGGGTGCAGGTCAACGAAGACCTCGGCACCACGCCAACCATCCGCATCACCACGTCCGATGGCGGCGTCCTCACCGGCGAAGACGAGCCGCTGTCCTTGCTCAACGATAACCGAAACAACCCTGAACTGGGCCCGCTCTACACCTACGATTTCAGCATCTCTTCCAACTCCAACGCCGGCGACATGACCGTTTATGTCGTCATGGAGGACGAATCCAACAACGTCGTAAACCAGAGCTGGGACCACCTCTCCATCGATGCGCAACTCCCCCAAATCGACATCTTCTCGCCCACGCCCTCCAACGACGGCTCGAAGTACCTCTACGGCAACAAGATCAACCTCCTCGTGGGCGTTGAAGACGACGTCGTGGTCACGTCCTTCCAATACCGCTTCACCTACCACTTTGGCGGTACGACGGGCGTGTCCCTCTCAACACCGTGGTCGGACCTCACGGGCCTCACGTACCTCGATGACAACAACCGCTCCTTGACCGCTGACATGGACGTCTCTGCAGGCAACTTTGAACCCGGTATCCATCGGCTCAGCGTTCGAGCGACGGACGCCGCCGGCAACGAAGTCTCGCAGAACGTCCAGTTCATCGTTGACTACTGTCGAAACCGTTTGGACGGCACCACCGTTTGTGCGTACGAAGAAGCCCTCAAACCACCCGTTGAACCCGAGGTCATTACACCCTCGTTCAGCGACCCGCCCTACGTGGTGGTGTGGATCATTGCCGTGGTCAACCTTCTCGCCATCATCGTCTCGCTGATGATCATTCAAACCGGCATGTCCGGTCCAAAGAAGAAGAAGCGAGGAGACGACGACGAAGACGACGAATCCTGGATGGCTGAATTCATTGGTACCAGCCAAGACCTCGACATGGACGCCGTTACGGGAACGGGCAACGCCTCCGAATCCAAAGAAGAGGAGAAGAAAGAAGAGACCAAGACCGCCGAGGATGACGATGACGATCCCTTTGCCATCAACGTGGTTCAACGCAAAGAGCGCCGGCGCAAGAAGAAGGAGCCTGAGCCCGAAGACGACGATGACGACGACGATGACGACGATGACGACGATGACGACGATGACGACGACGAGGAGGAGGAAAAGCCACGAAAGCGCCCTGCTCGGAAGGTCGGTCGACGTGCTGCCCCTCGAAAAGCACCGGTCAAGCGCCGGGCCGTGAAGCGATCGTCGGACGACGATTGAGTTCGTGTTCACCGATGAACGGAGGACCGTACCGTGAGGAAACAAGAGAAGATTGGCTACGGGCTGGTCGCCTTCGCCCTCGTGTTGGTCGTGCTGGGTTCCATCGGTTTCACGTCCACCGGTGAAATCACCGACTTGCCAACACCCAACGTCCCCGAGAAGACCTTCTTTGGGGACGAGCCCATTCCGGAGAACGGTTTCAGCACGTTCATCACCGCTGAACTCACGCTGACGTGGGACCGAAACGACATCTACGTGGTCATCGTTGACGAAGACGAGAAAAAGACCTGTGAATCTCAGCCACCCGGGCTTTTCAACGAAGGCTCAACCACGGCCTGCACGCCCTACGACGCCGATGTCCTTGCAGCGGGCGACAACGGTGAGGAGGGGTTGATTTGGGAGGTTGAGCCCGGTGTACACTTTGCCGGCATCGGCACCGTGCAGGACACGCTGCCGGCGGGTACCCAGGTCAACATGTCGTATTCGGTTCACCTGCAAGCCGGCTTTGTCACGTACTTCCTCTTCGCACTGATCGGTGTGGGTGGCTTGGCCTACTCGAGGGTCGAGTGATCACTCCACGCCTTCGTAATACGTCGCAACCGCCCGGTCGATTTCGTCGAGAATGGCATGTTCGTCCAGCGTGAGGGTGACCCCATCTCGTCGGAGGGCACGGCCACCGACCCAGAGGTCCATGCAGTCGGCGCCGTTGAAGATCAGGTTGGCCAGATGGCGGTTGTCGGACCGGCCTCGAGGCCGCATACGGACGTCGTCAAGGTTCCACACGGCCCAGTCCTTGCTGCCTTTGGTCGCCAAGTCCATGGCGTCCACGGCCGGTAGCAGGGTCGAATCCCAGTGGTCGTGGCGTTGGACCAAAGAGGCCAGCCTTGCTTCTGCCTGCATGTTGAGCCCGTTACCCGAGGAAGCTGCGCCGTCGGTTCCCAATCGCACGTCAACGCCGGCTTCGGTGTAGGCGGGCAGGGACAGGGTTCCGCCGCATGCAAGTTTCATGTTGGACGAAGGGCAGTGAACGGCCGTTGCCTCGTGCTTCTTGAGCATCCGTATCTCGTTCTTCTTGACCCATGAGGCGTGTGCGCAAACGGTGCCGGGCTGAAAGAAGTCGATGCTGTCGAGGTATTCCACGGGATACAACCCCGTCTTTGCATGGCAGTCAGCCACCTCTTTTCGTGTTTCACTGACGTGGATGTGGAGGCGTCCGTTTCGACGTTCCGCCAGTTCGGAGGCTCGTAGCAGGGTGTCTTCACTGCACAAGTAGACCGAGTGGGTTGCGATGGCGTACTGAACGAGGTTGTCTTCTCGGTTCGTCGCCAGCAGTCCGTCCAGTTCCTCGAGTGCAGAAGCAGCATCGTCGTGGCTTGGAAGGGCTGCATCACTGACCGGACCTCCGATGAGGCCTCGCAAGCCGGCGCCCGTCAGCACTTCGCCCGTGACGCTGGGAAAGAAGTACATGTCCGCTGCAAAGGAGCTTCCCGTGCGGATCATCTCGGCCGCCGCGCACCGACTTCCCATTCGGACGTAGTCCGGTGTGATGCGGGCCTCGGTGGGGAAGATGGCCTCGTTGAGCCACCGATGAAGCGGGAACCCGTCCGAAAAGTCTCGAGCGTTGAGTTGCATGGCCAGGTGCGTGTGCCAGTTCTGGAAACTGCGGGTGATGAGTCGCTTCGAACCGTCGAGGTCCTCGACGACGTCCTCGTCGCCGTTGGAAGCCGACCACGAGCCATCGGCGTGGAGCAACACGTCGCCCGTGACCTTGTGGCCGCCACGGTCGTAGAGCACCGTGTTGCGGTACCGAACGGGCGCATCGCTCATGGTGGGTCCTGCTCGCCATGATTGATGAACGCTGAGGTTCGCACCGAGGCCCTTATGTTTGATTGGGACAGCGGGAGGTTGCCGCCACTGTGGCTTAGTTGGTAGAGCATCTGATTCGTAATCAGAAGGTCGGGAGTTCGAGTCTCCCCAGTGGCTCCTTCAGACGTTGGTTTTCGAGACCACGTCGATGCCGAACGCCACGGCGCTCTGCTCGAGGCTCACGACGCCGGGCAGCGGTCGTCCAGCGATGTAATCGAGGCACGCACCGCCGCCGGTGGAAACGTGCCCCATCTTGTGAGCGAGACCTCGCTGAGCCACGAGGGTCGCGGTGTGACCGCCGCCCATGACGGCGTAGCCGCTGGATTCAGCACAGGCGTTGAGCATCTCAATCGTGCCCAGGGCAAAGTCGGGGTTCTCAAAGACGCCCGCAGGACCGTTGAGAATGATGGTCCCGGCCTTCTTGATGGCGGCGGAGAGGTGGAAGACGGAGGTGATACCGATGTCCCAGAACGAGGCTTCGATGGGGAAGTCCTTGAGCGGAATGTCCACGCGATTTCCCTCGATGTTGGCAGCAAGGTCAACGGGCAGGTGAATGCTGTTGCCGTGGTCTTCGATCAGCGTCTTGGCTTGCTTGATGGTGGACGTCCAGTTCTTACCGAGTTCTTTCTTGAGGAAGGCTCGGTTGGGGTCACCGATGTCGTAGCCGGCCAAGTCCAACAGCAGGTTGGCCACGCCGCCGGTGGGCCAGAGCGCATCGGCGATCCCGTTGCGCAGCATGTTGTCGGCAACTTGAATGGAATCGTCGACCTTCACGCCGCCCAGCACCGCAAGGCACGGGCGAACGGGGGTTTCGAGGGCGTGGTCGAGCTTGCGGATCTCGTTGCCCATGAGTTCGCCCGCCACGCAGGGCAACAGACTCGTGAACCCGACAATGGAGGGCGAGGAGCGATGGGCGCAGGCAAAGGCGTCGTTGACAAAGAGGTCGGCCACGCTGGCGAGTCGCTGCACGAGGTGGGTCTCGCTCATGGCGGTCAAGTCGCCCTTTACGCTAACCTCTTGCTCGTCCATGCGGACGTTGTTGAGCATCAGCAGTTGGCCAGCCTCAAGTTCCTCAATGGCCTTCATGGCTTTGGGGCCGTGAATGTCGTCCACCCACTTGACCTGACGGCCGAGCAGGCGACCAAGTTCACGGGCGTGACCCAGTGTGCTGGTGAAGTCGTCTTTGCCGGGGCGGGACTGGTGGGCGAGCAGGATGACCTTCGCTTTCACGAGTTTTTGCAGGGTCGGCAAGATGGCCTTGATCCTCGTGTCGTCGAGGAAGGCCTTGGTGGAGGGGTCCAACGGGCTGTTGATGTCCACCCGCAGCAGCACGGTTTTGCCGTCGACGTTGACGTCGTCCAGCGTGAGGACCTTGGCCATTGAACAAACCCACGCGCCTTCGGTTTTTCATCCCTCGCCCGGCAGAACGGCTTCTTTTTCCGCGTGGAGTTCAGAAAAAGGTCGCAAGACGCGCGTCCTCTTCGGCATCGGGGCGCGAAAGGTGATAAGTCCCGCGACGCCCTTGGTGGTCATGGCCGATGAGTCGCCCGAAAACGGCAGCCCCTTGGAGGGTGCTCGTCGTCGTGCGTCCACCGCCACTTCGTCGTTTGGGGTGTCCCGCCGAGAGGGCCACGACGCCAGCGTCTACTACACCAGTCGCCTCAACGAGGGGCTGGTCAGTTCCCGGGACGTCGGCGCCGCCGGGGCCTTCCCCGAAGAGCACGCCAACACCGTGCTGTGCGGCGATTCTCGCACCTTGCCACTGCCCGACAACTGCGTGCATTTGGTGGTGACCTCCCCTCCCTACAACGCCTCCAAAGATTACGACGAGGACCTCTCGCTCAAGGAATACCTGACGCTGCTTCACGACGTGTTTGCCGAGTGCTACCGCGTCCTCACCCCGGGAGGCC
>CAXGZM010000033.1:0-13262 GCA_964014165.1 uncultured euryarchaeote | reverse complement strand
ACCGACCGACGCGCTGGTCGTGGTCCATGAGTTCTGCCAAGCGTCGAATGGCGGCGGCTGAACGTTGCGATGTCGTTCCCTCCCTGTCCTGCATGGCCTGGAGTTCGGTTTCCAAACGCCGTAGTTCACCGGATGCGCCTTCAGACCCACGGTGGATGGCCCGCAACGTCGTGATCATGGCATCCATGCCTTGGCGAATCCGCTGGGTCCAACCTTTTGCATGTTGATCGTGATAACGTGCGAGGCCACCCTTGACATCCACACCCTCACCGCGAATGTGCGACACCAATTCACGCCGGGCCTCGGAATCCAGGTGGAACAGCGACGGATCCCTGTAGTGGAGGTGGAATCCACGGTGTCCGGAAAACGTGACTTGCAAATGGTCTTCGGTGAATCCAAACTCAGGCTCCAAAAAATCATTCCACAGCGACCATGCTTGTTCTTGAATGACCTCCAACATCCCGGGAAAATCCCGATCTGTGACGCCCGGTAGGTGATCACCGTCGAGATCGAAAATCAAATCCGCACCTTGCCAGAGTTTCTCCGCCATCTTCAATTCGTACGGACGCCGCCAATACGCCGTTGAGTAGAAACATGAATGCATGGCTCGCTGCGAGAGGAAGGATTGGACCTGGCCGATGCCAGAGAACGACTTGTGTCGAAGCGGTGGAGCGCCACCGAAGGGGATGAACATCCACTCTCGTGTTTTGATTCGTGGGGGGGACCACAGAGGGGCATGTTGGTAGTATTGACCAAAACGATGCGCGAACCTTGCCCAGCCTGTTGCCATGGTTCCCCCTCACCTGCACGAGCGGTTGAGGGTTTTTGAAGAACGCCGTGTCATTCCTGCTTCATCCAGAAGCGTTCGTCAGCATCGGATACTTCGGTAGCCGTATCGGCACCGGTGGCCTCCACGTAGTGTGTCCAGCACATGTAGTACTTGTTGTACACCATGGCGTTGCCAAACGTGAGACGGATGCCGCAAACGTGGCACCGTGGGCCAAGTTCGCCGTTCGGAGCTTGGGCCAGTTGAATGTGGTCGTGTGGCATGGGTTTCCTTCCTGTTGATGGGTGTGGAATCTAGTCTTTGAACTTGAGGGGCATCAGCATTCGGTGTCGTGGAATTCAGCTCCGTCAACCCAAGCGAGAAGATCGAGTGCCACGATGCATGATTCCGCCACTTCGGGGAGCGGATCGTGGCTGAATTTCCTGAGCGTTTGAATGACGGATCGGTCGCCGATGGCACCCATGGCCTCTGCAGCTTCATGTCGAACCATGACGTGTTCGTTGTCATCTTCAAGACGTTCAATGAGCGTAGGGACAGCAACGTTGTTCTGCATTTGGCCGAGAACGTATGCAATCTCATGACGGAGAAGAGCGCTTTTGCTGCTGAAACCTTTGCACAGGGCAAGGCATGCATCATCGGTACGCTGATTCCTGAGTGCGAACACGGCCCGCATGCGCTGGAACATGGGGAGTGATTCGTCGCACAGTTTCTCGGTCAGTTCACTGACCAGTGTGTTTTCGGAAGGAGGTGCGGGGTCAACCGAGCCGTACTGGCTCACCTTCGGTATGCGACGCTCGGCTTCCATGGGGCGCCCTCAGGGTTCTCCGATAAAACGCATTGCACCGGTGTCAAAATCACCACGAATCAAGCCAATTTCCTGACCTTCTGAGATAAATTGGCGGATGGAGGCTCGGCCTTCTTCTTTGTAGTCGATGGTTCGGTCATTGACGTACATGCCGACAAATTCTCGGTTGGTGTCATCGTCAATACCACGGCCCCAAGCTTTGGCAAATTCGAGTGCTTCGTCCGGCGATGCCAGCGCATATTCAATGCTCATTTTGGTGTATTTTGTGATGTCTTGCATCACCTCCTCACCAAGGTCTCTCCGAACAACGTTTCCACCGAGGGGCATGGGCCAGTTGTTGGTTCGTGCATTCCACCACTTTCCGAGGTCGATCAAGACGGAAAGATCGTGGTCGACGTAAGTCAATTGTCCCTCATGGATGATCAGGCCGCTGAGGTACGTTCCGTCGAGAATGCGTGGAATGATTTCATCGAAGGGGACCACGGCGACTTCGCAATCGCCCCATGCCAGCCTGAGTCCAAGGTATGCACTGGTTTTCATGCCGGGCACGGCAATGACGTTGCTGCGCGCTTCTTCTTCTGATACACCTGCTTTGCAGACGATCATGGGGCCGTAACCTTCTCCCATGGAT
Source organism: uncultured euryarchaeote (assembly GCA_964014165.1). GTDB lineage: Archaea > Thermoplasmatota > Poseidoniia > Poseidoniales > Poseidoniaceae > Poseidonia. Next base: position 11,039 of record CAXGZM010000033.1, on the reverse strand, counting down.
GCGCCGCAATTCATCAGTGCGTAGTGGTCGGCGATGTCGGGATAAGCGTGAATGGAAACGGCTGATACTTCGAGGTCTTGATTCATGGCACGATGATTCAAAGTCTCAATGTCTTGAAGTTCGTGAACGAAATTGTACCCGGGAGTCGGAAACGCATTGGTGGTCATGGCATGAAACATGAACGCATCGTCGGGGTCGGGGCTGTGCCCGATTCGTACGATTTTGTTGCCGTCTTCGTCCAGTGGGAGCTCAACCATGAAAATGCCACCTGCATGCCCTTCAAGAACCATCCGTTTGAAAATCCATACAACCGCCTAAGAAGACCAGGCGAATTGCGGGTCCGCAGCCATTCCGCATGCTTCGGAGAGAAACCGAAACAGCCCGTCGAGATGATGCTGATTTAGTCGGTTGAACACTTCACCGTAGTACTGGTCAAGACGGTCGTGACTCAAGCCTGATTTTTCCATGGACCATTGAATGACTTGCTCGCGCTTTTCATCTTCGGTTTCAAAGCGTTCAAGGTTGGAAAGCAGCACAGCGTGTGCTTCTCGAATTAACGAGGCTGGAGTGTCTGCACGGGCAACGAAGACACCAAAAATCATCGGTAGACCTTCCTCGTCCATCCATGCCTCGCCAAGGTCCATCTGCACCATCTCCGGGAACTCTCGGGCTGCTTCCAGTGCTCTATCACCGATGAGCAAGGCACCGTCCGCCATGGCCATCATGGATTCATAATCGGGCCCGGTGGACACGTACGACATGGCATGCCCGCGCTTCAAGAGCAGATGCTTCAGCAATGCTACCGAGGTTGCTGAATCGCTTGGCAGCGCGATCGTCCTCATCGACTCAATGGGAACGGCCCCGAACAGTAACACACTGCCAACCTCACCTTGGCTTCCGATACCAATGTCGGGGAGGAGAACCAACTCGTCCTGGTGTTTTGCATAGTCGGCGGCCGGAATGGGTGCAAGGATGCAATCCCGTCGCAAAACATGCCCTGTGAGCCACGAAGGCGGTGCAGCCAACACGTTCCATCGATCGGGTATGTCATGGTACAGAGGATCGCAGTTGATGAAAGCAACACGGCCCAGGGTGGATGTCCACGTTCCAGACATCGCCTCGCCTCAATCGGATGCCATCTGAAGTCGTCGTCGTGGTTGAACCGGCGGTGGCGTGTACGGTTCAAACGAAGAGTAGGTGGTGTTGCGCTGCACCGGTTCGCATCCAGCGTCGTGGATCAATCGGGCAAGTTTGGCACGGTCGTGATCGAGCGGTGCGGTGGAACCGGCCAGGTGCATGATGGACTCTTTCTGCACTGTGCCGTCAATGTCATCAGCACCAAACTGCAAGGCCAACTCAGCAAGATGATCGCCGATGTTCATTCGATAGGCTTTGATGTGCGGGATGTTGTTGAGCATCAACCGGGAAACTGCGATGGTCCGCAGAATCTCCGACCCGCTTGCGAGTTGAGCCTCAGGAAGGCGTGTGTCGTCCGGAAGGAACGGGTAGGGAACAAAACACTGGAAGCCTCGTGTGTTTGCGTTGAGGTCACGCAGCGAAATCATGTGTTGCAATCGCTGTTCAAGGGTTTCGATGGTTCCAAACAACATGGTGCAATTGGAGGGCAATCCGACCTCGTGTGCTTCACGATGAATCTGCAAGTACTCTGCCGAGCTTTCCTTCCCGTTGCAGATGATGGCGCGAACGCCGTCATCAAGGATTTCTGCGCCGCCGCCGGGGAGGGACGTAAGACCTGCAGCCTTCAAGCGTTTGAGCACGTCCTTGGTGGTGAGTGAGGATCTTTGTGCCAAATGTTTGATTTCAACAGCAGTCAGTGCCTTGATTGAAATCTCAGGGTATTCCAGTGCCACCCGAGAAAAGAGGGTCTCGTAGTGTTCAACGCCCCAATCCGGATGAAGGCCGCCGACTGAATGGACTTCATCCACTGCATGCGCATAGGTGGACAAATCTGCCAGGTAGTCCTCCACGGACATCGCATACGCGTCGTTTGCTTTTGGACCACGGCGAAACGCACAGAAACGGCAAGCAAGAACGCAGATGTTGGTTTGATTGATGTGAACGTTCGAATTGAAGAACGCCTTTGAGCCAAATCGAGACTGCCGGACCAGGTTCGCCAGTGCACCTACTTCGTTCAAGTCAACGTGGTTGTACAGTGTCAGACCGTCTTTGAGACTCAAGGGCTGGTTTCTGGCCAACTTGTCGGCAAGCGGCTGGAGCGCCTCGGACCAACGTCGTTGCGACAGCGATTCACGCAGTTGCTCCAACCAGTTGTGCTGTTCCCCGGCCAATGGGGGAGGGAGCAAGACGGCCTCCATGTGTAGAGCGTCGTTCGTGCACCTCAAGAAGATGTGCTTAACGCCATCAACGACGACGAACGGCGAAAACTTTCGACTTGACGATCAATTTTCGGAATTCTTCGATGATAAACACACTGGACGCGATGAGGACCACGACCATCCAATCGTTCTGAGTGAGCGGGTTGGTTCGTAGCAAGGAACCGACCTCGATACCGATGATTGGAATGGTCATCTCGGCCAACTGCACGAAGAAGAGCAACAATCCGGAGGAAATCAACAAGGCGTAATTGATGGCAGGGTTTGAGAATAAACCGAGTTCAAACACGCTCTCTTCGTTGGATCTGCAGTTCATCACGTTGAACAACTGGTAGACGATGAACACGGCGAATGTCATCGTCTGTGCGTGCTTGAAGTGGCCGTCTGCATACGCCTGCCAATCATCAATGGCTGCTTGATCGCCTGCCAGACAGGCATCCATGTTGAACGCTGAGGTGCTCGTTTCGGTGGCACGCAACGTGCACGGTTCAGCACCGGCGAGGGCCCCGCCTCCAAGCCAGAACACCATCAGGGTACCAACGACCATGACGGCTCCGAGATAGAAAATAAGCGAGATGTCGCGGCTGTTCGGCAGCCCTTCATCAACCGGACGCGGCGGTCGGTCCATGACGCTCCCGTGTTTCTTCTCCACGCCCAAGGCAACCGCCGGCGGGCCGTCCATCAAGATGTTAATGACCAAAATTTGAGTTGCTGTTAGTGGGAGCGCTTCCGGACCAAAGAACAGGGTGGCTAAGACGAGCAATGAGACCGCTGCGACGTTGGTTGAAACTTGATAGCGCACAAAGTTGCGGATGTTCTGGTAAATTTTACGACCTTCCTCAACTGCATGCACGATGTTGGCGAAGTTGTCGTCTTGAAGCACCATGTCCGCAGCATCTTTGGCGACATCGGTGCCTGCGATGCCCATGGCGATACCAATGTTTGCGCCGGAGAGCGCCGGAGCATCGTTGACGCCGTCGCCCGTCATGGCCACGATTTCACCTTGCTCTTGAAGCGAGGAGACGATTCTCATCTTTTGGTCGGGTGTCACACGCGAGTAGATGGCAACCTCGCCTGTGGCGGCCACGAGTTCCTCGTCGCTGAGGTCGGCAAGTTCCCTGCCATCGAGGGCAAGCCCGTTTGCAGTGCTGATGTTCAATTCAGCGCCAATGGCGGCGGCCGTCATTTGTTGGTCACCGGTGATCATTTTGACCTTGATGCCGGCTCGCTGGCAGGTTTCAATCGCAGCTTTTACCTCGGGCCTTGGCGGGTCCATGATGCCAATGAGGCCAAGGAACACCAGGTTTGACTCAATCGATTCGATGGCCTCAATGTCTTCACCGGCCTCGACCTTGCGAGCGAGAAGGGCGATGACGCGCATGGCTTCGGAGCCCATCTCATCGTTCATCGTTGATATCCGAACGCGGTCCTCATCGGAAAGCGGAACGACTTCATTTTCGACGATCTTTGATGTTGCGATGTCCTTGAATCCACCGGCACTGCCTTTCGCAAAGACCCATTGCTCGCCTTCGTATTCGTGGACGACACTCATTCGCTTGCGAACCGAGTCAAAGAAAAACTCGTTGAGTCGCGGATGACGATGCGAGAATTTCTTCACATCCCCGTTGATTTTCCACCCGGCAACAGCACAGGCAGAGTCGGTGGGGTCGCCGATGGCTTGCCATTGCCCCTCAGCCTTGACGATGTTGGAGTTGTGGCACAAAGCGAGACACGCTCCCAAGAGACGGAAACTGAGGTCCGATTGGCGGGATTGAAGATCCGCATCGGTCAGTTCCACACCGTTCCGTACGAGGGACCCGTTGGGCTCGAAGCCTTCACCGGTGACGCCAAACGTGCGGTCGAGGGTCTGTATTTGACGGACGGTCATCTGATTCTTTGTCAGTGTCCCCGTCTTGTCCGAACAAATCACCGTGGTTGAACCCAGGGTCTCCACCGCCTTCATGCGGCGAATGATGGCTTTGTGGCGTGCCATGTTACGCATTCCAAGCGACAAGGTGATCACCAAGATGATCGGGAGACCTTCGGGAACAATGGCGACAAAAATAGCAATGGCAACGATGAATTGCTGGACAACGACCTCTTTCAGATCAACACCGGGTTTACCGTACGATACAACGAGGTTGAGGGAAACCAGCAGGATGGCAACGATGAGCGCGATAAACCCGAGGAATTTTCCGAGACTCTCAAGTTTCAATTCGAGCGGCGTTTTCGGTGTTTGAGCCTCAGCAATGTTGCTCGCAATTTTTCCAAGTTCGGTCTTCATGCCCGTAGCAACAACCAAGCCCAGTCCTCGACCGGACGAAACCGTCGTACCCATGAACGCCATGTTGTTGCGGTCGGCCAAGAGGGTGCCAACTGGGAGAGCGTCCGTGGATTTTCGGATGGTCAAGGACTCACCCGTCAGCGCTGATTCATCAATTTTACACTGTTGGGACCATATGAGTCGGACGTCTGCTGGAACGTTGAGCCCTTGTTCAAGACGAACGACATCGCCAGGTACAAGATCAGATGTCGGCACTTCACTTTCGAAGTCACCTCGAACAACCACACAGTTCGAAATTGACATTTGCTTCAAGGAATCCATGGCCTGTTCGGCCTGATTTTCCTGCCAGAAGCCAAAGAACGCATTTGCTGTCAGCACGATGAAGATGAAGATGGCATCGCCGGGGTGGTCCGGATTGATGGCGAGTGCGACCAATGCGGCGCCGATCAGCAGATAGTTGAGCGGGTCGTTGTACTGGGAAAGAAATCGGAGAAACGCCGATGTTTTTTCGGGCTCGTTGAGTTTGTTGGCACCGTAGCGCGCTCGCCGCACAACCACTTCATCCACGTCAATGCCGTGTTCCGAGGATTGTTGAGCGATGAGGCTGTCTGAAATCGATAGGTTGTGCCAGTGCTCTTCCATCGCCAAACCCCCACTCAATAGAATATTGAGCCAAATCAACGGGAGAAATGACCGGTTATTATCATGGCGGGGAAAGTCCCACGAGTTTTTTTGCCGGAAAACGACACAACAGTGCATCGTAGGCTATACTTACTGGAAAGGATTGGAAAGGCCATGAGCGGCGCACAGGAACCGTACATTCCCGCTCACGAATCGCCACTTGAGCTGACAACTCGGGTCATCATCGTCGGCATTGTTCTCGGTGTGCTCATGACGGCCGCCAACGCTTACTTGGGACTCTATGCTGGCATGACGGTCTCCGCCAGCATCCCGGCTGCGGTCATGTCCATGATCATCCTGCGTACGATGTTCAAAGATGTCTCCATCCTCGAAAACAACGCCGTGCAGACCATGGCTTCGGCGGGAGAGTCCCTCGCAGCCGGTGTGATTTTCACCGTTCCCGCTCTGCTGGTCATGAGCATCTGGACCAGCATCCAGTGGATGGAGACGCTCATCATTGCGACCTTGGGGGGACTTCTCGGAACCATGTTTACCATCGCACTGCGTCGTCTCTTCATTGTTGAGGAGGCATTGCCGTATCCCGAAGGCGTAGCGTGTCGGGAAGTTCTCGTTGCAGGGGAGGAGGGAGGAGATGGTGCACTCGCTATTCTCTACGCTCTCGGCATCGGTGGACTGTACGGGTTGATGGTCAAAGGCTTCGAAATTACCCACCACACCGTTGAGGGTGCTGTGTCGTTCATTTCAACACGGCTTTACGCAGGCATGGACCTCTCCGTTGCCCTGCTTTCTGTTGGATACATCGTCGGTATTCGCATTGCTTCCTTCATTTTCTTTGGCGGCGTGCTCGGTTTTGGTCTGCTGGTTCCCATGTACGGACTCATTTACGGTTGGCCGGTTGAAGGGAGCCTGGTCGACGGCTTCTACACCATATGGTCGACACAGGTCCGCTACGTCGGTGTCGGCGCGATGGTGGTTGGCGGCATCTACACCCTTTGGAGCATGAGGAAAACCATCATCACAGGCCTCGGAAAAGCCTTCGTCAAAAGCGACGACCAAGCCGGAGAATTGCTGCGAACCGAGCAAGACATCCCGATGAACCGCGTGTTCAGCGTGTGCGGTGTCTTGGTGGTGCTGACGTTCTTCTTTTACTGGTGGGCGATGGAATCGCTCGTGCTCGCCATAGCAGGTGCGCTCTTCCTCGCGTTTGTCGCATTCTTTTTCGCTGCTGTCGCAGGTTACATCGCAGGCGTAGTAGGTTCGTCAAACTCGCCGGTTTCGGGCATGACCATCGCCACGTTGCTGTTCACCGTGGGGCTGGTGTATGTCATCGGGGACCTGATGCTCGGAATGGCCAAACAGGACCTGATGTTTGCGACGCTTCTCATCGCAGCCATTGTGGCCTCGAGCGCCGCCATTGCGGGCGACGTCATGCAGGATCTCAAGACCGGCCACATGCTTGGTGCCACGCCAAAGCGCCAACAGGTTGCAGAAATCATCGGTGTCTTGACCGGCGCAGTGGTGATTGGCCCCGTCTTGTCTTTGCTTCACGATGCGTTTCGAATTTCGCAAACAGCATGTCAAATGAACCCGCTCCCCAGCGACCCAACCTGTTCGAAAGCCCTCTTTGCTCCACAAGCTGAACTCATTGGCGCCATCGTCCAAGGTGCTTTTGGAGGCGATTTGAACATCCAAATGGTTGTGCTGGGTGCAGCCATCGCTGTCGCTTTGATTCGACTCCAGATGCCGGTGATGAGCGTCGCCATTGGCATCTACCTGCCGCTGGGGCTGTCCGTTCCAATCATGCTTGGTGGTGTCATATCTCACGTCATGTTACGCAGTGCCCACCTTCGTGTGGACGGTGTATTGCGCAAGGAGCCCTCGGACCTGGCATTGGATGCTGCAAAAGAGGTGGAGAGTCGTGGCGTCCTCATCGGCGCCGGTTTCATCGCGGGAGAATCCATCATGGGGGTGTTCATTGCCGTACTGATCGTAGCCAAAATCGATCTGCCCGAACTCCTTAACATCTCAACCTTGAACGACGCGTTCTCGCTCTTCTTCTTTGCATGGTTCGTTGGTGTGTTCATTTGGCTTGCTTCTCGGGCACTACCAAAGGGCGGAAGTCTGGCTGGCGACACCGTGATGATCACGGCAGAGGCGGTGCGAAACACCCTCGATGCACTGCAGCCCAAGAAGCAGGAATAACGTCCCTGTTTTACAAAAGCAGCCTGCACAACCATCAAAGGCCATCCTCACAGGCTTCAGCCTACTGGTGAGCCGATGAGCGAGACGGACGAACTACGAGAACTTGCACGCAAATGCCGAGTCCACATTGTCAACATGGTCCACCGAGCCCAAGCAGGCCATCCCGGAGGCTCTCTTTCGGAAATTGACCTCCTGGTTGGTTTGTACAAGACCACCCTACGCGTGCGCCCCGATGAACCGGACTGGGATGACCGTGATCGCTTCATCCTCTCCAAGGGACACGCATCACCCGGTATGTACGCCATCCTGGCAGAAATGGGATTCATCACGGTTGACGACCTGGCATCCTATCGAGTGTTGGGGGGAATATGTCAAGGCCACGTGGACATGAAATGGTGTCCCGGTGTTGACTTTTCAGCCGGTTCTCTCGGCATGGGGCTCTCGTTTGGCATGGGTTCCGCCATTGCAGGACGACTGGAACAAAGCGAACGCCAAGTCTACGTCATGCTGGGAGACGGTGAAATTCAGGAAGGGAGCGTGTGGGAAGCGGCCATGGCTGCCGCTCACCATGAGTTGGGCAACCTCAACGTCATTCTCGACCGAAACCGAATCCAAAACGACGATTTCTGCGAAGAGCAAATGCGCATGTTTGACATCCCCGCAAAGTGGAGGGCGTTTGGTTGGAATGTCAAAGAAATTGACGGCCACAACATGGACGAGGTTGTGGACGGCATGAACTTCCTTTCATCCACCAACGACGGCCCCTCCATCCTCATCGCTCACACCGTCAAGGGTCACGGCGTCTCGTTTATGGCCGACAATCCGGCGTTCCATGGGGCCGCACCCAACGACGAGCAATATGCACAAGCCATGGCCGAACTTGGTGAGGTGGTTGGATGACCAAGATGGCAGCCACCCGTGACGGCTACGGAGAAGCCCTGCTGGAAATGGCCAGCAATCCCAAGGTCGTTGTTCTTGAGGCCGATCTCGGCAAGTCCACCAAATCCCTTCACTTTCGCAAGGCTCATCCCGAGCGTACGGTCTCATGCGGCATTGGAGAACAGAACATGCTGCTGGTTGGCGCAGGGTTGGCTGCCTCCGGTTTCATACCGTTCGCCAGCACCTTTGCCATTTTCACCGAGCGCGCCTTTGAACAGATGCGAAACGGGGTTGCCAGGCCGAACCTCCCCGTCCATGTGTGCGGCAGCCACGGCGGTACCCACACCGGTACGGACGGTTCATCGGCACAATCCATCGAAGACCTGGCCATTTACCGAACCTTGCCGAACGTGATCGTGATGCACCCCAGCGACGTTGTGTCAACGAGAGTGCTCACGATGCAATTGGCCAGCAGCGGCTCCCCTTCGTACACGCGAACGGCACGGAACAAAACGCCGGTGCTTTACGAAGGGCGCGAGAACGAAATCGAAATCGGCAAGGGTATTGTGCTCAAAGAGGGTTCGGACGTGGCCATCATTGCCTGCGGCGTCATGGTATCCCAATCGCTTGAGGCTGCCGAAGTACTTGCGGCGGAGGGCATCCACGCTACGGTGGTTGACATGCACACGCTCAAACCGCTTGACGGTACGCTCGTTGACCGATTGGTCGCCAACTGTGGCGCCATCGTCACCGCAGAGGACCACAACGTCATCGGTGGCCTGGGTGGTGCGGTGGCTGAACACTTGACGGCCAACAGCTATGCGCCGCTTGAGCGCGTGGGTGTTCAGGACAGATTCGGTGAATCAGGACAAGCAGATGAGATGCTCGAAGTCATGCAAATTTCTGCACCGTACATCGCTGAAGCAGCGAAGCGAGCCGTTGCGCGTAAGTGAACATGGACGAAATCCACCCCGGGGGAGGGTTCATAGGTCCTCTTCATTGAACGGATTTCATGGAGTTCTTCCTTGACACAGCAGACGTTGACGAAATCAGAGAAATTGCCGCATGGGGAATTCTTGACGGCGTCACCACCAACCCCTCACTCATCAAAAAATCAGGACGAGATTTCAAAGAAGTCGTTCGAGAAATCGCAGGTATTTGTTCGGGTCCTATTTCTGCGGAGGTGACGGCGATGGATACGGCTGGCATGGTCGAACAGGGCCGAGCCCTCAAGGCAGAACTGCCTGACAACGTCATCATCAAGATTCCCTGCACGCCTGAAGGCCTGGCCGCCACGAAGATTCTCACGGAAGACGGTATTGACACCAATGTCACGCTCATCTTCTCTGCCTCGCAGGCACTGATGGCGGCCAAAGCAGGCGCCACCTATGTTTCCCCCTTCATTGGCCGCATCGACGACACCGGCCACGATGGCATGGAACTCATTGCCGAGATCATGAACACCTGGGCCAACTACGACCTCGACACCAAGGTGCTGGCTGCCTCTGTTCGCCATCCCACACACGTGCTTCAGTGCATCCAACTGGGAGCCCACACGGCCACCATGCCCGCCAAGACTTTCCGCCAGCTCATGAGCCACCCGCTGACCGATCGAGGACTTGAGGGCTTCATGCGAGACTGGGCAGAGGTCGAAAAAGCAGGAAAGGCCTGAGAAAAACGATGTTTGCAGGCAAAACATTGAGGTAAAGAACCGTCAAGTTGCACGCATGGCATGGCAGGCTCCGAACAGAGCATCCGACGGGTTGGTTACCATCCTCGGCCCTCCATTGTTCATCATCATGGGCCTTGTGATGTTGAACAACAAGTATCTTTCAAAAACCATCAATCCCGCTTTCGGTTTCGGCCTTATCGTGCTTGGATTCGCCCTTCCGATTCTTAGCATAATGATGCTAAGGGCGCCCGATTTGGTGGACGACAAAGCACTCGAAGTGGAATTTCATGACGATGGTCGTGTTTCGCTGGTCATCAATGAGCCAGCGACAAACGATAATGATTGAAGCGTGATTCTAAACAAGGGTCCCGTTGGAAAATGCAATCATCTTCTCCAGCGGCATGTGGTCTGCCGTGTCCTTACAGTAATGTGCTTCCACCACCGTGCCGTTTTCGTCGATCAGCACGTCAACAGGAATGGTTGAGAGTTTCGACAGGGACATCGTCAACGGGACGTAACCGCGCAACGTTGCCTGGAGAAGAGTGAGAGGGGATTTTGCTGCGCCCCACATGAATTTACCAAACGATTTCGATACACCGTTTGACCGAAAGAACGTGTAATCCTCATCAGCGACGATGGTGAAAGGTGCATCGTGTTTTTTCATGCGTTTCGTCAAATCTGCGATGTTGGCGTCAAACACACCAACCATCACCGTATCGCTTGCAAATTCGCTCCAGCGTTGTTTGATTTTGCGAATTCGCATGTTGCACAGCGGGCACGTTGAAAACCTGAAGAATGTCAAGATCACTTTCTTTCCACGAACAGAGGCCAAGTCAAAGGTGGTTCCGTCGATGGCAGGCAACAAAATGGGAGGTGCGTTGTCTCCTGTGCTAAGTTGAGGCATGGAATGTCCTAGCATTCCACGCCCATTGGTCTTTCGCTGATCGCGCCTTGAATGCGGCGTGATTTACGGGACCGTATGCACTCAGCGAGAGGCGAGGGTCAA
>CAXGZM010000032.1:0-13552 GCA_964014165.1 uncultured euryarchaeote | reverse complement strand
ACCGATGATGACCGCGATGCGGTCTTTGGGAACACGGGGAAGCGACTGGCGCATGACCGGGCGTGAGGCCCGATGCTTTTCAATCCCTTGTCCTCTGCTGGAGGAGGGCGAGAGCAAAGCCAACGAGGACGATCAGCAGCAGGGAAGGAGCAAACGAAGGCACGAGACCGGGGGCATCGAGTGACGCCCCGGTCACGTAGAGGTAGTTGTTGTTGTTTCCTTCGTCGTATTCGTCGATCACGTTGGCGAAATCGATGACGAGTCGGAGGTCAAACTGGCCTGCCCTCGGGACGGTGTACTGCCACACGACGGTCTCGCTGCTGTTGGAGAGGGTACCGGCGGGCAGGTTGCGAGTTTCCATGACCGTCCAGTCCACGGTTGAGGAACGGTCGGCGGGGGCGGTCTCCAATCGAACAATCACGCTGCCACCGTAGTCTTCGTTGGATTCCAGAACGCTGGTAATGGTGACGTTGCCCGTTTGTTCGCCAGGTCGAACGACGATTCGGTCAACGTTGGTTTCGCTGACGTTCCAGTACAGGTCGAGCCCCGGAAGAATTTGGAACGACGAGGACTGCGTGGTGAACGAATTGCCAGCCTCATCAACGAGAACGGCTCGGAACATGAGGTGTTGCCTGGACTTGGTCGCCCAGCTGGCCAATCCGACTTGGCCCGAGAGCCCGTTGACGCCCAAGGTAAGCCAACGGCCGGACAGATCAGGTGTTTCACCCACCCCGTTTGAATCAAAGCCGTATTGGATGTAGGACGCTGCATTGTCAATCCCCGAATCGGCGTCCTCTGCGTTGAAACTCACGTTGGCGGCCCCGACCCGACTGGTCGTCAATTCGTCAACGGACCATGACAGACCGATGGGTGCGGTTTGGTCGACGCGCACGGTGACCGTGCTGTTCGCTCCGGTGTTGCCCACCCGGTCGGTGGCTCGAAGGGTGAGGCTGTGGGTGCCTTCGGTGAAGGTCAAGTCGAGGGTGTCGCTGGTGGTGGTCGTCCATGCACCGCCGTTGACGGCGTAGTCCACGCTGGCGACCCCGGAGCCTTGCCCGTCATCGGCTTGCGTCAGCAAGCCCGTGATGGACACCTCGGTGGATTGTTGCCATGCACCTCCGTCTCCAACGGTGACTGCACCAACGCTCGGTCCCGTTCGGTCGATGCCGATGAAGAGCGTTGAGGTGTTGGACAGTCCGGAGTGGTCTTGCACCGTGAGGCGAGGCGACCACGTGCCCTCGTCCATGCTGCCGCTCGCCCAATCCCAGCCATAATTCAGCGAGCTCGGGCCATCGGTGGCCGGCGCCCCGGGACCGGGGACATTGGAAAGAGTGGCTTGCTTGAGGTCGTCATCACTGGCACCCCAGCGGAAGGAAAGCGATTCCTGCGCGCCGATGTTGAACCACGCTCGGTCCGACAGGCTCGCACCGGTGCCTGCATCCGGGTTGAGCACCGTGAAGGTGGTGATGACCGGTACCTGATTGGTGATGTTGAACCAGCCGCTCTCAGCGAGGGCGAAACTTTCGCTGTCGCTGTCCCAGCCCGAGGCTCGGAGCTTGTAGGTGTCGTTGGTCATGGCCGTGGTGTCAAACGGGTACATCCACGGGGTGGTCGTCAAGTTGACCAGCGTCGTCCAGGTTGATTCGTCGGTTGTGATTTCCACGAGAAGCGACTCGAGGGTTCCGGTTCCGCCAACGCTGAACGTCAGCGCGTGGGTCCCCTTGATGTCGTCGTCTTCTGCCGGTCCGTTGGAGAAACCGATGGCAAGGCCGGATGCTCCGCTTTGCTTGGTCTCGTTGACCTCGGCAAGCGCGTTGTGGGCGGGCGGGTGCGTGGCAGGGAGGAAGGAGCACATCAGCAGCGCTACCAGCCACACGGCCGCACTGCTTCGTCCCATGCCTCTTCCACACCTTCGGTGAGCCTTCAACTCTCCCCTTCGTACAGCGGTAGGATCGACGTTCCCAAAGGTCCCGTTGGTTTGCACTGAACCACGAGCAGCAGGGCCGATTGGGTGGCAATTTGGAGATGGGTTCAAGTGCTTTGAACGACCAAGACTAAGCATGGAGCGTAAAGCAACTGCGTTGGCCCTCCTCGGTCTGCTGCTGTTCAGTGTCCTGCCGCTCACCGCTCATGCCGAAGAGAGCGGCGGCGTTCAGGCCTCCGCCGTGACCATGTCCCTCACGCCAAGCGATCCGGTGATGGGTGGTTCGGTTGACATCAGCGTGATGCTGTACAACAGCCAGCAAAGCGATGCCTTCAACGTCGACGTGGCATTTTACAAAGAAAACATTGCTCCAAACAACCGCCTGTTTCTCGACCAAGTGACGGTCCCGGCCGAGGACTGGTACACGGTGAGCACGACCTGGTCGGGCCTGACCGAGGGCCTGCACAAGGTTTGGTTTGAATTCTCAGCCGGCGGCGACACGCAGGCACGATTCAACAAGGAATTCACGGTTGCCGGGCTGGCGAACCTCCGCGTGGACACGTTGGAGGTGGACACATCGTCAACCGTGTACGCAGGTGATACGGTGGACTTGTCCGCACGGGTTCTTAATTCTGGCTCGGTGGACGCTCCTGCCACGAAGCTCCTTCTGGAAGTGCCCGAATCAAACGATGTCCTCCTCGATACGCCGGCCCTGACAGCCGGCTCCTCAGCGTGGGTGAACACCACCATCATCGCTCCCAGCAGCGGTACACACGCCGTTCACGTCACCCCCGATGCAGAAAACATCGTTCAGGAAGCCTCTGAAATGAACAAGGTGGAGGAGGTTGAGTTGGTCGTCGCCACCCGGATGGACCTCAGTTTCAAGGGCGATTTGACCGTCATCACCGCCGAGGGCGCCCTCGAAGGTCCGTGGACCGTGGAGGGAACGGTGGTCCGCACCAACGGGACCGGCCCCGCCGATGTCCCGTTGTGGCTTCAGGTCCAAACACCGGCCGGGGGTCTCATCACGGGCGAGCCGTTTACCGTCGCTCTTTCGGGCGTCGGCTACACCGAACAGGCCTTCTCGTCCCAACTGAACGCCACCACCTTGAGTTCCCTGCCCGAGGGGGACCACATCGTCTCGGCGAAAATTAACCCGTTTAACGCCCCAGGCTTTGAGCAGGAATCCACCGAGAACGATCTCGCCTCCGGGGTGCTCACCATCTCCCCAATTCCCGATGTCTACGTCGATGCCAATGCCTTGCCCACCGTCCCCTCGGTGCAATCCGGCGAGGACGTTGAGTGGCGCGTGACCATGGAAAACACCGGCGACATCGGCGTTTCGGGCAACATCCAGTACACCTTTGACGGTTTGACCGGTCAATCGCCTCCCATTTTGTTGGATGCGGGTCAAGCGTTCACGTGGACGGTTGAACTCCCCACGGCTCTTGGCGCACACACCGCTGAGTTCGAAGGCCAATGGGTGGCAGCCCCCGGGAGCTGGGATGCCAACAAGCAGAATTCCTTTGCCACCGGTTCGGTTTTGGTGGAATCCAAGCTGAAGCTCGACTGGGAGTATGCTTCGTTGGAGCTGCTCGATGCTGAAAACAACGTGGCGACGATGCCACTGGCGGACGGTGCGGCTTACACGATCAACATCGGGCTGACCAGTCAGGAAACCGGTGTCGCCAATTACACCTGTCAAGACAGCAGCAACACCGTCCTTTCCACCATGGCCGTCGACATCGCCAATCGCGGTGATCGAGGGCAACTCTCCTGCACGTTCAGTGCCACGGCGTCCACGACGACGATCCGGCTGATTCCGGAGGACGCCTCCATCAGCTCGACCTTCTCTCGCTCGTTTGCAACGCTTGCAACCACCAGCGGAAACGACGGCGCAGGTGGCTCTTCGGAGGCTGGAACCGTGACCCTCTTCGCCCTGGTTGCCGTTGGTCTCATTGGTGCCCTGGTGGCTGCTGTCATCTTGACGCGAGAGAGGGAAGAAGAGGTGGAGCGCGACATCTACGAGTACTGTCCGGCCTGCGACGGCGAGTTGGAAGGAACCGAAGACCGATGCCCTCATTGTTCCTTCAATCTGAAGAAAGCGAGAAACCAGTTCCACGACTGCCACGAATGCGGAGAATCCGTTCCCGACCTTATGGAAAATTGCCCCTATTGCGGCGCCTACCAGGACGTCTCGTCCTTCTTTGAGCGTCGTGAACGGCGTGAGCGTCGTGAGGTCGTCAAAGAAGAGGTGGCGCTCCCTGAGGATGACGAGAACGAGATCGTCACCGGTACGCAAAACTTCGCTGACGCCGTCAAGGAGTTCGGCTTTGATGAGGAGCACCTCGAAGAGGAATGGGACACCAACATCGAAGCTGCTGAAGCTGAGGTGGAAGCTGCCTATGACCGCCGATTCGCTGATGAAATGGCGATGGAGGAGATGACCGATGAAGAAATTGAGGCCTACAAGGAGCAGGTCACCACGACCCTCAATGCGCGTCGTACCGACGAGAACAAGGGACTGGATTCCTTCCTCTCCGAAATGGGAGAATTGAAGTCGCTCGAAGAAGAAACGGGCGAACTCAGTGCATCGGACGCATCGATTCGAGAACAACTCTTCGAAATCACCGGTGAGGATGGCGTCCTGCCGGGCGAGAAAGTCAACATCGGCATGAGCCTGACGGACTCTTCCTTTGCAGGAAACGAAGTCTCTGAAGCGACGGCGAACTTTACGTTCGATGAGTCCGATGAAAAGCCACTGTCCGGCTCAACCGCTGCAGAGGATACCGCAGCACCCGCCAAGACCCGCAAGCCAGCTCGACGACGTGCATCTCGAAAGCCAAAGACCGAAGAGGCGGCCCCCCAAACCGATGAATGCGGTGCGTGCGGTGCCGACGTGCCCGTTGGCGCCACGGAGTGCGGCGTTTGCGGCGCTAAGTTTGGTTGAGTGTCTGTCAGCGTTCATAGGGCTCGTCATTGCCGTAGCTCGGCCATCAATCGCTTCATTCAGACACCTTTGCCATGCGCGGTGTGGATTTGAAATGCTCGCACCTTTCAGCGACTGATTCATAGGGTCGTGGTCGGTGGTCGGGCCATGGCGCGTGCAGGCCTCGGTGCCGCCCTTCTCATGGTGGTCTTGATGGCCTCCACTTCGGGCTGCATGGGTCTCATCTCTGCTCGGGAGGCGGTTGAATTCCTCCGGGAACCGGCTTACGAGGATTTGAACAACAAGAAGATCACCGTCAATCACGCCTTCGAGAACATTGACGACTACCTCACCGAATACACAAACAGATCCACGTTCACCGTCGACGGCCAGACCAACGAAATCAACGTTTATTTCAAAGTCTCATTCGAGGCTTCACGAAACCTCCCCTCTGCTCTCCTCAACAACGAGAGCCACTATGTTCGAGCGACACTGACCGATGCCGAAGGGATGGTCCAGTGGGAGCAGGACGTGAGCGAGGACGCCAGTCCACTGGAGGAGACGCTTTTGCCCAATCCCTCCTTTGCACACGGCGAATGGGAACTCGACATCCAAGCCCGCGGGGGAGGAGAGAGCACCTTTGGGTCCATCCAAGACAACTTTGTCATCATCGTGACTGTCATCAACAGTTGCATTCAGTACCCGCTGGTGGACGAGTGCTACTGAATCAAGCCAGGCGTTCATCGCAAGCGTGGCGGCGTGAGCAGTGCATGCATTTGCCGGGGCGGTCGTGATTCCGGGTCGCACCACCCGCAGCCATCGCGTGTTGAATGGTAGCGATCTGATTGTTCAACTCCTCCTTGGCCGCATCGTCCCATGGGAGTTGGTGCAAGTTCTCATTGCCGTACCTGAGCAGGGCGTAAGGCGGTGTCCGGCCGGTGGTGACTTCGACCAAGCGTGCGTAGGCCAGCGCTTGAAGCCGGTGCGAGTCATGCGGTTTTTTGGGAACCTTGCCCGTTTTTTGTTCCACGGGAATAAATTCCGAGTCAATGATGACGATTTGGTCGGGTCGGCCGCGCAGGCCGGTGGTTTCATCAACCAGTAACTGCGCATCCTTGTCGTCGTCGGAATACGAAACTTCGTCGGTGACCTTGAGGTCGTTTTCAATCGCAATTCGTTTTGCTTCATCGTTGTTTTTCAGTGCCTTTCGCAGCAAGATGGACGCCAAGAGGGTCCAACTCAAAGTCGTAAGAGCGAGAACGTAGGAGGCTTGCTGTCGGTTTTCTGCAAACAGCAGGGCGCTGGAATGGACGGCCAACAGGATGGCGGATGCGAACATGAACGCCTCCAAAAGGCCGCCTTGGAACCAGCCGCCCATGAACCCTCGTGGTTCAAAGACCGGGGCAATGGTCTCAACCTCCCCGTCCAGGTCGGGACGAAACGGTTGCTTGAGGCCGATGGCTTTCCGCCAGGGCACCAGCAACGCTACGATGCCAACCACGAGAAACGAAAGGGCACCGGCGGCCAAAAGCTTGGCGAACTCCATCACGTTCAAGTTGATGTCGTCGATGTACTGCACGGCCAACGTGTCGATGAGCAGGACCACAATAACAGCGTACCACCACTGCCAAATCAGGAGGTTTCGTTTGGTTTCAAACTGGTGGCCTTTCAAACTCATCATGGATTCGTGGATGGCTTGGTGCTGTTCCAATCCTTTCTCGATGGCCTGGCTTTGTCCACTGACCCCCTGGGCAGCCAGGTACCATGACATCGGACAGTACGTGTAGCGCTCAAGGTCGCTGGCACTCACCGGAAGCGGGGGCCCGTCGGGAAGGCGCCATCGCCCGTCCTTGTCCTGCTCGGCATCAGGATGCGTTGGAGGGGCCCCGTTTAACCTCCCTTCGTCATCCGACATAATCGGTCCAACATGGTTTTCTTTTTTGAGCCCTTTTCCGGAGCGTGCGAGCCATCTGCGCCCCTCAAGCGTGGGCTGAAGGCGACGAAGCGGTTTAATAGAGGAGGTTTGTGGGCGACTTGCTGTGGTTCAACATGTCCGAAGAAGCCAGTTTGCTCGTGTCCGCCGAAACCTACGAGGAAAACGCCGTCAACATCGGTACGCAACAGAAAAGTGCCGACATGAGCCGATTCATTGACCGTGTCCGCGAAGACGGCCTCTACCTCCTCGACATCCCCACCACGGATGCACGCATCCGCTCCATTGCAGCGCTCCTCAACACCTACGACGCTCCCTCCATCATGGTGGTCAGCGCTCGTCAATACGGGCAGCGCCCTGCACGCCTTTTCGCTGAAGCCATTGGTGCTCACTCCGCCGTTGGCCGATTTATCCCCGGTTCCCTGACCAACCCCGCCCTCCGCTCTTACATCGAGCCCGATATCCTGTTCGTGACCGACCCGGCCAACGACCAGCAGGCTTTGCGAGAAGCCGTCGCTACCGGCCTTCCGATCGTCGGCATCGTCGATGCCAACAACCACCTTCGAAACGTCGACATTGCGCTTCCTGCCAACAACAAGGGTCGCCGCTCGCTGGCGCTCATCTACTGGCTGCTCGCTCGAGAAGTGCTCAAGGTCCGTGGCGAAACCACCGACGAAGCATGGGCCGAAGCCAACGACCTCGAAGACTGGGAATCCACCTTCTGAGGCTCAGTCGCTCGCCAAGAAACCACTGATGGCGTCAGCCATGGCTTTTGCCGAATCCTGGTCGTGCATCAAGGTGCGAACCTTCCTCGCTCCGGGCAGTCCTTTGGTGAAAGCGATGGCATGGCGTTGCATCCATTTGCCCTGAATGCCAACGGTTGCCTCCGAGAGTTCGATGTATCGGTCCCAGCACCATTTTCTTGAGGCGAACGAACGACCGATGTCGCTCAGTCCGTGCCAGTCATCGTGTCGGGCGACCCATGGCAGGTCGTCTTCCTCCATCCATCCCAACCCGACTTTGATGTCCGAAAACACGGTCGGGCGTCCGATGGCCCCTCGGCCGATCATCAATCCCGATGCTCCGGTATGACGCAAACAAGCAGCGGCTGATGCTGCGTCCACCACGTCGCCGTTGGCGACAACGGGCACTTCGACTTCCTCAACGGCCTCTTTGATGCTTGTCCAATCGGCCTCACCCGAATACCGTTGTTTCAGCGTACGCCCGTGAATGCACAACCGCTGGGCGCCGACGTCTTCGAGTCGCTGACAAATCTCGGTCGAATTGTTGGCTCTGCTCCCCCCGGTGCCAAGACGCATTTTCGCCGTGACGGGGACGTCAATCCTGTCCACGATGGTCTCCACCATGCTCACCAGCCGGTCGGGCTCGCCCATGAGCGCTGCACCGGCGCAAATGTTGGTCACCTTGGGCGCAGGGCATCCAAAATTGAGGTCAATGACATCGGCTGCCGGTGCAAGCATGGCCGCTGCTGTGGCCATGTCGCCGGGATCACCTCCGAAAATTTGGGGAATGAACGGTACCTCCGTTTCATGGGTTTCCATCCGACGCCAGGAGGTTGCTGCCTCCCTCGTGAGGGCCGTTGAATTGGTGAATTCGGTGATGGTCACGTCGGCGCCGCATTCCTTGGCGAGCAAGCGGTAAGGGAGGTCGGTTACACCGGACATGGGGGCGAGGTACAACGGTCGTTCCTCACCGTCCCACGGGCCTCGTTTTTTGCCGATGAAGTCGGTCATGCGATCACCGGTCATTCGTGGTCGCCCGTTGCCAGTGCCTCGTCCAGCAGGCCGGCCACGCGGACCATGCGTCGAAGGACACGGTCAAGGCGATCTTGCACCCGTCGTTGAACAGCACCTGCGGAAGCTCCGGCCATGCGGTAGCCCATGGGCAATCGGCCACCCAAGAGGTTGAGCAGCAGCATTTGTTCTCGGGCGTCAACGCCGCTCAGGTGCTTCTCCACGTCTTCAACCGAGAGCGCACCACCGGCGAGCATCTTGAGTAAATTTCCTTGCTGTTGCTCGTTCAGGAGCCGCTGGAAGCCACCCTTCTTGAGCATCCAGTCCTCGCCTCGTCGCTGATGTTGTGTGGTCATGGCCGTCCAGAGCGCCGTGTTGAGTCGGTCGGTGCGAGGCACGCGCTCCACCATACCCGTCGCCCGGAATCGGTCAAGAATCCTGCCGACCCTCGCTTTTTGGCCGCCGTGTTGTTCGGCCGCCTCGTCGAGGGACAGCGGAAGGTTTCGACTGAGCAGTGTTTCGAACAGGCGAACGGAAAGGGAGTCTGCACGAATTTCTGCTCCCGGTCGTTCGCCCAGCAATCCAAAATCGTTCATCCAGTGCGACATCATGCTACCCTCACTCTCGGTCGGGATGGGGCGATGGTCCACCAAGCCCAGCGAGAACGGCGCAGTTTCGTCCTGAGGCAGTTCAACCGGGAGGGCTTCACCGGTACGCGTCCACTGAGCATTGATGAATTCAAACCGCTGCTGGAGGACAAGGCTGCTGTGTTGCTGGAGGTGAGCCACGGCGTTGGACAATGAACCACCTCGCAGGTAGTACTTGCGCCAGCCTTTGCCCTCGTTGGTAAAACCGATGAGGCCCGTCTCGACCAACCTTCCAAGGTGGTGGTTGAGCGATGCCGGCATCTGTGCCAACTCGTCGGCCAGCATTTGGGCGTCCCAACTCAGTTCAGGATGACCGAAGAGGTGGTCGCGAAGCAAGCGATGCACGGGACCGGCCCTGCCCTGGTCGGCGGTGGCATCGCCTCGCTTTCGAACCAGTGAGAGCGTGTCGATCATCCATGCAACGAGACCGTCAACGTCTCGTTCGGTCGTGGGCAGCGCGTGCTCGACGAGTCGAACGGCGAACATGGTCCGATGTGGGCCGTCAAGGGTCTTTGAAGCCTGTGTAACTGTTGCCGCTCGAGCGACACATTTCGTAATCATCACTTCAAGACGAGGCAAGGTTCCGATCGTCCACAAAGTCGTAGTCAACGCCGAAGGGCCGGCTGTAAATCTCAAGGTCGATGTGAGGCATGAGTTCAATTCGGTCGTCCCTCAAAATGCCGCGTCGCCGCAGCACCTTGACGGCGCTGTGGACGGTGGCTCGTGTTCGACCCAATCGACGTGCGAGGGCGGCTTGAGATCGCGGCACGCCTTCTCGATCGATGTTTTCGATGATCATCCGTTGAACGGGGGAGAGGCCGATGGGCAGTTGCTGCGCCATGCGTTCCTCGCCCACGACTTTGCTGCGCAAGACCTCAACTTGACTGGGTCCACCTGCAAAATAGCAGGTGCGTCCGTTGACGGGCATCACCGTGACCGCTTTCCGGGTTTGAAGCACATCCAAGTGATGGCGAAGGGTGCCGTTGGCGGTGTTCATCACGGTCTGAAGTTCTCGGTAGCAAAGCCCCGGACGGGATTCAAGGGTGGAGAGAATACGACGGCGCAACGGATGCTCGTAGCTCGTGGCACGGGTTGAGATACCACCCAGTGCCATCGCTCCAACGGTTCCAGCAAAGGTCGCCAGCCCGCCAGCGATACCGACCACGCCGCTGGCTGCACCCGTCAAACCCGCTGCCAGCCAAGGGCGCTGGCGGGTCCACTGAGCGAGCAGAGGCATGAACCGACCATGGTCTTCTCCTCCCTTAATCCATCGTTCGGTTGTGTGAGGTTTTCAAGGCGATTTTCACCGTTCATTTGTTGGTTAAATAGCCTCGCAGGCCTTTGTTTATGTTAGGGACGTGTCGACATGAGAAACCGCCGATTGGAGGAATCGATTCAAGCGAGTTTGGATGCGGGAAACAACGTCTGGGTCGTGGGTGACGTACACGGGTTCTACCAGTCCATGAGCGAATTGTGTGCAAAGCTTCACCTCAACGTCGGTGATTGGGTGGTGTTTCTTGGTGATTTGATCGACCGAGGACCGAACAGTTTCGGCGTGGTCCACGACGTCATGCACCACCCACAGTACTGTTCGGTACGCGGCAACCACGAGGACATGATGGTGCGCCAGTTGACCATGGAAAATCTTCGCACGCCCGATCTTGACGTGATGTTATGGATGCGAAACGGGGGCAACACCACCGTGGCGTCGTACATGGCTGCGGTACGAAGCGATGAGGGTGCTCTGGACGAGGATGCGCTCGAGGCTTTGGCTGCTGAACATACGGCGTGGATGGCCAATCTTCCCACGCACCTCGTGTTGGACCGATGGCGCCTGGTCCATGCAGGGTATTCACCCGATGCCCCGCTCGACGAGCAACGCGACGAGGACTTGCTTTGGATTCGCGGTGCGTTTCACCATGCTGCGTCGCCGGTGGACCCCGAGCGAACGATCGTGTTTGGCCACACGCCCACGGTCGGACTTCCCGGCTTGACCGCAGAGGATTGGGGCGAGGTATGGCACAGCGATGTGAGGTTGGAAGACGGAAGGTCGGCTGCCATCGGCCTCGACACGTGTTTGTACCATGGTCCAAAGGACCGGCGAGCGTTGACCGCCATGAACCTCCAAACCGGTGAAGTAGTCCAACAGCACCGTGTTGAGGCCTAAGCTCTGGTGACGGACCCTGCCACCATTTTCAGGTGCGCCACCAGCGGAGAGAGCAATCGTCCGCAGGTTGTACCGTGAGCGCTCAATTCGTAACTCACCTTGACGGGAGGGCCGTCGGTGACCACCCGGAGCACCAGTCCTTCTTCGGTGAGGAACCGGAGTTTGTCCGACAGGGTGCGGCTGGAGATACCGGTGAGCATGGACTTCATCTCGTTGAACCTGCGAGGGCCTGTGATGTAGAGGGTGGCGAGGATTTCGATGGTCCAACGCGAGGCAAACACGTGGAGGGCTTCCACGGCCGCCTCGACTTCCCATTCCGCGTTGTAGGGTCCTTGGTTCGAATGCTGGGCCAGCAGATGGCGGATGGCCTTGCCTTTTTCGAGGGTGGTGTGTATCCCTTCTTCGATTGCCTCGTACGACTCGCCGGGGATGGACATGGGAGGTTCAGGCATGGGTTTCAACCGGCCGAACCGGTTAGACTACTTGATGTCTTTTCCACACTTGGTGCCCTTCTAAACTCCAAGAGTGAACCTCAATCGCCCGTGGATGTCATCCCTTGAAGAGGAGGCGGCGCCTCCGTCGTTCATGGAGTCCGAAGGCTCGCCTTCTCACGCCGGGCGAATTGTCCTGGTGCGCGGCGGTGCGCTGACTCGCTTTTCTGGACTGGGTGGCGCTCACGCCACCCTCGTTGACCACCACCGAGCAGGTCGCTTTGCACCTTTTTCGCTTGCAGACGTGGTTGAATACCCCGTGCAATCCTCCGCTTTTGGCCGTCTCCGCATGCGCTGGAGGCAGCATCCCAAGCGCGTGCTCGACTTGAGCAAACAACGCTTCGGGCCCGAGGACGTGTTCCACATCACCGACCAAGAACAGGCTCACCTGATCCCGCCTCGCTCGGCGAGGCGACCCAAGATGGTGGTCACCGTTCACGATGTGTTCCACTTGTTTCCTTCCTCGCAACGCATTGCGTTGACCGACGGGAAAACGACGGTTGGAACGTCCGTGGTCCACGTGGGCGATCAGCGCCCGGGCATGATTCGAAAGCGCGACCTCAAGAAACTCAAAGCGGGGTTGGCACGGGCCGACCTGCTGGTATGCGATTCGGAGCACACCCGCCTGCGATGCAACGAGGCCTTCCCGAATGTCCCGTCCATTTGCGTACCCTTGGGCTTGGACGTGGAGGCGTTTGCGCCGTCGGCAGGGCGCGAGAAGAACGCTGCGTTCACGATGCTGTTCGTCGGTTCCGCCGACCCTCGAAAACGCCTGTCGTTCCTCGGGCGGGTGCTGCGTACGTGCAGTGACGACGTCTTGGGTCAGTCCGTTTTGCACGTCGTGGGTGACCGAAGCCCCGAGGCACACGCCATGGCCTCCTCGCTGGGCATGGAGGTCGTGGTTCATCCGCTCCTTGACGATGTGGACCTCATGGCCTTACGCCACGGCGCTGATGTCCTCCTGTTTCCAAGTGCGGCTGAAGGCTACGGGTATCCGCCCGTTGAAGCCATGGCAGCCGGCTGCCCCGTGTTGTGCTCCGATTTACCAGCCCACAACGAGTTGATGCCCGAGGGTACGTTGCTTCCGGCCGGCGACATCGCAGCGTGGCGTGCTGCCATTGAATCGGGACACAGCGCATGGAAAGCCAGCACGTCATGGGAACCGGACGCGAGGTTGATGCAACACGCTCACCGTTTCTCCAGCGAGGTCTTTGTTAAAGGCATGAAAGCGGCCTACGAGCAGGCCGTGAACGGCGAAACCTCCCGATGACGGATTTTTATGTACTGCATTGAATTCGGACAGACCATGCAACCTATCCAACGTGTGGCAGTCGTCGGCGCAGGAAACATGGGCTCGGGTATCGCTCAGAAAAGCGCTCAGGAAGAATTCGACGTCCAAATGGTGGACCGTGAACTTCAGTGGGTTGAGCGAGGCCAGTCCATCATCGCCAACTTCCTCGAGGAAGCCGTTGAGCGCCGTATCTTCTCACCTGCACAGGTGGACGCTATCCAGGGACGAATCACCGGCGTCGTGGGCGTTGAGAACACCGCCGAGAACACCGACCTCGTCATTGAAGCCGTGTTTGAGGACTTTGACGTCAAAACCGCCGTGTTCAACGCACTTGACGCAGCGTGCGGCGAAGGCACCATTCTGGCGTCCAACACGTCCTCGCTTTCGGTGAATGCACTGGCAGAGGCCACGGGTCG
>CAXGZM010000031.1:0-13587 GCA_964014165.1 uncultured euryarchaeote | reverse complement strand
AGAATGAACAGGAACAAGACACCGAGCAGAATTCGTACCTCCCAATGCTGGAGGGCTGACCGATCAAGTCCAAACTCACCGTTGATCAAGCCGAGGACAAACGGCGTGCCGGAGAGGAACATCGCCAACCACAGCGGAACAAGACTGAGGACGGTGGTTGAACTGCCTAAGAAATCAAACCCTGGACCGTTTCGCTGACGTTTTGGATGGTGCCGAACGATCCGTACGTGCGCTCGAGCATCACGCTTGCGTTTTGCCAAAAAGTGCGCAGCACCCGTTTCCGGGACGTGCTTGACGAGGGCATCCCTTGCGTAAACAATGGTCCCACCTGCCTGCAAAAGGCGTAGGCTCACCTCCATGTCTTCGGCGTGATACCATGAAGGGTCAAACCCGCCAACCGCCATGAGGGCCTCTTTTTCGAACATGGAACAGGGTCCGTTGGCCAGGCTTGTACGACGTGGACGAGCCCGGTATTTGGCGGCGATTTCAATGGAACGAAGTTGACTGACGAGGTCGTTGGCCTGTTCAAAGACGGTCCGACCGGTGACCGCCACCACGTGCTCATCCTCGTCAACCGGCTGAACATGAGTGACCAGATTCGCAATCCAATCCGGCTCGGGTCGCACGTCGATGTCGGTGATGGCAACCCAATCGCCGACAGCATGTTCGACGGCCCACTGACGGCCAGCAGACAACCCGAGGGGAGGTTGATGGTGGACACGAACGGGAACCCCGTTCAATCCCTCGGGATCGTGGTACGGATCGAGCACCGACTCGGCGCCGTCGGTGGACCCGTCGTTCACCACCAAGATTTCGAACGAAGCGTAGGTTTGTGCTTTCAGAGAATCAAGGCAACCTCGAATCCAATGGGCACCGTTGCGAACACAAACGGTGATCGAAACCATCGGTTCAGCCATTCACTCCACCTCAAACAACTCGAGGAGGCGACGGCATCGCATCTTGGTCGCTAAACTGCTGGGCTGAACCACCACGCCGGTGTGTGGCTGACCGTAGATGACCACGGCGTGAAGCGGGACATGGAGATGAATAAACAGCGGTGCAAGGTCCTCCTCACCGTCAACCACGACAGCAACGGGGTCTTCCAAGGCAGCCGCATGTTCAACCGCCTTCCGCAGGCTTGGCGTTAACACACCGGCCGGGTTTTCGGCATGCAGCAGGTGGGAAAACGGGGACAAGTCGACTTGGTCTTCCTCCGCGAGTGCTTGGCGTTTTGTCTGCCCGTCAACAAACGCCATGTCGGGCACGATGTCCATGGCCAGCATGGTCGCCACGGTCACGTCACCCACGGCAATGAGAATCACTTCCGAGGTGTTCAATTCTTCGAGAGCCGCCAGCATGGCAATGTCCGGTGAGGATTCAGGACCTTCGTAGAGCGTCCCCATCGGGGTTTTCAGCTCGGGCTCTGCCCTCGGGTGCATGCGGAGCACCGCATCGACCCATGCTGGTGCCATCCACGGGTGGCCGTCGGGGTCAACCAAACCGTTGCGTATACGTGTTGAACTGATGATGGTCCCGTCGACGTCGCGCAGATGGTCCACTTCCACGATGTGGAGGGAGTCGAGACCCCGCTCAACGCGCTTTTGATTGATGCGCTCGCATTCTCCCTTGGTTTCCAACGTTGCGACGATGCAATCGGCCTCGGGATGATCGGGTGCGGGTCCGTGTGCATCGGCCAGTTCGTGGACGGACACGCGGCGTGGTGCATGACGGTCAGCCCAGTTGAGCACCTCGTCTCGACGGGTTTCAAAGGACTGCATGTTCACCGATTTTTGATCGGCCATCTTGTCGCTGGTGATGTGCACCTCAATGTGTTCAGCAGCCCGTGCTGCCGCAGCAAGAAGCAAACGGTGGCCGGCGTGGAGACGGTCAAAGGTACCGCCCACCAAGCATCGCTTGAAGCGGGGAGCCTCTCCCATGGACGCTGGTTTGGCAACGAGCCTTTGAGGTCATCGCCACATCGCCCGCTGAAAAGGGCTTCATGGGACTGTGCCCCAACACCTAACGGCCTTGTTCACTGTTTCCTCCGAGGCCTGACCCTCGGTGTCGGGGCGTACTGTCCGGTAAGGTGGTTGTCTTGCGTTCATTCTTGCGTCGCACAAGGACCCATAACCCACCGATGGTTTACCGCATTTGCACCGGAATTCACTCCCCGAAGGGTCGTCCCAGTCTTCGATTGCGGCCGTACACGTGGTGTCAGACGTCATTGCTCGTTTCACAGTCGCTCAGCCTGATGTTGCAGGTACGGTAATCGGGCCTCCTGCCGACTCCATATCAACTCATCGGAGGCGAGGCTGGTGCCGAGCGTTGAAGCTCCGCGTGAACAACACCTCGCCGATTTCAGGGTCGCCGACGTCCATGACTTCACGGCCGAACGCCGGCCATTGCTCAACTGGCCGGACCAACCAACCGGCGGATGGGTGCGTGGTAAGCACCGGAACAGGTGCCCCTTGCTCAAACGCATGCACCATCGCATAAACGTCCGTCAGCGATACTTTGCCAGGCCCATCCGGCAAGAGGTGAACGGGAAGCAAAGCGGTGGAAGCAAGCGTGAACCCTGCGTGCTCGCCAAGATGCCCGGGGAAGGAGGAACGCTCGCCCGTTGCCCGAGCCAGCAGTGCGGGCCAACTGCAAACAAAGGAAACAAGCCACGACCGACCCGTATGGCTGCTCAGTTGTGCCGTCAGCCACGACGGTGCGAACACAGACCACCACCTGGCGGGGAGCGTTTCCATGAGCGCTCGTTGTGTTTCAGGGAGCCACGGTTCACGACGTTGCGCGATGCCCAGGCCGAACGCCCACGTGCGCAGGATGGAGCCTTTTGGCTGAAGCAGCGATTCGGTTATCCATTGTTGGAGAAGGGGTGCGTTACTCGATGCTCTCGCCGGTCCAAAGAGGCATTCCAGCACCTCTTGTTCGTTCATGGGCGCCTCGAACCAAACCCGACTCGCATCCTCAAACGCCGTTGCGTGTTCAGACTGCAACGGGTCGAGAGCGCACAGCATGCATGTCGCAACGGCTGAGCGAGCTGCGTCGCCTGTGGCAAGGTGTTGACGCCATCGAAGCACTGCGGTGAAATCGTGCGCTGCATGTGACTGTATGCGCCGAAGCGCATCGCGGCGCCAGGCTGATCCGGCGCGCTCCATCGCAAACGGCAGATCTGCCACGGGCACATCGTGAACGGGCATCAGTTCGACCCATCCGTCTGGAAGGCGCTCCTTCAGACGTACCCACCGGGCGGCACGGTGGTTCGGCGGCGAGGCCACCCACGCCGCGAGTGCGTCTTGTGCTTCGAAAGCGTTGGCCCGCTCTTCATTTCCTTCGGGAAACAGACGGACGGCTTCACTCAGACGCTCCCCGGCCAGCCCTTTCGGTGCCGTTGAGGAAAACGACCGATTAGGATGGCGTGCAGAGAACGCCAACAATTCCTCAGCGTTGAGCGGTGCGGACGAAAACGGTTGCCGAGCGGCGTCAGACTCCGCTTGGTTGAGGTGGAGGTCCAATCCAAAACGCACGAGGCGACTCAGTTGCACGTCCACGGTCCCGAGGTCCTGCCCGTCCATGAGCAACGCACCTCCTCGAGGTTCGGGCACACGGCCTTGGCGAAGCACCACGGCTCGGCAGTTTGGATGGGTCAACCACCTGAACAAGACGGGTGAGGCAGGAGGCTCGAAGGCCCAGTCCAGCAAGAACGGGAAGCTTGCTTCGTCCATGACATGGTGCAACACGGCCTGCACGCCTCGTTCAGCAACACCGTGCGTGCTGACACGGCCCGGTTGCCAGCCTTCCCGGGTCCATTGCTGATCACCGAAATCAAGGGCAAGTGCGCGTCTCAACGGCGATGCACCGTCGGTGCCGATGGTTTCCAGTTCCTGAACGAGGCTGCGGTAGAGTTCTTCCAGGCGGTCTGGAACCATACGAGGGTGTTTCAATTTGAGCCAGTGGAGCAACACGGCGTAGGGCATGGGAGAAGATGAGAGCGCCCGGGCGTCGCCGATGGCAATCGCACCCTGGCCGAGGTTCTCTACGAGCAAACGTCGATGAGCGGCGGATTGCAAGTGCGCCAGAAGCCCGTGAGCGGGGGCGAACCCTCCCGACAAACCCGGTACATTTCCGATGTTGAGGCCACCAGCCGAGAGCATCCCGGGAGAGGGTACGTCTCCCGACCTCATCGGCGTAAACGCTTGGCCTTCGACCAAACCCAGTTGCCCCCGCTGCTCAACCACCACCCCGCGGACCAACCCAACGCGTTGCTGGGTTGATTCAAATGCTTCCAGCGTGTTGGACTCCCGTAGTGCGGGCGGTGTCGAGGGAGCCCCATCGGTGAGCGTGTACCACTTGACGGCATCGCGATCAGCCAACACCCATGCCCCCCCTAAATTTCCACTGGAGGATTGAGCGCCAGCCTCGCTTCCCTCGCCGACGAAAACAAACGATGATTCCGGAGGTTCGATGTAAGCAATGAGCACGTTTGTTTCATCGGCATGAAGCACCATCGGACGCTGTGATTCCCGCAGCCGGTCGGCGTAGCGGAGCATTTTGCCCACCGCATCCTCCTCGAGACGTTCATGGCCGAGCTGACTCATGTAAATCGGTGCGTTCCTGAGGCCACCCCGCTCATCCCGTGTGACCAATCCCGCTTCCCTTAACTGCCGACACGCAAGCGAGGCATGGGGCATTCGCATGGAAAATTGTTTGGCGATCTCCGACACCGTGGAAGGGCCATGACGCAACCACACCAAGATTTGGCGCTGTGCAGTTGAACGGATGGTTCGGGGATTCATCTCAAGTCACCATTGCTTCGCCGGGTGTGATTTGACCACCCGTTTACACAATAAAAAATCTTCGTGGTTACTTATAGTTATATATTTCCGGTGGAACCGTGAAAAATAACTTACATATTTCTATCGCGGTGTTGGAAATACACCACAATTGAGGCAGCAAACGTAACCAACTCGTTGGCCCGAGGAGGAACCATTATATCAGCGGCCTCGCTCCTCAACTTTAGTGGCACATTTCCAACTGAGCCGCTCAAAAAATGACAGGAGGGAACAACCATGAAAACAACACGCATCCGTGAAAAAATCAAGAAATTCTTAGGCGATCGACCACGAAACACTGCAGAGATTCTGGAGTACATCAACAGCACCATGCGTCATGGCACCACCAGCCAGCAACTCGGCAACGTGCTCTCCAAGGACAAGGACATCGTCAAGGTCGGCTACATCAAGCGGTCCGGTATTTTGTCGGGCGGCTACGACATCTGCGAGTGGGCCACCCGCACCTGGGTTTCCGAGAACTGCCCCGAGTGGGTCGAAGGAACCCCGATCATCGTTGACAGTGAAGGCAACTTCATGACCAACGCTGACGAGAAGCTCTGAAGCGCTACTCCTCTTCCTCGTACTCGACGCCAAGGGTCGCCATCAACAGGTCCATTTTGGCGTGGATTCGTCGCAACTCGGT
The DNA here is from genome assembly GCA_964014165.1 of uncultured euryarchaeote. Lineage (GTDB taxonomy): Archaea > Thermoplasmatota > Poseidoniia > Poseidoniales > Poseidoniaceae > Poseidonia. The sequence continues at coordinate 8,106 of CAXGZM010000031.1, read as the reverse complement.
GTTCACACCCTCCTCTGAGTCGGCTTCTAACGCCACCACCGTGTTGGTGAAGATGGCCACAAACATGTTGAGGAAGGTAAACGTGGTCATGAAAATAAAGATCACAAAATAAATTGCAACCCACCAACCTTTCTCGTTGATGAGGTCGCGAACGATACCGTTCGACCACGACTCCAGCGTCATGACTTGGAACAGCGAATACAACGATCGCCCGAGACTTCCAAAGTATTCCGGGGAAACCGATTGGAACAGAGCGGTTGACAGCACCGCAAACACGTAGGTCACAACGAACAGCAACGTCGCCACGGCAGAGAGGCCTCTGACAGAGAAAATCAGCGATTCAGCAACGAGTTTGAGTTCGGGGATTCGCGAAACCAATCGGAACGCACGCAAAACACGGAACACCCTGAACACGGCGAAGAAATCACGAGCCGGAATCAAGGCAATACCGACGACGAGGAAGTCAAACACACACCAGGGATCTCGGAAGAAATCTCGCCCCATGGCGTAGATTCGAAGCAAGATTTCCAGGACAAAGACCGTCAAGAACAAGCCATCAATACGCTGCAGGAAGGTGTCGCCTCTCGGACCCCACTCGTAGGTCTCAAACCCAATGGCGATGGAACTGGCCAGGATGGCGACGAAGACGATGTTGTTGAACCGTTCAGATTCAACCAAGACTCGAATCCTTGCACGAACACTCTCGGTCATCGGGACGCAAAAGTGCAGGCGGAGTTTAATCCCTGCCCCGGCAGGAAGGGGCCTCAGTTGCCTTCGAAGATGGCCATGGCCTCGTCAACCGAAGCGCCTTCGCAAATGATCGCATGGCAGGCGGCCGTCATCCGAACGGCTTCTTCGGTCGTCTTTTGGTGAATGTTGCGACCGGTTGCGGCGCCTCGACAGCCGGAAACGGCCATTTGATCGTAAAGTCGCTGAAGGAACGCACGTGGAGGAAGTGAACCGCCGCCTGAACAGATGATGCCCGTGCGACCTGCGGCCTCAACGGCAATTTTCAGAGACTCGGGCTGGGTCATGCCTTCGAAGGCCTTGGGGTAGTTGACCTTGGCAAAGTCCGCACCAATGCAACTGGCGACACCTGCTGCTCCGGAAATGAGCTGCGGGTCCTTCTCATCGGCTACGGCCTGGCCGCGAGGGTACATCCACACGACCGAAATCATGCCGAGTTCGTGCGCCTGGCGAATGAAGTGGGCGGCTTCGGTCAGCATTTCGTGCTCGTATTCGCTGCCGATGTAGACCGTGTAGCCAATGCCGACCACGTTGATGCCGTTGTGAACCAGCGACATCACATCGTCCATGTCCCAGAGTGCCTGGCTGATGGGGTCGCGTTGGGCGGTCTTAACGAGGTGGGACTTGGAGTTCAACTTCACGAGATAGGGCACGTCGGGGTGGTCCCGTGCGTACTGGGCGATAAGGCCGCACTGGCCAGCGAGCACGCCGATGGTCCCGTCTGCGTGAGCACGGGCACCGATTTCAAACAGATGACCGGGGTCGTTGGACGACCGAGGGATGTCCTTTCCGCCGTCGTAGAAGTCGTCGTTCAAGTGCTCAATTTTCTGGTCGCACGCAAAGAGGTTCATGCTGCCCGTGCCTGCGGTGGCGGCTGCCATGTTGTCGAGGTAGGTCTCGATCAACTCGTTGGGGACATCGGCTGGAACGTGGATGTTGTCCATGGCTACCACGTCGGGGTTCACTGACCGGTGAAATTGGCCACACGCTTCTCAACGTAAGCCGCAATGCCTTCCTTGGCGTCGCTGCTGTTGAAGAGGGCGGCTTGGAGTTCACGCTCGAGAGCCAAGTGGTATTCGAATGGAATCTCCGGGCCGGTTTGGCAGGAGCGCTTGATGTTGCCCACGGCCTTGACGGCCTTGTTGGGCAAGGTGAACTGGCTGCACCAGTCGAGGATGTCTCGGCGGAAGTCATCGGGGTCGCCTTCCCAGATGTGGTTGATGAGGTTGCAAGCGTGAGCGTCCTCGAAGGACATCAGTTCGCCGGTGACCATCATCTCAAGGGCCTTGGCTTTTCCAATGAGGCGGGTCAAGCGAGCGGTACCGCCGGTTCCGGCGAGCACACCGAGGTTGATTTCGGGAAGACCGACCTTACCCGAGTTCTTTCGTGCGATGCGAATGTCAGCGGCCATGGCGATTTCGAGTCCACCGCCAACGGCATGACCGTTGATGGCACAAACAACGAGTTTGGCCGTCTGCTCGAGGCGAGACAGGGTCTCGTTGGCGTGAAGACAGAAGTTGTACTTGAAGCCGGGGCTGACGCTGTTGAGCATCTGGATGGAGGCGCCTGCGGAGAAGAAGGATGCCCCGTTGCCGGTCAAGACGATGCAGGTCACGCTGTCGTCAAAACGGGCACGGACGATGGCCTCGTCGATGTCCCGCATCATGCCGTGCGTGTAGGTGTTGGGCGAGCGATCGTTGGCGCCTTCAAGCGGTGCGCCGGCGGAGTCGGAGGTCAACTCAATCACAGCGATGCCGTTCTCGGTGACGCCGTAATTGACAAGTCGGTTTGGCATGGGTTCAAGTTTCAATCCATAGAGGTCGCTCATGCCATAAGCCACAGGCGTTGGCATTATGAAGAAATCGCTGTGATTTCTTGCGCTTCACCCTCGGCGTTGCTCGTAAAGGAGACGTGACCGCCTCCTCGCCGAACCGCTTCCCATCGCGCCTTGACCTCCAGGGCTGCCTCGCTCTGCTCCCAGGTATCCCTCGGTTTGGCTTTCCGGAAAGGCAGACGCAAGGGCCGGGTTGGGCCCTCCATACGCTTGAGCATGAACGGTGAAGTCACGCGGAACACCAAGCGCTTGAACAGACTGGGACGGAACAATTTCCCAATCCATCGCAGCCCGTCGCCGCTTCGTTTCTGGTCTCGCATCCACTGCAGGCACATGCGCTTGAACGTCCGGTCGCCCACCCGGTTCATCAGCCAGCGATTGGCAACACTCGTCCGGACATAAGGCAGCAACTGGCGGCGAACTTCCTTTTCGTAGGACTTGCCTCCAAGCATTTCCTCGGCAGCCAGGACGCCGGACCAGACGGCCATCCGCATGCCAAAACCCCACATGAAATCTTGAAGGCCGCCCGATTCACCAACAAAATGCTGGCCGGTTTGGGGCACGGTGTAGCATCCGTTCAAGGTGAAGTCACCTTTTCCACCCACCCGTTTCACGGGCTGCATGTCCATGTCGGGGTAAAGCCGCTGATAGCACGCGATGGTCTCGTTGAGGAAGCGCTCGCTTTTCTTTTGCTTGCGCCACAGGCAGGTGCAAATCAAACCCACGCCGTCGATGACGATGAGGTAAGAGTACGCCCCGGGTGCAAGTTTGTCGTTCAGCTGAAAGGCGATGTGGTTGGGGTGCGAAGTGTGAAAAATTTCGCCCAGTGCGATGGCAGAGGTGTCTTTGGGTCCGCAGGCCACGATGTCGGCGTCCTTCTCATCGATGCGTGATTTGTAGTGCAACGTCGCACCGGCCTCGATGGCCATGCGCTTGAAAGCCTGGTCAATCGTGTGGTCGGAGGTCCCCCGCTCAACGATCCGGTAGGCCACGCCGTCGGTCTTGGCTTGGGTGATCTCGTCGTCGGGATGGATCAAATCCACCACCGAGAAGGACGTGGATTTGAACGCCGTGGAGTCAAAGCCCCAACTCTCGAGTTGGTCAAAGAAATCTGCATCCATGCTCCAGTTTTCGAGTGCTTGGAAATCTCCGTCGAAGCGCGCCCCCGAGTCGTTGCGAATGTCGTGAACATGGACTTCACGCCCCGCACGAGCCAGCAACGTAGCGGCCGCCAATCCCGAAAGACCCGCACCCATGATGGTGACGGAGGCGGATTCGGGGGCGTCGGCCATGGCCTTCCATGGAGGCGTGAGGTTTGAATGATGCCCTCCACTGGCATCCTCATGGCAGGTCGTGTGGTGGTTGAGGAAGCCCCTGACGTCCTGAATCCGGAGGCGCTTCGCCAGCGCCTCAACACCAACGACTGCGGGGCCGTGGTGTCTTTTGTCGGCCTCACGCGGGAAACCGAGGGTGCGGCCGACGTGTTACGGTTGGAATTTGATGCTTGGCAAGACCGGTTGACGCCGGTGCTCGAGCGTTTGGCGCTTGAAGCCATCAAGCGATTTGGAGTCCTCTCCGTCGCCATGGCACACCGGACAGGTTCGGTCGGACCACAGGAGCCCATCGTCGCCATCCACGTCGGTAGTCCCCATCGAAAAGAGGCCTTCCAAGCGTGCGAATGGCTCATTGACGAATTGAAGAAGCAAGCACCCATATGGAAGAAAGAGGTCACCACCGACGGGGAGACCTGGAAGGAGGGATTGGGTTGAGTGAGAAATCCATCGAAGGCATCGTTAACATCGGCCAGAAACCCGTGGTTGAACGGCGTGCAACGGCCCGCGGTAGGGTGCATTTCAGCGAGGATACCAAGACCGTCATGACGTCGGGTGGCATCAAAAAAGGCGACGTGTTCGAAGCCTCCACCATCGCAGCGATTCAGGCCGTTAAAGATACGCCGCGCATCATTCCGCACTGCCACCCCATTCCGCTTGAGGGAACCACCGTGGACTGGTCGTGGGAAGGGTCGAGTTTGTGGTGCACCGTGACCGTCAGCGCCCACTACAAAACGGGCATCGAAATGGAAGCACTCACCGGTGTCGCTGCCGGTTTGTTGTGCGCTTTTGACATGGTAAAATCGCTCGAAAAAGACAGCAACGGTCAGTACCCCGTGGCTCGTATCACCGACCTTGAGGTCGTGGAGAAATTCAAGGGAAACTGAACCGCTGACTTGATGGCGTTCCCGCGGTACCGACGGTCCATGCGCATCGTTGGCGACCTCGCCCACCACTTTGTAGAAGCGGTCGACCAGGCGGCCATCGCCTCGGCAGCCTGGCGAGGCAAAGGTGACAAAAACGCCGCCGATGATGCCGCGGTTGAAGCCATGCGACGCACCTTTGACGCAGTGCCGTTTGACGGTCGTGTGGCCATTGGCGAGGGCGAACGGGACGACGCTCCGATGCTGTACATCGGAGAAGAACTCGGGTCCATGATCGGCCAATCCGGGGCCCCTCAAATCGACATTGCCGTCGACCCGCTGGAATGCACCAACAACTGCGCAGACAACCTACCAAATTCCATTGCGGTGCTGGCTGCAGCGCCGCGGGGAACCCTCCTCCACGCCCCTGACTGCTACATGGACAAGCTCGCAGCCGGACCCGCTCTCGCCGAGCATGTCGCCCTTGACGGCGGCGTAGCCTACAACATTGAACAGGCCATGCACGTGCTCGACTGCGAGGCGGGCGATGTTCGCATCGTGGCCTTGGACCGAGAGCGCCACGCTGGCTTGTTCAAGGAAATTCAAGAGGCAGGCGCACAACTCCACCTCTTGAGCGACGGGGATGTCTCTGGCGCCATTTGGGCGGCCAAGGACGACGGGCCCTACGACATGCTCATGGGCATCGGGGCTGCGCCGGAGGGTGTCATTTCAGCCACCGCCATCCGGGGCGTGGGCGGCATGTTTGAGGGACGACTCGTGTTTCGCTCCCCCGAAGAGGAAGCACGAGCGGGCACCATGGTCGGCGACGACTTGACGAGGCTTTGGAAAGCACACGATCTCTGCCAGAGCGAGGATGCCATCTTTGCGGCTGCCGGTGTCTGCGACGGCTACCTGCCGGGCGTCAAGGTGGACGCAACGCACACCACCACCTACAACGAACTCATCGATGTTGCCAAGAAATCCGTGGTGAGGTCCGAACAACAACGACCCCTTTGAATCCAAGAGGCACCAGCATGGCCCAACAACTGCGAATCGATGTTCGCCTCCCCAAAGGCCACTGGGCCGGCGATGTGACGCGCGACCACCCCTCAGCAACCCTTCGCATTGAGCAGCACATGCCCCTCAGCAAAGGACGTGGGACGGCTCGCTGCTGGAGCAATGAATCCATTCGTGAGACCGTGCTCGGGCATGACGGCATCGATGATTGCACCGAACCCGAGGACGGACGGTTTTCCGTCAATATTTGTGCGGGCGGGGGCGGGTTCTTGCGTCCGCTGGTGGACCTTGGCGTCGTTCCGAGAACACCGTTCGAGGTTCGAGACGGTTGGGTCGAGTGGACGGTTGAGGGCACCCGCGAGACGATGCGCGCCCTCATCGATCGCTTTCGCAGCGACGAGATTCCACACCGTCTTCTCTCCACGAGAAGCACGGGTACCAAATTGCTAACACCTCGACAGCGAGAGGTGTTTGAGGTGGCCTCTCGGGAAGGCTACTGGGACGTGCCCCGACGAATCAACCTGACCGAGTTGGCCGGCCTGCTCAACGTCGCAAAATCCACCCTCTCAAATCAACTCCAACGGATTGAGTCGGCCGTTTTTCACGCCTTTACCGAAGAGATCCGTCGTCAAAGTGGCTAACATGTTCGCACGAACATGTTCGTAAAGGGTATAAGGAGGTCCCCGTCCACCTATCACCATGGACAACCTACCGAAGACCTGGGACGACTGGATTGAAAACTTCAAAACGTGGCAAGACAACGTCGGATACGACCGTGAGTGGATGGGCGATTTCGACCTCTCCATCCAGTTTGATTGGGAGCGAGCAGGCGACGTCATCGAGTTCGGTGACTACGCCGGTCGTGCCAAGTGGGAACGCTCGCTTCAGGTGCCCCACCAAAGCATGCGTGACGCTCTCGTCAGCATGATCACCGTCCAAGGCGACACGGAGTTTGCCTCCGTTGAGCAGCAGCGCCACCTCCTCGCCACCGCCCCAACCGACTACGACCGCTACGCAGCAGCACGCATCATGGCCGAAGAGCAGCGACACGGCTGGCAAATGGCCTACCTTCTCATGACCTACTTCGGCCAGCAAGGACGACGTGAGGCGCAGAAGCTCCTCGAGCGAAACGCTCAGGACGGCGACCGTCTGCTGGGCGCCTTCAACCGACCCATGCCCCACTGGCTGGACTTCTTCTGCTACACGATGTTCGTGGACCGAGACGGCAAGTTCCAACTCGGCATGCTCTCCACCTCGGCGTTCAAGCCCTTGGCTGCCAGCATGGGCCCCATGCTCAAGGAGGAATCCTTCCACCTCGGCACCGGCTCCAACGGTCTTCGCCGAATCATCAAGGCCGGCGTGATTCCTTTGGACATGCTGCAGCGCTACATCAACAAGTGGGTGTCCACCGCACACGACTTGTTTGGCACGGACGAATCGTCGTCCGCTCACTGGGCTTACGTCTGGGGGATCAAGGGACGCTGGGACGAGCGCAAGAAACTCGAAGGCGAAGTTGAGGTGTCCAAGGAGACCCTGAACGAAGAAGCACGCCAGCACTACCACGATGAGATCGTGGGTGAAGTGAGAAAACTCTGCGGCTACCTCCCCGAAGGCGCCACCGAACTCTACGTTCCTCACGAAAACTTCCACCGTGAGATCGGCCACTTCAAGCGCCAACGCTACACCGTCGAAGGTACCTTGTTCGAAGGCTCCGATGACGAGTGGGACGCTTACATGGCCGCTCACCTCCCCACCGCCCAAGACGAAGAGGACCTGAAGGAACTGTTCAAGCAACAATGGGTGGCTGAGAAGCCCATGACCGCTCGCCAAATCGCCTCTGGCATTGGCGCAAGCGCCTGAGCACCGGGGTGAGTGAACATGATCCCCGTCGCCCTCTACGGCGTCGACGCTGAAATGTGTGAACGCTTCTTCGAAGACCTCCCCGGCCTGGTGACCGATGCCTACGAAGACCGTTCGTACATTGAATCGCTGTACGCTGTTCAAGCCGAGCAATCCATTGAACACATCAGCATCGCCGACCAGTGGGCCGAACGCGTTCCGTTCGCATGGCCGGAAGACATTGTCAACGAGGTTGAGATGGTGCTCCGAACCACCAACTACCCGGACGTCTCCCTACTGGAACACCTGATGACGCTCGACGGCGTGGATGCTCAACGGATATCCGAGTGGATGCACTTCTCGACAAACCTCTTCCCCATCTATTCCGAGAAAGCGTGTCAAACGCTCAATCGAATGGGTTTGGACACACCGTACAAGCCCGACGACATCGCCAGCTACGGCCTGTACGTCAACA
>CAXGZM010000030.1:0-13604 GCA_964014165.1 uncultured euryarchaeote | reverse complement strand
CTTAAACGCTTCAAAGCCATTCCACAGGCGAGCAACATTCCCATCGGCAATCACCTGCTCCTCGGAGGAATTTTGGTGACGGTGAACGGCGTGGTGTTGGACATCGGGTACCCGGCTTGGATGTTTGAGCGGTTGGCGAAAGAGCCGGAAAAGAAAGTGAGGCAACGCTTGAGGAAGCGCGCAGTTGCGCTCGAGAAGGGCAAAACGCCCCGGGTTTCTCCGCTTGGGAAAGCATGGTGGCTCAAACGCCCCAAGGAACACAACGAAAGCGGGCCCGTGTTGGAGAGAACCATTGGACCTGTGGCCTATCGGGGTCGGACAAATTACGCACGGAAAAAAGAGGCTCGAGCTCTCAACGATGCTGCTCAGGGCAAGGAAACGCCGCTCCAAAAACGGTTCATTCCTCGGAACACCATTCGAAGTGAACGCGCCTGAGTGCATTTCCATGCGGCTGACGAGGGTTCAAAGACTGAGCGTAGTTCTGGTCGTGCATGACCCAAGTACCAGGTGGATGGAGCGCCTCTGCCGAACACCGCAAGATGGCTTCCACCGTTCGTGATGCAGTCAAGTCAAGCGGGGAATTGTACCGCCTCGGTTTGGGGATGATCGCCTCCGAAAACATCGTTTCTCCTGCTGTGCGAGACATTGTGTCAAGCGACCTCCACGGGCGGTATGCTGAGGGTCTTCCTGGCAAGCGATACTATCAGGGATGCGATGACTTCGATACGATTGAAGCGCTCGGCATTGAACTCGCCCAGAAGGTCTTCGGGGCATCCTTTGCCAACATTCAATCGGTTTCCGGGACCGTTTCAAACATCGGAGCTCTGAAGGTTCTGGCCAAACCGGGCGACGACATCACTGCCGTTTCCACCGCTGACGGCGGCCACATCTCCCATGCGAGGATGGGTGCCGTTGGTTTGCGGGACCTCAACCTTACCACTTACCCGTGGGACGAAGAGCGGATGGAGCCCGATGTTGACGCCGCGTGCAAGACAATCCGGGACGTAGAACCCAAAGTGGCCCTGTTCGGACAATCCGTGTTCCTGTTTCCCACGCCTCTCGAGGAAATGGCTGCGGCGGCGAAGGAAGTCGGTGCCTCGGTCATGTACGACGGTGCGCACGTGCTCGGGTTGATCGCGGGTGGACAGTTCCAAGACCCGCTTCGTGAAGGCGCCGACTTGATGACGGGCTCGAGCCACAAAACGTTCCCGGGTCCTCAAGGCGGTTTTTTGCTCTCATCATCCGATGACCCTGCGTTCCAACGGCGCCTCAACAACGCCATGTTCCCCGGTGTGTGTTCGTCGTACCACCTTCACCACGTCGCAGGGAAGGTGATGGCCCTGGCAGAATTCATGGAATACGGTGAAGCCTACGCCAAGGACACGGTTGCCAACGCCCAAGCCTTCGCAGCAGCGCTCGCCAGCGAAGGGTTCGATGTGTTGGCAGAAAGCAGGGGCTACACTGCATCCCACCAGGTGCTAACACGGCACGGAGAATTGGATTCGGGCGCCGGCGCAAAAGCAGCAAAGCGACTCGAAGAAGCGGGAATTATCACCAACATGAACATGCTTCCGGGTGATACGAAGGCGTTGTCTCCGTCGGGTCTTCGCCTCGGCGTTCAAGAACTGACACGCGTCGGATTTACGCCGGATGACATGCAAGAAGTGGCCCGATGTTACGCACGTGTTCTTCTTGCACACGAAGACCCGAAGGATGTTCGAAAAGACGTCCATGAACTGAAATTGAACCATCAGGTTGTACGGTATTGCTTCAACGATGACGAGCGGCCGGGCTATCCCGAGTAGGGGGCCTGCGAGGTGCAATCGGATCCGTTGGACGGGTTTGACTTTCGTGCAGACGGGTTTTTTCTTGACCCGTTCGGGGCACCGTGTGTTCTGCTCGGCACCGTTGAGTTCACTGATTTTTGGAATGCGTTTGATGCTTGTTTTTCTTCGCCAATGGGTCGCAAACTCATCTACGCTGCGACCGATGCAGAAGAAGACATCCTGCGGGGTTCACAACAGATTGAATTTGGCAAGTGGTTCGGCCGTCGGCGTGCAGCATCGGTGCTTGCAGCACGTCCAATGAGCATGGGCTGGGGCCGATTTGATGGCAATCGCATCCACGTCCCCTCCAACGACGCCCTCAGCGTGGGGTTTGCCTTGGCCCATCAAGAATTCTTGCAACGGCAACGGTTTGCTCTTTCGTGGAATCAACTGAGCGCAGATCACATTTCCATTGAACTGAAGCCGAACCAACAAGCGATGACTGCGCCACTCCCCATCAAGCACTTGCCATGGTTGTCATCCAACGACGTAGAGAGCGCCACATCGCGTCAACACGCCATTGAAATCGATCACCGAGGTTCCACGCTTTACGCAGGAGAAGCGCGATCGTTCTTCCTCCCTGTCGCTGTGCTTCAACGGCTCGTTTGCGGATTGCGAGGGCGTCCTGCGGTTGTCGATGGGGATGCAAGCTTCCTTGCGTTGGACGGTTCAATCCAGGAACCAGACTTGTTTCGGGCGGTTGTCCACGCTGCGCTTGCGGCATACCATCGCACTGAACGACCCGTCTATCTCCAACGAAGCTCAGATTGGGCGGGCCACCTCACCCAGCGCATCTCAGAACGAGGGTTCGGACGCGTAGAAGTTCTCCAGAGCGTCCTTGACAACGATGATACCTCTGTTTTTCTGATCGTCTCACATCTCCCTGCGTTGGTTGCTGGAACCGTGTTGGGGATGTGGTTAAGGGCGCACGGCAAGCGTGGAAATGCATCGTTTTCCATGGTGGACGGATTGCTCAAAATGACGGTTGAAGAATCGCAAATTTCCTACGATTGAAACGTCACAGAAACGAGTCACGGGGATTCAATTTCCTGCCCATCTATGGTCAAGGTTCATAACCGAAACAACGCCTCGGAAAAGTCGCACAACCGTGCGTGGTGTCACCCATGAGTCTTAATCACAACCAAATGGCGTACGTGGCGATTGTTTCAACCCTGATTTTTGGGTCGCTTTTCGTGGGTGTTTCAGGGTTCTTCCAAACCAGTGAAGAAATCGGTGGTTTCGAGAGCGCCGTCGAAGAAGACATCCGTGGCGATACCGTTCCCATCGAAGCTGCCATCGACTCGGACGGGGACGGATTGTCAGACAAACTCGAGGAGACTCAGTACGGTACGGACGTGAACGATCCGGACACCGATAACGACGGGATGAGCGATGGATGGGAAGTCCAACACGGGTTGAACCCGCTTGACAACGGAGAATCAGAAGATCTTGAGGTCGACCCCACGCAAAACGATGATTCCAGCGACGCCCAAGTCGAGAACGAAACCGAGTCCTGGCCGGACCCCAGTCAGGGTCCCAACGGTGACCCCGACCGTGACGGCTTGACGAACCAAGCCGAGCAAGAGCTCGGAACTGACCCGCAGCGCGCTGACACGGACAACGACGGACTGAACGACCGATGGGAATCACTCTACACCACCAGCGTACAAACGCCCGGTGGCGAAGTCATTCTCTTCAACCCGCTTGACGGAAATTGGGACTGCCTGCTCCTCGACCAAGCCATGGTTGATGCTCTTGAGAGCCGATTCAACGGCGAGAACGGCATGGCAGATTGGGACGATCTCGCCTCCAACGACCGCCATTCTTGCGACATGGTCCTCGACACCGACGACGACGGACTGGCGAACTTCGAAGAGGAAGTCTTCGGAACCAACCCGACGGCAAGGGATTCGGACATGGACCTCATCGATGACATCGTAGAGGTGGCCAACGCAACCATTGCCCTCTACACCGGCATGGGTGAATCCTGCAACGAACCGCTCCTCCAGCCCGAAACACGCGCTGGGCCCTTCAACGGCGTGGAGCGCAGTTGGTTCATGATGGACATGGACGGCGATGGGCTCCTGAACGGCCCATCGGACTGGGACACGGACGGCGACGGCATGCCCGACGGGTTCGAGTACTGTTATTCTGATTCCACCATGGCGCCCAACGCTGGCAACGTGCTCAACCCCGCAAACGCCTCCGACGGCTACGGGGACTGGGACGAAGACGGCATGAACAACCTCGAAGAGTACCAAGTCGCACAAATCTTCGGAGAGGGCAACTTCACATCGCCGTGGTTGGCAGACACCGACCAAGACGAAATGCCGGACCAGTGGGAGGCTTCCAACGGTCTTCACCCACGCTCGGCAGCAAACCGTGATCAGGACCCCGACATGGACGGGTACGATCTAGACGGCGACGGCCACGTGATGTACAGCGAACTTGAAAACACCGCCATCGTCCACACCGTGGACGTTGTGCTCGGCCAGCAGGTGTCCGAGAACCAGCAAATCGCTTCCGCCCGAATCATTCTCGCTGGAGGAAACCAGCAAATCGTTCCCATGCGTGCTCCCGTTGACGGGTACGTCTACGAACTCAACGTGGTTGTTGGACAGAGCATTGATTCTCGTCTGTTCGCATGGATGAACATCGTGGAAGAAGAGGAGCGATTCACCAACGTGATGGAATACAAGGCCAACGACCGAGATCAAGACGGCATCCTTGACGGACGGAGCACGGACCCTCTCAACGCCGATACGGACAACGACGGACTCATTGACGGCATCGAAGTCATGGGTTGGGAAATCCTCGTCGTGAATCGCGGCGTCCAGCCCACCTGGGTCACCTCCGACCCCGGTCTCTATGACACCGATGCTGACGGCCTTTCCGACTACGCAGAATTCTCTTCGACGTGCAACCTTGGTGGTTCCAACGCTTCCAATCCCGATACCGATTCCGATGGATTGACCGATCTTGAAGAGGCCGGTGACAACTTCATGTGGGAAGGTGAGACCTATTCCACCAGCCCCTGCATGTTTGACACCGACAACGACGGACTCGAAGACGGTGAGGAAGTCGTTGCTGGCGCAGACAACTTCCTGACGCACGCCAACAAGTCTGACACGGACGACGACGGCCTCATTGACGGCCAAGAGGTGTTGTTCGTTCCTCGTCCGTTCCAGAACCCAACCAACCCCCTGCTGAACGACACCGACGGTGACGGCATGCTCGACGGTTGGGAGATGCAAGTCAAATCCGCAGAAGACAACACCAATTCCCACAGCCTCTGGGTGGCAACCTCAACGTGGGAGCGACCCGGTTGCGAATCCACACAAACCAGCTCTTGTACCATGCAGCCAGGTGGATACGTTTGGCAAAACTGGCTCGGTGGCTTCGCCCTGGAACCCAAATTCCAGGTCAGTGAGATGAACATCACCGGCTTCCAGATGCCGACCAACAGCCTCTGTGATGGGTGCAACGGTCGATGGGCACTCGACCCTTCGCTGAGTTCCCTCAAGGATGACACCTTCGACATCGACAACGACACCCTCCCCAATGGAATGGAAGCGCCTGACCGGTGGGACACCAACCCCGTTGACGACGACACCGACGGCGACATGCTGCCTGACGGATGGGAGGTCTACTACTCGCAACTCGCCTTCGAAAACGGTCTTGCCGACAACGAGACGGTGGGCGTTTACGGCGCCCGTGGTGTCATGGATCCGTCCATGCCAGACAGCGACTTGGACGGCATCGACGATGGATTTGAGGACCCTGACATGGATGGTCTCAACCGAACCGGGCTCATCAAGCGCTACTGCCCGGGTTACAACGACACGACAAACTCGGAGTGCAACATTGACCCCGACACCCCTGACGGGCAACGCTTCTACGATAACCTCGAGAACTACACGAACTTCGAAGAAATGCAAAACGGTACCAACCCGATCACCAACGACACCGACGGTGATGATTGGAACGATGGTCCTGAGGTGTACTACCAAGATCACGATGACGACGGGATGGCAACCGGATGGGAATATCACTTCCAGTTCGATCCCTTTGACGGAGCAGACCGCATGGTGGACACCGACGGCGACGGGCACGTGAACTTCTGCGAGTACAAGTGGGATACGAATCCGAGAAACCCTGTGTCTTACCCTGGTCAAGGTGAGTTGTGCGATCCATTCTCTGACTGATGAGACCGGGTGATGGACTGCACATGAACACCAAGCGCCACCTCACTGGGTGCGTGTTGGTTGTTCTGCTGTTGGCAACCTTCCCGCTGAACGCATCGGCCTCCGATGGCATGGACATGCCAACGGCGCACATCGAGTTCAACCAAGCACAAGGAGCCCACATGGAAGATATTATCCACCTCAACGGTTCCTCAAATGTACCTCTTCGCAATGCCAGCTGGTCGGTCGTAAACATTTCCGGAGCTACGCCAACGACCGTGATTTCGGGCCCCTACCTCACGACCGTCATGCCGATGTCCGACAACGTCTTCGCGTGGAACCTGACCGTTGAGGTCTCAAATCTTGACTGCACGTGCTACGTGAGCATTGAAATCGTGGGTGATGAGGGCCAGCACCAACACTGGGACATTCTCCTGTACGTTGGCACATCGCTGCATCGGCCTGTATTTGTTGACGAGTGGAACCAGCACCTCAGCCATGAAATGGCGCCCATGGTTGGTCAGTCCCAACAGTTGCTCGTTTCAGGCGAAACGGATCTCGTGGTGGACGTGGTGCTTGCTCCCGACAGCGACACCATCTCAGGTGCAACGGCAGAATTCTGTGAAGCACCTTACGGTGTTTGTCTGGAATCACCGGTGAATCAAAACATTCCATATGAACTGGTGAACGCCGAGTTACATCTCCGCTTGGATCCTGTTTCCCTCGGCATCACCGAAGGTGTCTGGAAAGTGATGGTCTCGGCTGCTGACGGCCTCTTACGCAGCACAGGCCAGCATCATACACTGGTTGTGTACGATGCAACACCTCCAGCGGTTGATTTGATTTCGGAACCGTCAACCTACGAGCGCGTCCCCATTAACTTCTATGCGAGTGCGGAGGACGGTTATGCAGGGGCTGACTTTTCCTACACGTGGACGTTGGTCAACGAACTTGGCGTTCGCAGGGCACCCACCGACAACGAGTACCTTGCTCCGAATCACCTGGAACTGAACCTGACCTCACAAGGCGTCTACATCGTTGAGGTTGCTGTTCGCGACCTTGCCGGCTTGACATCCCAAACCTCGGTCAACTTCACCGTCATCAATCAGTACCCCACAGCGAGGATCAGCAACGAAGGTATGATTTTTTCAGAGGATGGTCGATTGACGGTTGAGGAAAACGACGGTTGGTCAATATCCGGGAACCTGAGCTCCGACGACGAGCCCGTTGAATACCTGTGGGTCATCAACGATGACCGCTCCTGGCGTGGCATCTCGACCTTGAATCAGGAACACTTCGAAAAACCAGGAACATACACCATTGAACTGATTGTATTTGACGACGACGGGGCGACGAATTCAACCTTCCTTGAACTTGAAATTCTTGCTGACGCCCCGAACGATAGCGCTTCGTCAACGGCATGGGTTGGCTTGGTGTTCATTGTCGTTCTCATCGGTCTTGGTGTCGGCCTCAGTCGGCGGTCAAACACCAAACAAGACCTCCCCAAGTGGTCCGAAACCGGAAAACAACTCAGCCAACAAGAAGGTGGCCGTTTGACTCATGATGATGCAACGGTTGAAGAAGACGAAGCGCGAGGGTGATTCATGTTCGCTGAAGCGTTGTCCCGATTGCCTCAACGACCAGCCCCAACCACGGTTGAGGAACATTTCGAGCGCCAACGTCGTTTAACCGACCAATTCCGGCAAGACGACGTCTTCATTTTGGCCTCACCCTCGCACGCCGTGCACTCCAACGACGTAGAGTACCCCTACAGAACGTCAAGCGACCTCATTTACCTCACGGGATGGACGGAGCCCGAGAGCGTGTTCGTCATGCGCTACAAGGACAATGGATGGATCTCATCGCTCTTTGTTCAACCGAAAGACACACTGAAGGAAATCTGGGAAGGTCGACGCCCCGGCGTCGAGGGTGCAACTGCTGATTTCGCCGTGCACGAAGCGTACAACAACGATGAACTGGAAAGCAAACTCCAAGAGTGGCTCACGGATGCTCGTCGTGTTTTCCATCGAGGTGGCATCCACGCTGGGCTGGACCGTCTGGTCGAAGTCGCTGTGCGTCGCCGCGACCGTGCCCGCCAGCATTTCGGCACCGGTCCGGTCGCCGTTGAGGATCCCTCCGGTCATTTAGCCGAGCTCCGGTTAAGGAAATCCTCCTCTGAAATCGAACAGATGGTGTTTGCAAGTAAAGTCGCAAGCATCGCACACGAGTTGGCCATGCGACACAGCCGGTCGGGCGTTACGGAGTATCAACTCCAATCCATTATCGAGGGTTTCTTCTCCTATGCCGGTGCCTCTGGTTGGTCTTACCCATCCATCGTTGGCTGCGGAGAAAACGCCACCATCCTTCACTACACGACCAATCAAGACGTGTGCGGGGATGATGAAGTGATCCTCATCGATGCCGGTGCTGAATTCCGTGGTTATGCGAGTGATATCACCCGCTCGTGGCCCATCTCTGGTCAATTCACCGAGGCACAGCGTGAAATTTACCAGGTCGTTCTCGATGCACAAATCGCTGCGATTGATGCATGCCAAGTGGGCAATCTGTACACCGCACCCCACGATGCAGCCCGAGCCGTTCTGGCTGAAGGACTCATCCGTTTGGGTGTGATCTCACAGACCGTGGATGAAGCACTTGACATGGAATCCGGTGAGCTCAAAAAGTGGTACATGCACAACACCAGCCACTGGATTGGCCTCGACGTTCACGACGCTGGCGTGTACAAGCCGGGTGGTTCGCCACGCCTGCTTGAACCCGGCATGTGCCTTACGGTCGAACCGGGTCTGTATTTTGGTGCCTGGCGCCCGGACGTTGACTGCCCTGAGCGGTACGCAAACATCGGTATTCGGATCGAAGACGATGTGCTCATCACTGCGGAAGGACCCGTTGTCCTGACCGCTGATTGTCCGAAAACCATTGATGACATTGAGCGCATCGTTGGCACCGATCCGCAGTGAGGTGTTCCCTTGAACTGGCAAGATATTTTGCAGGAGCAGTCAACTTGGACGAGGGCGAACGCTGCGTCGCTTCGTTTGCGACCTGAAGACGCCGTCATCCTGTACAACGAAGCACCGCTTCACGACCTGATGGCTGCTGCTCACCAGCGGAGGCTGGCCATGCATCCGGAGGGCCGGGTCACCTACCTTGTTGACCGCAACATCAACTACACGAACGTCTGCACCATCAACTGTCAGTTTTGTTCATTTTACCGACCTCCCGGCCACGACGAAACATACACGCAAACCTACGAGCAAATTTCAGCGAGAATCAGGGAACTCGAAGCCATCGGAGGTTCGAGAATTCTCATGCAGGGTGGTGTGAATCCGGATTTGCCCATGGCGTGGTACACGGACTTGCTCCGGTATCTCCGTGCACATCATCCCAGCATTGACTTGGACTGTTTCAGCCCCATTGAAATCGAAGGTTTGGCCGAGGTCTGCAACATGTCCACGCTTGAAGTCCTGACCGTCCTCAAGGAAGCAGGCATGCACGGACTGCCCGGCGGTGGTGCAGAGATGTTGGTTGAAGACGTGCGAAAAGATGTATCTCCAAAGAAAGGCGCCCCGGCGAACTGGCTTCGTGTCATGGGTGAAGCGCAATCGTTGGGTTTGACCACGAGTGCGACCAACGTCATTGGATTCGGTGAAGACAACGCAGCGCGCGTGGAACACATGCGCCGCATTCGAGATCTCCAAGACCGTTCTCTTAGACAGCACAACATCGGTTTCACGTCCTTCATTGCCTGGCCGGTTCAACTTGAAGTGAATTCATTCGGTCGTCGAAATCGAGGCCAAAACAAGCACGTTCTCGGTGCGGGCTCATCCGAATATCTGCGCCACGTCGCCCTCTCCCGTCTGTTCCTCGACAACGTCGAACACATCCAAGCCTCCTGGCCGACCATGGGGCTTGGTGTCGCACAGATGGCGCTTCTCGGCGGTGCAGACGATGCCGGTTCGACCATGATGGAGGAAAACGTGGTGTCTGCATCGGGTACCAGCAAACTTGACGCATCGGAGGTCGAGCTCCAATCCGCTATCGTTCGTGCAGGGTTCTCGCCCGTGCGCAGAAACAGCGATTACGATCTCCTCGAGACCGAGCGGGTCGTCCCTCAACGAAGCGAGCTCGCTTCACCGCCTCCCGCCATCATGTCGTAGGCCCGTAAAACACGATCCATACCACGGCCCGGATGTTCCTTCCACCGTTTCCTATGCCGTCAGATGGCACGTACTCCTGTCCGTTGTAATATCCTCGGTATTCGATATGATTGGTGTTGTTGGTTGAATTATCGACCCAATCCGTGATGTCATAGGTCCACTGCTTGACATCCTGTCCAGCGCACCAGCCAGCTCGTCCAAACGGCCACGAGCCGAATTGGTTGGCGACAACGCCGTTGTTGACTTCATTCTCACAACCCTCGCTGCTGTAGACGATGGGGTGCCACTCGTACGTCTGGTGCTGACCCATTGTGTAGTAGTGCTGGTGGTCGCAGAATTCCGCACAATTCGCCGTGTCTTGATTGAATCCATGGCCGGTGATCGTTGCAACGATTTCAACGCTCGTTGCGGACGGCGGGACGGTGAAGTTGAGTTGTCGCTGATAGCGAGATTCGTTGTTGTACGTGCCGTCAAATTGGCCGCCGCTGAAGGCGTAGGTTCCGTCCACAGATCGACTTCCACTCCCCCAATTGCTGAACAGGAACGTGACGGTCAAATCCCCTCGATTGGCTCCTGCGTACTTGAAGCGACGCTCTTCTCCGTCGTTGAGCATGAACAGGTACGGCGAGATGTCGGTCAGCCACATGCCTTCCCGACCGTAGGTGGTGATCCATCGCACCATCTCTGTGTTGCAGATGGAGTTGTTGTCCTCATCACAGACAAACATGTAGGCGAGGTAGTCCCATTCGTGGCATCCACCGTACGAACCGTCGGATTTCTGATACCGGTTCGTTCGTTCGTAGCAGGCGTGTTCGTGGTACACCTCGAGGGTATCGTAGGATGAGAGATCGTTTGGCAGGTCAAACGTTGCATTGCTAAACGAAGAATAGCCGCCACCCCACCCGCCGGAATGCCGTTGGAAATCCATGATGGAAACAGCATGGACGGCCGGGTCCTGTTCACGGACTTTTGTAGGGAATTCGGCGACCCATTGATTGGGTTCGTACGAGAGGTGGAACGGGTCGTTGGACTGGGATGTCCAGGCGTAGAGTGAACCGGTCTCCCGTGCCAGTTGGAATCGGTCAATTCCCATGAAGAAGGGGTTGTTGAACGAACCGATCATGGCACCAATGCCGCCGCCCAAATTGCTTGCATCCATGTCAATGTAGTGAATGCGATCGTCCCAATACGCCTCTTCTGCGGTGGTGAGTCCTGCCAGCACAGCGTTTCGTTGCTGAATCACATCGTTGTGGTAACTGTTGTCAAACGAGCCGTAGAACAGGTGGGTGTTCGCAGGAAGGTTCCGAATGAACTTCCCGGGGTTCTGTCCCCATGTGGCTCCGTTGTTGCCGCCGTTGCTGTCGGTGTACTTGAACATGAAAAAGTAGACATCGTGACCTGTCCAACGGTTGTTGAAATTGAAGGTCCCGTTTAGGGTCGGGAAGCTGAACTGGGGGACGACCTGCATCGGTCCATTGAGGCTACTCGCCGACGTCCAGTTGACCGGATTTTGAACCACTGCGCAGCCAACGGTATCAACGCTCCACCGGGGAGGCGAGTTCGCACATTGGTCAACGTTCGCAAAGACACCGTCGCCGTCGATATCGGCACAACCGACGTCGTTGACGGCAAGGCCGGTTGGGGTGCCTTCACACCGGTCTTGGAGGTCGTTGATACCGTCAAGATCGGTGTCGCGCTCAATCGCTGCACACCCCACATCGTTGACATCGGTGGCGTTGATTGGCGTTTTTGGGCAGAGGTCGAGGACATCCCCGGTGGCGTTCACATCGTTCACGCCATCGTTGTCGTCGTCTTCATCCTCGGTGGCGTCTTGGCATCCATCGTTGTCCCAGTCCGAGGTGTTGTCGGAGGCCCAGTCAGCGACTCCCTTTGCACATGCGTCGGACCCGTCCACGTGGTCGTCGTTGTCATCGTTCTCGTCCTCGTCAAGGTCTGAACATCCGTCGTTGTCCCAGTCGCTGTAGCGGTTGGAGTACCATCCCTTCCGGCCAACGGGACAGAGGTCATCAATGTCAGCGACACCGTCGTTGTCATCGTCCTCGTCCTCATCTGCGTCGTGGCAGCCGTCGTAGTCGTAGTCCGCGGATGGCGTACTGACCCACCCGTACGAACCGGGGCACAAGTCGTAGGTATCGACGATGCCGTCGTTGTCATCGTCTTCATCCTCGTCGTTGTCTCGGCAGCCGTCCTCGTCCCCGTCCGTGGC
The DNA here is from genome assembly GCA_964014165.1 of uncultured euryarchaeote. Taxonomy (GTDB): domain Archaea; phylum Thermoplasmatota; class Poseidoniia; order Poseidoniales; family Poseidoniaceae; genus Poseidonia. Next base: position 1,192 of record CAXGZM010000030.1, on the reverse strand, counting down.
GGGAGTGGATACCCAACCCTCGTTTTCGCCGATGCCGGATGGACAGCGATCGTTTGCATCTTGGATGCCATCGCCGTCCTCATCGTCTCCTGCACCTTCAATGAGAACTTGTGTGGTTGATGTGTCGCTGGACATGGAGAATCGACCGCAGTTCGCAACCGTTGTGATGGTGTGCGATGCTGTTGCTTCGGTAAAGTCAATCAGCACTTTCCATGCACCCTCCTCGTTCAGCCCAACGGCTCCATCGTTGCCGTCGGTAATGGTGTACGTCACGCTGCAAGAATCCACGTAGCGATGGTCAACGCTGCCTTCGAACCAGACCACGTTTGGTTCTTCCAGAACAATGCGTGCGGGCGTTGTGAGGATGGGGGCGTCTTCATCCGGAGGCATGACCAGCATGGAAATGACTTGCTGTTGGAGTTCGGGCATCATCACTTGGGGTCCCGTATTCGTGATGGCTATGGAAATGAGGTGTTCTCCGACAACGGATGGCGTAAACGAGAGGACGAATCCAACATCGTTTTCGGTCCAAACGACATCACTGACCGGAGAGAAATCGGGTTGCAACACCTCGTATCCAACGGTCCATTCTCCCGTTCCTTCTTGCTGTATCCCGAGGGTAAACGTTGCGACTTCGCCGAGTTGAATCTCCTCGGGGGATGCAATCCATGTGGCTTTGAGTTCATAGGTTTGGACCTCAGGCTCTTCAACCTCGGGAGCCGGTTCGGTCGCTCCCAGGCAGCCAGCAAGGGCCATGACGCCGACCAAAAAGAGCGCAGAGAGTTGTCGGGGTTGCATGTGGCTTGGTTCGCTTGGCTGTCCTTCAATGTGTTGTTCAGGTCATGTCGAGTTCACTGCGCCCGTCATGGAGGGGCAATTCTCCCATTTCACTGAACGTTGAAGCGTGGGCGACTTTGAGTGGCTGAACCCACAGCAGTGCTCCACCTTCCTGACGATCAATTCGAAGGATGCACTCCCAGTGAACCCTAAGCAAATCGGTGTTCACCGAGCCAGGCCATGTTGGGGTCGGAGGTTGGAGGGTGAGCGGCTGACCTTTCACCCATCGTGTTGGTTCGCCTTGGACCATCAGCCGCATGGGTCGAAGAAACAGCCCACCTTTCACTTCCTTGATCTCCATCGGGGCGTCCTCTCCACCTGCTGTACCGTCATCAAGACCGATTTCCCAATGGTG
>CAXGZM010000029.1:0-14937 GCA_964014165.1 uncultured euryarchaeote | reverse complement strand
CGCGTGGCAGAAGAACCGACGTTCACGGAGAAGGTGTTCGGCGACGTGAACCCCATCATCGGAAGCATCACCGGGTTGCTCCTCATCGCTGTGGTGGTGTCCCTTTTGGCATGGATGCGTCGCATGACGGTGAACCAAGGCTCAAGGTCAGAATTCGACTGGGATGAATACTCCTCCGAGTTTGAGGACGACGAGGACGAAGAGGATGAGTATGAAATGACCTCGACAGCATCCACTCAAACGGCAGCGGTCGCCGCTGCCTCAAACGAATCATCTGCAAGTACCGAGGCTGAAACCGATTGGGTGATGGGCTCGGATGGCTATTGGTGGTACCACGACAAGGCGACCAACGAATGGTGGTACAAGGACGCCAACGGCGAGATCGTGAAACACCCCTGAACACGTTTCGAGGCGAGACCATGACCAGGATGGCGCTGCTCCAGTTTGACCCCACCGTGGGTGATTTGGACCAAAACGGACGCAGGCTCTCGGCGCTGGCTGAGCAGGCGGCGTCGGCCGGTGCCAAGGTTGGCATCTCAACCGAACTGGCCGTGTGCGGCTATCCTCCTCGCGACTTGCTGATGGAGCGGGATTTCGTTGAACGCTCCATGCACGCCGCCCTTCACCTCTCAACGCCGATACCGGTGTTGGTAGGAGCGCCGATTCCAGCCGAAGATGAACGGACGCTGCCCACCAACGGCGTGGTTCGCTCGGGGCCTTCCTTTGCCACCATCACGGGGGACGACCACGGACGCATCGTTGCAGAGAAACAATTGCTTCCGACCTACGATGTCTTTGACGAAGCGCGTTATTTCACACCCAAGAATCGCTCTGGGTTAGCTCGCTCGTTTGGTGGGTTCACCCTTGGTGTTACCGTCTGTGAAGACGCCTGGCAGTCTGCGGGCATGACCCCTTCAGCCTACACGCAGGACCCCATCGAACACATCGCTGAATGGTGCCGTCAGGGCGTTGACATCGATGCAACGGTGAACCTCTCCGCTTCGCCGTTCCACGCTGAGAAATTCACGACACGGTTGGCGGTGGCCCGCCACGCTGCCGCCGTCCTCGGGCATCCCTTCCTCCTCGCCAATCAGGTCGGCGGCAACGATGACCTCCTGTTTGACGGACGAAGTTTGGTGGTGTGGCCCGACGGACGCGCTGTGGTCGCTCCATCGTGGCAAGAAGGCGTTCTCGTGGTTGACCTGACCTCACCTGAGGCTTGCACTTGGGTGGCCAGCGACGCTGATGATGCCTTGACCATCGGTGAAGCGTCGTTGTTGCACCTCGAGGCAGGTGAAGACGGGGCGTCCCACATGGAAACCATCGAGGAGTTGACCAACGCCGTGGTGGCGGGTCTGGCGGACTATTGCCGAAAGTCCGCCATCACGTCCGTCGTTCTCGGTCTCTCGGGAGGCATTGATTCAGCCGTTGCTGCTTGTGTCGCAGCAGCCGCACTCGGCTCAGAAAACGTGACCGGCTTGGCCATGCCGAGCCGCCATTCATCCCAACACTCCATCGACGATGCGCTTCATACCGCTCAGGCGCTGGGCATTGCCCATCACCTCCACGAGATCGATGCCATGCACACCAGCGTGGAGGGTGTCCTCGGAGAGGTGTTGACCAGCGGCCACGCCGTGGCCGGTGAAAACCTCCAGGCCCGTCTCCGAGCGCTGTTGGTGATGGGGTACGCCAACGCCAACGCCAGCATGGCCATCACCACCGGAAACAAATCCGAAATCGCTCAGGGGTACTGCACGCTCTACGGGGACATGGCGGGAGGTTATGCTCCACTCGGTGACGTCTACAAAATGGAGGTGTACGCCATGGCTGAACGGTTCAACCAGCGGGCCATCGAAGCGGGCCTGACCGCTCCCGTTTCTGAATCGACCATGACCAAACCTCCATCAGCGGAATTGGCACCCGACCAGACAGACCAGGATTCTCTCCCACCTTACGACGTGCTCGACGCTTTGCTTCGATCCCACATCGAAGGTGGCCTCAACACGGACGACCTCGTTGCGCAAGGCTTCGACAGTGCGACCGTCATCGACGTGCTCCGTCGCTTGGAGCGAAACGAGCACAAACGCTGGCAGATGCCACCTGCACCTCGGGTCTCGCCCCGAGCCTTCGGTCAAGGATGGCGCCGCCCCCTGGCGTCCAATCACGACTGGCGCCGTTGAAACGAGGACGGTGGCCTCAAGAAGTTGCGATGGCAGGCCGAGACGTGCCTGGCCACATCACCAACATCGCTGGGTACCGGTTCGTCGCCATTGACGACCTCGCCCGATTGCAAGCGGTGCTGAGGAGCGTGTGCGCTGACGTTGGGCTGAAGGGAACGGTGCTGTTGGCGCCGGAAGGCATCAACTTCTTTCTTGCAGGAAGGCCGGCTGCTGTCGAGGGCTTTACCGCCTACCTCGATGGAGATGAACGGTTTCGGGGCATCCCTCTCAAAACGAGTTTCACTGACTACCAGCCGTTTAATCGATTGAACGTCCGCCAAAAGAAGGAGATCATCTCGGTCGGATTGGACCACATCAATCCCGCTGTCTTCACAGGTCCGGAAATTGAACCTCATGCGTTCAAGGCCATGCTCGACCGAGGGGAACCCGTCCACGTCCTCGACACGAGAAACGATTACGAATTGCGAATTGGGACCTTCGTCAATGCCATCGATTTGAACATCGGTACGTTCCGTGCCTTCCCCGAAGCCATTTCCCGTTTACCCGACAGCATGAAAGACGAGCCGATCGTAATGTTCTGCACGGGTGGAATACGATGCGAAAAGGCAAGCGCCATCATGCTGGAGGCCGGTTTTACGAACGTCAGGCAGCTCAAGGGCGGTGTTCTTGGCTATTTCGAAAAAGTGGGCGGCGCGCATTGGGACGGCGATTGTTTCGTGTTTGACCAGCGCGTTGCGGTCAACTCCGCACTAGAAGAATCGGATGTCGTGGTATGCTTTGCCTGTCGAGAACCCCTCTCGGTGGAAGAACAGGCTTCGCCCGATTACGTGATCGGGGTCTCTTGTTCCTACTGCATCGACCGCAAAAACGTGGTTCCTCTCAGCGGTGAATAACGATCCAATCGTCGGAGAGTTCCCCATGACTCCATCGATGCCATTCGTGGCCGTGAACCCCGTCGTGAGCGATCATCCACGCTTGGGTGGGGCTGATGATGAGTTGGCCGTACGTGATGGCTTGCGATGAATTTCCGCTGCCCTGCCAGGGGTTGTACACCGGTCGCATGGTTTCGCCTTCGACAACCCAGAGGGAGACGCCTCGCGGTGAACCGTTCACCGTGCCGTCGCTGACCACCAGCCATCCATCGTCTACGGCAGCCACGGCCCTCACGTCCGATGACATCAATCCGGGGGTTAAGTCGTGAACGACTCGGCTTCCTTGCGGTGTTCCGTCGGTCATGCAGGTTTCCAATCCGGTGCTTGCAGTCAAGCAGTCAAACAACAGGCGCGAGCCGGTGGTTGCCACGCCGACTTGGGCACCCGGGGCGAGGATGGTGGAACTGAGTTGGAGGGTGATGCCGTTGGCCAGATTGGTCGTCCACAACCGTGGCTCGCCTGCGACCGTCTCGGCGTCGTAAACCAAGTTGTCGCCAATGACGTGCAAGCCCATGCCCTCGCCGAGGCGCGTATCGCCGGAGGCGGGAGCGATCGATGTCAACCAGGCGTGCGTTCCGTTGTCGTGCAGGCGCAGGACTTGCTTGACCCCGCCACGAGAAGCGGCTGCCAGAACGTCGTCCTCAACGCTCACCAGCCGGGTCAGTTCTGCGCTACCAAACGCATTGATGGCCCACGAGGTGATGGTTCCGTTCGTGTTCAACCGATACGGCTCCACATCGCCGCTCTCGTCCATGGCGCTGAACCACACCGCCGACTGGTCGGCGTGAAGCCACCCCTGCCCAATGTCGCTCAAGCTCGACAGGTTCGCCGAAACGGCCTGTTGTTGTGTTATCGTCCATGTTGGAAGCGCCGTCCATGCTCGAAGGTCGCTTCCGTTGGTCCACATCAGCTCGTTGGTGGTCGAGCGAACGAGAAAGCCGTCCGCCCACGGTACCGGCGTCGTGGCTTCGACGGCTCCGAGGGCCTGTGTCCCGTTGGACGTTCCGTCGCTGAACCACAACTGGCGCCCGTTCGTCCCGTCCGTGGCGTCAAACAGCACCCCTTCTCCACCGTTGACGGCGTGAAGGCCGAGGTCGCGACCCGGGAGAGCGTCGCCGTTGGGATGAAGGTCGACGATCATGACCGTGATGTTGGTCTCGGGACGGTGAAGGTAGAGTTCGCATCCGTTGATGCCGTCGTTGCCAGCAAACACAAAGCCCGCCAGTCCATCTGCCCAAACGGCTGCGTCGCATCCAGTTGTCATTGAATTCCCGGTCCCCGCATACAGGTCAGTGATACGCTCGGAGCGGAGGGGTTCGAAGCAGAAATTCAGCGTTTCACGGACTTCGTCCGGCTCGAGAAGATGGTTGCCTGCATGGCCTTCACCGGGGCCGTCGTCAACGCCAAAGCGGACGACAAATCCGTCCGCACAGATGTAGGAGGGGGCTGCTACTTTGTCGATGAGGGCTCCTGCACCCGCCGTACCGTCCGTGCCGTGCTCACCGTCAATCCCGACGGAACCGTTGCAGAGAGCGGCTTCCGACACCACCTCATCGCTGTCGAGTTCATCGTTTTCATTGTGGTCGAGCCCGCTGCGCACCAACATCCCGCCATCCGGGCAGGTGGTGTTCTGCAGAGGCAGGAGTTCGGTTGCCACAAGTTGCAGCGTCGCGTTCTCACCGGTATCACCGGCTTGGCCTTGCGGGCCAGAAAGACCTCGAAGTCCGTGGCACAGGACGGTGGTGTCCTGCCGTTCTCCCGCATCGAGAACGTTGTTTTCGTTCACGTCAAATCCGGTGTGAATGCGGAATCCGCCCTCGTTGCACGGTGCGAGTGCATCAAAGGGTTCGGATTCGACCAGCCAAGGTGTCGCCGTGGTGTTGGTTGGTGAGGCGCCGATCAAAGCGTGGTTGTAGGTGGCCAGCAGAAGGGCGGTGATGAGGGTCAGCGTCTGCACGACGGCCAACCACCTTCGGTGCCGATGAGGAGGGTGGTCCGGCCTTCCCTGTTCGGTTTGGTCATCCTGGTCTTGTCGATTCGGTTCGTTCACTGCAGTTGGTTGCATGAACAGAAACATCACCCTCAATCGTTCTTAATCTACCGCCGTTCATCATCAGCGGTCCCGCTGAAGCAACGACCGAACTCCTTCAGCATGCTTGTCAGCGATTGGACGGCTGCTCCATCCGCAGCGCCAAGCGAGCGTTGGCAGCGTTCAACCGACGAGAAGGAGCCGAGGGGTGAGTTCATGAGGGTTCAAGCCATGGAAGGGTCATGGAGCCACCCCAACGCCTGCTTGACCAACTGGACGGGCAGGAGGGCAACACGCGACAGAAGGCAGCTCGCTTGGTCATCGACCTTGCCGACACCGCCAAAGCCGAGGGCTACCTTGAGGCGGTTCACGCCCACGTCTCCGGCGTGTCCGTGATCACCGGAGGGCACGGTCTCCGACGTTTTTTGCAAGATCTTTCGGCGGACGGGGACGGTCAGGTGGCCATTCCGACCACCCTCAATTCCGCCGGTTGCGACCGTGAAAAAATGGAAGAGATGGACATCCAGTGGCCCGACTTTCTCGAGCAGCAGTTCGAAATCGTCCAGGCCTACGAGCAACTGGGCATCGACGCCACCCTGTCTTGCACGCCGTACGACCGCGGCATTGAGGCCGAGGCGGGCATTGCAACGTGGGCGGAATCGAACGCTGTTTGCTTCTCCAACACGTGGACCTCCCTCATCACCAACCGCGAATCAGGCTTGTCTGCCCTGGCCACAGCGCTGACGGGTTTCGCACCGCGCTGGGGCCTGCACCTGCCCCAAAATCGCGTGCCGAACATGCACGTTCACATCGACTGTGCGATGAACAACCTGGCCGATTGGTCGGTGTTGGGCGACTGGATGGGAAAACAGGTCAGGCCGGAATGGTCGATGCCGTACGGTCCGATGCCTTACATCACGGGGCTTCCCGAATTCATGTCCTTTGCTTCAAAGAAGGCTCTCACGGCGGCTGCGGCAAACTACGGCTGTGCGATGTTGTGGGCCGAAGGGCACACGGTGGCGCCCCCGCTGGACATGGCCGAAGACGGAAGCGTTCTGCCGCCGCCAGGGGGATGGCAGGGTTCCTTGACCTTCACGCAGGCGGCGTTGGAACAGCGCTATGCTGACCTCGCCCCCAAGGGCCGGGTTGACTTGGTGGTCATCGGTTGCCCCCAAGCCAGCTTGGAAGAACTTCGCATCACCGCCTCGGCGCTTCGTTCGCACATGGAGATGGGGCGCCGCATCCCCGACCAGCGGCTTTGGGTCTTTACCAGCGGTGAAAATTATGCCCTCGCACAAGCGGACGGGACCATTGAGTTGCTGGAGGAAGGTGGGGCGTTGCTGCTCAAAGACACCTGCCCGGAAGTCACGCCCTACAACCGGTCAAAGTACAACCATTTGCTCACCAACTCGCTCAAAGCGGAACACTACCTCACCAGCGGATTGAATCGCTTACCCACGTCGGTCATGCCCATCGAGGCTTGCGTTGCACACGCCATCGATCCCACGTTGTGCGAAGGCCCCGCCCCCGTCCTCAATCCCAAAGCGCAGCCTCAACACGCCTCTTCCAAAGTTCATCAATCCGAGGAAGCCCTGCTGTCCGGTTCAGGTCTGCGCTCCCAAGCCGACTTCACGGTCCGTGGTCGCGCCCTCGTCACCGACGTTCCCATCACCTACCTCGGCTACGTCAACCGAGACACCGGCGTCATCGAAGAGCCGGGGCATCCTCTGGACGGCGTCGCCATTGAAGACACGGTTCTCATCTATCCCAAGGGTTCGGGGTCGACGGTGGCTCCCTACGTGTTGATGGGGCTCATTTACACGGACAAAGGCCCGAAAGCGGTGGTGAACCGAGACATCTGCCCGCTCACCCTGCCTGCGTGCTCCCTTCTCGGCTTGCCCTACGGCCACGGCTTTGACGCCGACCCCTGCATGGCCGTCAACACCGGCGATACCGTGGAGTTTCGGCGAACGCCATCGGGGGTTGAGTTGGAGGTTTTGGAGCGTGTCCAGCCGTGAGCATGCGCGTCGTCGTCACCGGCGGGGCGGGGTTCATCGGGGCCGCTTTGGTTCGCCGTTTGCTGGCTGAAGGCCAGCGCGTCGCCGTCTTGGACAATTTTTGGCGAGGTTCGATGGCCAACCTCGAGGCTGTCAAATCCCACCCCGATCTCACGGTGATCGAAGGCGATGTGGCCAACCCGGCGGACATGCAACGGTGCCATGACGCCTTGGGTGGCGTCGACCTCGTCCACCATTTGGCAGCCATCAACGGGACGAAATGGTTCCACGAAGCGGCCATGGACGTGATCGATGTCAACGTCAACGGCACCTTGGTCGCCCTTCGCCACGCACTTGAATGGGAGGCGCGTTTTGTCCTTGCCTCCTCACCCGAAGCCTACGGTGAAAACGAACGCATGCCGCTCGGTGAGGAAGACATCAGCCGATTTCCATCGGCTGCCGACCACCAGCGCTTTTCCTACGGCGCGAGCAAATACCTCGATGAGGTAGCCCTCCATCACGCGGTTTCGAAAGGCATGGACGGGCGCATCGTCCGTCCGTTCAACGCCTACGGCGTGGACATGCTCGGCGACGCCTACGGTCAAGTGGTTGGGATGTTTTTCCAAGCGGTGCGTGAACAACAGCCCATGGCCGTTCACGGTGATGGGAGTCAAACACGCAGTTTCACCCACATCGACGACATCGTTGACGGGTTTTATCGAGCGGGACACATGGACGTGGCGTTGGACGGTTCCCCCCTCCGTGGCTGCAGTTTCAACCTTGGCTCTTCGGAAGAAGTCAGCATTCGTTCGCTGGCGGAAGCCGTCAATCGGACGGTGGGTTCCATGGCGGTGGATTTCGTCTTGGGCGGTGGTTATCACGGCGATTCGCAACGCCGTTTGCCCGATACCGATGCAGCAGAACGCCTGCTGGGATGGTCCTGTCAGATCTCGCTTCAGGACGGGTTGGACCAAGTTTGGCAGTCGTTTCAAGCCGGCCCGTAGTGCTTGAGGACACGCTGCGTCCAGCTCTGCGGGGAGGGGGTCATGTCGTCGCGACCGTGCTGACACAACACGTCCAAGCCCCCCATCGGGAGCGTGGAAGAGGAGAACCAGACCGCTTCGACTTTGAGAACGACCAGCGTGGCCACCGCATCCGGTAGCGGGTGCTCCTCGACATAGCTGGCTTCAATGGCCGCCACCGCTTCTTGAATGAGGAGCGGTTGGTCGTCAACGGTTGGCAGGTCGAGCAGGCCGCCCTCGTCCTGTCCTTTGGGGAGCGGTGTGGCCGTTTCGTCGACGATGAAGGCCCCGCGAGGCGTTGGCGGCATCATGTTGAGCATGACGGTTCGGGTGGTCCGCAGGTTGTGGAGGGTGTCCCGGGGTCGCTTGTCTTTGTGAATGGAAAACGAGGCGGTCAGGTACGGCGGTGCGGTGGAGACCTGCATGACCGAAGAAAGCGGTGCGAAATTTCTGTTTCCAGCATCATCGAGGGAGCCAGCGACCACCACGGGGCGGGGGGAGAGCACGCTGTTGAGCCAGGTGCTCCGCTCAACGTGTTCCATGGCATTGACATCAAGCCGCAGAAGCGGCGGTTGGTGGGAGGCGGTGGGTTGGAACCAACGATCGAGGGTGCCGTTAGCAATTTCTTCGAGGGCGTGTTCGTTGAATTCGATGTAGGCTTCCCATCGCGGAATTTCGGCGAGTTCACCACGGGCCTGCTTTCGCTCGATGGAGGCTTTGGCGTATTCGTTGCATTTTCGAAGGAATGCTGCAACGGCCGTGCGCTCATCGGTCATGGTCATGCCTCCCGCCGTGCTTCATAGTCCTCTCGGGTCATGAGGAATGCAGCAGGGTTGCCACCCCACACCTCACCGGCGGGAAGCGGCCGGGTGAGTACTGCGCCCGCAGCCAGAACCGCCCGCTCGCCGACGTTGTTGCCGGGAACGATGGTGGCGTTTCCACCGATCACGGCCTCATCGCCGATGTGGACCGGCTGCCATTTTTCTCGGTCGTTGGAGGGCGGGTACTTGTCGTTCAGGATGACGGCCGCAGGTCCAATGAACACACGGTCACCCAACCGACAGTCGTCGGCGATGTAGGCGCTTCCTTGGATTTTGCATCGCTCTCCCATGACGACCCGCTGGCCGATGTGGGCGAGCGCACCAACGGAAGAACCCGGTCCGATGACAGCGCCCCGACCGATGTGGCAGGGCCACCAAGCAACGCTCCCGTCAAGGTCCACGCGCTGGCCCGTCAACGGCAGGTCGTCCATCGAACCGCCTCATTCACCGAGACCGAGTTCGCGCATCAGCATGCCGACATGACCCTTGGCCTTGACGTTGTACCGGCACCAAGCGAGCGTGCCGTCCGGGCTGATCACGAACGTAGAGCGAACACTCCCCATGTATTCTCGGCCGTAATTCATCTTCAACCGCCAGGTGCCGTAGGTGTTGTGGAGCGAAAGGTCCTCGTCAACGAGGAGCGGGAAATTGAGTTCCTGCTTTTCGACGAAACGCTGGTGAGACTTTGCGGAATCCTTGGAAACGCCGAGGACGACGTAGGCTTCACCGTTGAGGCGGCCCATGTTGTCCCGGAAATCGCAGGCCTGGGTGGTGCAGCCGGGCGTGGAATCCTTCGGGTAAAAATAGAGGATGACCGTCTTGCCTTCGTCGAGGTAGGCCTGGAGTGTGTGTTCGTTTCCGTGTCCGTCCATGGCCGTAAAGGCGGGCGCTGCATCACCTGCGCTGAGTTCAATCGTTTCGCTCATGATGTTAACTTTCAGGGTGGCCACTAAAGCAATTGCTTTGTAAATTCATACAAAACGTGCCTGAATCGTCGTGAAGAAGGGCGCTCGACAGCGTTTATTCATTTTGAATAAAAACTGATTCAGGACGGGTCATTCATGGGTTTGGAACCGATTCTTTGAATAACTGCCTGTGCACAAAGGAACCTATGGTCGGCGCACGTATGTCTAGGCGAGCGCGTCGTCATTTCAAAAAAATACAGCGTGCCGACACCAAATACGCCCTTCAAGAAATCGCCAGCAGCATCCAAACCGACCTTGACAAACGCCTCTTGAGTTACGATGAGGCGTTGATGCTGGGGAACATGATTCAGAACCGAGCCGACCAGGTGCCGGGCGACTCCATCGTGTACGCCATCTCGGACCGGGATGCCTACCGGCGAACCCTCGAACTGTACCTGCGAGACGCTCTCTTGACTCGCACCGAACAACTCCTGCTGTGGGAGGAACGTCGGCGCCTTGGCATTACGGATGCCGAACACGATGCCCTCCTCAATCAACTGGTGGCCCAGTGGAAGCGGCAGGGGAAGTCGATCACGATCGACCGCTTCCTGGAACCCAAGCGAGGAGGTGCGGACCCTGTCTAAGCCCGCCGTCCCCTTGGGCCTCGTCGCCTTGATGTTGGTGGCGAGTTTGACGCCCTTGGCCATGGCTGACAGCGGTCGTTCGACGCCCGACTTTGTCGTTTCTTCGTTCACGCTCGATGATGCCGGGTCGATGAACCTGGGCGGTGGCATCGAAGCTGAGGATGCCACCCACGTGGTTCGCGTCCAGGTCCAAAACATTGGCCTCGCTGCAGGGCAAGCCTCGCTCACCTTGCTTCTCCAGGGCACCGCTTCCTCGGGAGACGTCGTGCTCGACACCACCGACCTTGGCGTCATCGCCGCCGGGGCTTCCAGTGCCGTTTCCGTCTTTTCTTGGTCGGCAACGTTGGGCGCCAATCAAATCCTGAAGGCGAGGATTTCTTCCTCCACGGACGTCAACACTGCCAACAACGAAGACCAGCTGGTCATCAACGTCAGTCGGTACCAAAACAGCAGCGTCCCGGTGGTCGACATCCCCCAACCCAGCAGCGGTGGCAGCAGTGTGGTGTGGTCTCAAATCATCCACGACTTCAATGTCAGCGTTCGAAACGACGGTGTCAAGAATCAATCCGCCCAATTTTACCTCAATTTCACAGAGGTTGGCAACCCCTCAAACACGATGTCGGAGCTTTCCAGCATCGTTCCCGTTGTTCGGCCCGGTTCCTTGTACGCCGGCGGAGCGAGCCTTTACCCCGTCTCCATGCAGTTCGACGCCACGTCGTTGACGGGCCAGTGGGACGTGGTTGGGGAAATGCATGTCTCCGGCCTCAACTGGGCATCGTCCATCGAATTCCTCAACCAGCGCGTGGTGTTTTCGAACTACGATTTTGAACTGACAGCCGCCCATGACCGCAGCGTTGAACCGGGTCAAACAGCCCAACTCACCTACGCCATCGAAAACACGGGTGTGAGCGTGGACGACTACCAGGTCAACGTTTCCGGCGTGAACTGGTGGGTTTCGGCCATCAGCCCATCGCCTTCGACGCCAACGGTGACCGCCAACAGCACGACCTACGTCTTCATCGACGTGACGGTCCCCGCCACTGCCCTACGAAACCACTCGGACATCATTACCCTCCGCATCACTTCCAACGGCGGTGGATTCGCCAAGAGCGTCTCAACCGTCGTGATGGCCAGCGAGTCCTACGAAGGGATTGTTGAAATGGACAGCGACACGAAACCGTTGACTCCAGGAAACCCTTCGCCGATCCAAGTCAAGGTTCAAAACGACGGGAACGCACCGACTTCGTTCACGCTGACCGCTGGCATTTCATCCAATCCCATCAACTGGGACCTCTCCTTCTCTTCAACGACCACGGGTACGCTCCAACCCGGTGATTCGGTGAACGTCACGTTGACGGTCACCCCGCCCGTGATTCAGAACCCGCTCGTCGCAGCGGAATACAACGGGGCAGGCGACACCATGTCGGTCTGGGCCCAAGCAACCTCGGTGGACGGCGGTATCCCGCAGGTCAACGCCACACCCGTGCGAATCCTTCCCGTGATCGTGGTGGACCCCGGTCTCCCTGTTGAAACGATTCACATGACAACGCAACAGGTGCTTCAGGCACAACAGGGCAGCGGTCTGGAAGAAATTCTTGACCTTGATGTGGAAGTTCGCCACAACCTTGTCACCGAACTCTCCGAGACGGTTGATACCACCCTGTCGCTTGGGGCCCCGGTGTTCACTTCCGATTCCTCGGGTGGGTTCTCGGAAGCATCCCGCTGGGCTGTCGGCCTAACGCCTACTTCGCTACCCGGTATGTCGCTGGGTGAAACTCGGCAGGCCGTGTTGACCGTTCAGGGTCCTGCAGACGACTTCTCCGTGGCGGGCTCGCTCTCCATCCCGATCACGGCCACGCCAACGCTCGGCGCAGCCCACAACAGCGCCAACGTAATTCCAACCTCAATTTCTCAAACTTTGACCATCACCATTCCGCCCGTGCTCGGTGTTGAAGGTCACAACGGCACCACGCTCGACGCCATGGTTGGCGAGGAGACGTCGTTTGACATCGACCTCGCCAACACGGGCAACAACATGACGTCGTACCGCTTGGTGCTGAACGACCAAGTCCCCGACGGATGGGATGTCTCGTTCAGCGCCAGCAGCATCATGCCCTCCACCACGGTAACCGACGTTCCAGCCGACGTCGCCGACTACCCGTCCAATGCCACCACCCACATCACGACGTTCCCGCTGATCCTCACCACGGACCCTGAAGCACCCGCCAACAGCGTCGAACCCATTGGCATCGATGTCTTTGAGATGTCCTCCGGCACCTACATCGCGTCGTTTGAAGTCCCTGTTCGTGTGGGTGAGAAGGTCAACGCCTCCCTCTCGCCCACCAGCCAAACCGTGAACCTCTCCATCGGCGAGAGCATCACGACCAGCGTCATCATCAGCAACGACGGCAACACGCCCGCCACGTTTGGTGTCTATCTCGATACGTCCAACGCTGGAGAGATCGATTTCGTGCTTGAAACACCCACCGTCGTTCAGATCGGCGCGGGCTACGAGTCCACCGTACGGGTGCGTCTCACACCGACCAGCGACGCCCTCGCAGCTGCCAACTACTTCGCAACCGTTTGGGTTTCAAATGTCGAATCCGGCCTCAATCTTTCCGCCAACATCCTCGGCAACATCAGCGAAGAACACGGCCTCGTGGTGAACACCCTCCAGGAAATTGGGGTCGTCCCCGGCGAGACCCAAACCGTGGATTTCTCGGTGATCAACAACGGGAACCTCGTGGAGGACGTGATCGTCGAGACGTCGGTTGCAGGAAACTGGACCGTGACCCCTGCCTCGCTTCCGTTGACGCTTGACGTGGACGCCACCCATGCGGGAACCTTTGACATCGATGTGCCCGCACTGACCGATGACAACAGCATGGCCAACGGGGCTCTTTATCCGGTCACCATCCGAGTGTTGAACGCCTCCACCGGAGAGGAACTCAAGGTTCACACCTTCCGCCTCATCGTTGCGCCGTTGTTCCTCGTTGAAGTTGAGGACTGGCCGACCACCATGGATTACCACCGAGGTATCAGCCGCACCTGGGACGTGAAGATCACCAACACGGGTAACAAAGACGTCGATGTGAACGTGACCTACACCCTCCTTCAAGGCGGACTCAGCGAACAAAGTTTGGACTGGGAGGTCTCGCCGACCGCACCGAATCGAATCTTCTTGCCCCGGGGCGAAGCCGTCTCCTTCTCTTTCAGTGTGAGCAGTGTCGCCGTTCAGCCGGCGCTGACGCTCGCCGCCAATCTCATCTTGACCCTTGACCCAATCGAAGAAGCGGTTCAGGGAAGCGCTGAGTATTACACCGATCTGCGAATGAATCGGTTCTTCGAACTCGGGGACACCTCGGTCACGCCGCCCAACGACAACGGTCCCCAGAGTTTCTCCATCGTCTACTCGCACATCCCAACCGGACCGGAGAGCGCCGTGGCGTACGAACTCGAATTGTGCCGCGCTGAACGCCTGCTCGACGTGGATGAACTCGGCCAGAACGCCTCGCAGTACGGTTGGACGTTTGCTGTCCGTGTGGACGACACCGACTACCCTCTCAACATGTCGGCGTATTGCGGCTCTACTTCGCTCGGCCCGGAATCAAGAATCACGCTGCCAAGCCGTCAGCCTTGGGTCACCAACGCTCCTATCGAACTCGTCATTGACGCCCCCAACCCGCCGAACATTCTCCCCGGCGACGGATGGGACTTGACCTTCCGCCTGTACCATCCGGATGAAAACAGCGGCTACACGGTCTACGAGGAAGACGTCTTCACCTATCAGCTGGCTGTCTTTGCCGACCCGGCCATCCATACGCAAGGTCCGTCGGACCCTGAAGCGTTCTTTGAAGGCAAGGAGACGCAATATTTGGTCACGGTCCGAAACGACGGAACGGCTCAAGCCCTTGGCGTTTCGGCGATGCTGGACTGCAACGGCGACGTTGACGTTCTGAGCGTACCCGACATGGTCCCCATCATGGCTGCGGGCAAACAACACACCTTCTCCTGGGACGTGCGCCCGGTAACCATTGACTGGTGGGAAGTTGAACGAACCGTGCAGTGCGATGCTACCCTCTCCTTCCTGTACGTCGGTGACGGCAACGACGAGACCAACGACCGCTCTCAAGGCGTAGAACTCGGTGAGGAAACCGTCCAGTCATGGTCGCCTGACCTGTCCATTGCGTTCGTTGCGTGTGTGGTCGCTGCCTTGCTTTCCTTTGTCTTTGTTCGCCTTTCCAGCCAGTCGGAGAAATGGCAACTCGGCGGTGTTTACGCCGGCGTGCTTGCGTTTGGTTTCGCCTTCCATCTGTTCAAGGTTGAGTACTACGGCCCTGCCGTTCTCGCCTTGTCCGCCCTCTGGATTTGGCGGATGACGTGGAAGAGCAGCGATGAGTTCAGGTT
>CAXGZM010000028.1:0-15487 GCA_964014165.1 uncultured euryarchaeote | reverse complement strand
TGTCTCGTGGGCTCGGAGATGTGTATAAGAGACAGTCACCACGCTTTCCTCCGGAGCGTTTGGTGCCGAAGTACAGCGAACGATGGCAGCGGTGGAGGCCGCCAATCAAACCAACATCGAACCCCGAGAAGCGGCACCTGCTGACGAAGAAACCGGGCAAACCCTCGAGCGCGTTCTCGTCAAGCCCGTGCCGCTGCCCGGTCGTGACGCCACCAGCGTTGTCGACCCGCTCACCATACCGGGGCTCGAGCCGAACCGGGTGTTCGTCACCGATGGCGTCGCAAGTGTACCGCTCCCCGGCCCCACCCACGAAAACACCGTCCCAACGCCTGCTGTCGTGCAGGAACCATCACCCTCCGTCGAGGTTGCACCCACCCTTCCGTCCATGCCGGATTTAGACGACCTCTTTGCGGAAGGCACCGAGAACCCGTCGGAGGTGCCTGCGGAGGTACCTGCCACTGCGAGCCCAGACCTCCCTGATTTGGACGACCTCTTCGCAGGGCCCCCCGAACCTCAACCCGCTTCACCGCCCAAGGCGAGCATTGAACTTCCTGATCTGCCAGACTTGGACAGCCTGTTCTGAACACGAGCCTTGAAACAAGACCGACCGGAGCGAGCACCATGTGGACCCAAATCTACGATTTGCATTCCCATTCGCTTCACAGTGATGGCGAACACCCCGTGGACCGCGTCGCTGAATTGATGCATGCAGAGGGGGTTCGCTACTGGGCACTCACCGACCACGACACCACTTCCGGTTGGAAGGAGGGGTACACAGCAGCCACATCGCTCGGGATGACCTTCGTCCCGGGTGTCGAAATTACCTGCGAACCGGCTCTGCCCGCTGATGAACATCACATGGCTGCCATCGGGAGGGAACGAGCATCCGCCTCGTGGCACCTGCTGGCATACTTTCCTCGTCATGTTCCCGGCAGCGACGATGCGGAGGTTGCTTCGTTCAAAGCGTGGCTTTCGCCCCATCAAGACGGCCGTCGACCTCGAATGATGGCCATGTGCGAGCGACTTGGTGAACTTGGCATGCCGGTGTCGATCGACGAGGTCAGCGCCAAAGCCAGCGGATCTGTGGGCCGGCCGCATCTTGCAGAGGTTATGGTAGAACGGGGCTACGTCGCCTCAAAACAGGAGGCCTTTGAGACATGGATTGGTGACGGATTACCGGCTTTTGTCGCCCACGTCAAACCGACCGTTGAGGAAGCGGTCCGCGCCGTGAAGAACGCAGGGGGCCTGACCTCCTTGGCTCACCCGCTCTACTACGGCGTTCCAAGCCGAGAGTTGCTTGAGACCCTTCACGCCCTGGGCGTCGATGCCGTCGAAGCCGTGCACCGAAGCCACACGGACGCCTACCGACACGAGCTGACGGTCGAAGCCGTCAAGCAGGGGATGGGCGTAAGCGTTGGTTCTGATTTTCATGGCTTGTCGTGGCAGCCTCGGCCCGGGAACATGCCCGTTCGGTCAACGACGCTCGCTGACCAACTCAACCCCGAGTGATTCGATCCCACAGCATGGCAACCTCGAACAGGAGGATGACGGGGAGCGCCACCAAGAACAGCGAGAGCGGGTCGGGTGGTGACATGAACGCACCCAACACAAAGGCACCGAACCAAATCATGCGCCTTGAAGCGGAGAGTTGCTGCCGCGTTGCCACACCCGAGCGGAGCACAAGCGTCGTCAACAGCGGAGCCTGAAACCCGATGGCGGAAGCGGAGAGGAGATTGACGATAAAACCCGCATAATTTGACAGGCGCCATTCGGTTGAGAGCCCCGCCTGTTGTGCGTCGGTGGTCAAGTATTCCAAGAGGAGTGGAATCAAGCCGTACCAAGCGTAGAGGAGGCCCGCCAGCATGAGAAGCAAGGAAGCAGCCCCAGCAGCGACGAGACGAGGGCCCGGTTTTGGCATCGTAAATTCCAGTTCTTCCATGCGCCGCAGCACGGCCTCGTGGCGAAGACCGTGCATCGCAACTTGACCGACGATCATCAGCGTGACGAGGGTGAGGCCGACGTAGCCCGCAATTCTCAGTTGAAGGAACAAAAACTCGACCGGAGAAATCACGATGATTTCCACACCCAGAGGCAAACGACCTTCATCGACCAGCCAACCGATGAACTCACTCGAGAGCGGGAAGGCAACCATGAACCCGAGAAGGAAAAGAGCGACGTAGAATTTCAACGACCGTTGCAAGCCCTCGCGAACGGAAGCGAGAATTTGACCGCCGGATGATTGAGCAAGACGCTCAACCGTCGTTTGGAGAGAATCACGTACCATGCCTTACGCCTCTTCGTCCGGTCTAGACGACGAGGCCCACACATAAGAGGGTGTAGAATCAATCCAACTCCGGCCTTCTTTCTTCAATCGGTAAAGGCGGTAAACCACGAAGCCGGTCATCCAAAGCGATGGCAGACTCAGGAACATGGCCTGGCCCATTTTATCGTCGCCGTAGTCGTTGAGAATGCGAACTTCCATGACGGATTCGTTCTCGTTGGCGTCAGGGAAGTGCATGACAATGAAGTGGTAAATCTTCGGTGATGTGATGTTCAAACTCAACGTGGTTTGTGGCGCGACCGTGCGATGTTCGCCCAATGTTTTCATGACCTCCCAGTCAATTTCACCGGTTTCCATGGCAGGCACGCTGGTCTCGACCATCACGATGACGATCTCGAGTTCGGAAGCATGGTTCAGGTTCGTGATGTTGGACTGCACCATGTCGCCCGGGTCAAATTTCTGAACGATTTCAAAGGTGCTATCACCCTCACCCAACCGGAACGAGACCCGTTCATCGATGGTCTCCTCTTGATAGTTGACGGCCATCATCATGCAGGTCAACAGCACGAGCATGACGATGCCCTCGACCAAAATGTGCCGACGGACTTTGTCTCGCCCAATCCCCTTGAACACCGGACCGTAGTCGTTGCGAAGACGAGGTTGGAGATGGTGGATGAACAGCGCCCCGATGCTTCCGATGAGCAGCCCGAGCGGAATGTCAACGAACCAATGGATGCCGAGGTAAAGAATGGTGAAGATGAACAACAGGGTGTTGAGCAGAACGAACAGGTGGTAGGGCCAGTGCCGCCACTCCCTCAGGGTTCCACCTTGTTCCCTGACATGGAGGTAATTGAGCATCAATATCCCGAACGGAATAGCGACGTGCAAACTCGGAACGGCATTGTCGAGCGGGTCATGGAGCGCATAGAACACCGTGTACCATCCTTCATGGTAGAGCAACGCGTCCATCCCTGGAATCCATGATGACGTGACTTCAACGTTGAAGAACAGGTAGTAAGGCACCGCCAGAGCATAAATGAGCAGGTAGTTGAGGGTGACTTTGTCCGTCATGTCCCGGTCGCCCGAGTAGGCGAAATACACGGTCGTAACGTAAATCAAAAACAGATACACGAAGAGGTAGTGGAAGTTGAGAAATTCGGTCAATACGTCGCTGCGAAACGCGTCCTGAACCCACTTGGTGAATTCACCCTCAATGCCGTAGACCCAATCGGTCCAGTGCCCCGTTCGAGTTTTCATCGGTTCGTTGAGCTTGTCCGTGATGGATTTCCAGCGAATGATGACGATGTAGCCCATGGCATGAAGGTAGTACCGCTTGTTGTGGAATTCTTCTGCCCACTTTCTCCAGTGGATTCGGTGCTCGGTTTGAGTGCGGGTGAAGAACCAGCAAATGATGGGCGTGAGGACCAAAATCATGCTCATCATGATTTCATAGGGGTCCATGGCTTGGCGTCATGAAATGTGGCTTTATGCCTTCGGACGCTTTGGCGCGCAATCAACGGCATTCCCTCACCGTCGGCGATAACCTTTGAAGCATAGCGAACCAAGGTACGCCCATGAAGCAAGGGGCGCCGTGGAAGCCAGCGCCCGAAAACACACTGGAAAGCCTGCGGCACGCTTTCAAGGCCTTTGACGGCGTGGAATTTGACATCCGCCTGACAGCGGATGAACAACTCATCGTCCATCACGATCGCACTGTTTCAGTGCCGAAAGAACATCTCAAAGGGCAACCAACGTGGCTTGAAGAGTGGAGCTTGGACGACCTCACCGGCCTTGGTTTCCTCGGATTTGATGACTTCCTCGACAACAAAGACGTGCTCGCAGCATGGCGGGACGGCGGTTCAATGGGCTGCGTTGAAATCAAACGGCCGCATCCAAAAAGCGCAGTCGGTGGAGGCTTCCTCGGTCGAAAACACCACAATCAACACGTCGCGAAGGTCATGAGGCTGGCAGACCAAGCCCTCAACGAACGAGGTGTCCCAAAAGAGAACACGGTGTTTTACGCCTTCCACCGAGGCATGCCCGCCTCGGCGAGACTGGCGGAGACCCGGCGCCCGTGGGCCGCCCTTATCCCTTACATTCCACCCTACGGGAATCGGACATCCCAACGCCTGCAGGTGCTTCCCAAATTCTTGACCACGTCGTTTGCGCGGCTCGTGAAACAGCACCGGAACCAAGGAAGTTCGATGCTCCCTTGCGCCATTGAATATTTTCAGACCACGACCAAACACCTCCCTGTCGGGCGACATGTCGGCTTGCAGGGCAGCGCTCTTGAACGGTTAACGGCGGCCCGTGAAGGCATGCCCACCTACGTTTGGCCCACCAAACCGATGATTGAACACGACCTTCTTCGGGCAGGGATGTCGGCGCTCACCGATCATGCCGACCCTTCGCTGACGTGGCTCCCCTCGGGCCACGCCCGCTGGCGGCGGCCGGGGCTTCAACCGCTCCTCGAAGCGGAATGGTCCGAGCTTGAGCGAGTTGGAAAAGCAGACCACCTCGATGCCCTCCACACCTTGGAATCCACCGTGCCCACGTGGGCTGAATGCGACGCTGCTCGCCGACGCGCCCTGGTGACCGAGTGGACCCAACGGTGGAGGTGGAGACCGAGCGTTGAAGCCACGCTGGAGCGGTACTCGGGTGAAACACCGCCTGCATCAGCACCGAGAGTGATCGGCCACCGAGGTTCAGGGAAAACCGCTCGACCCGTGCTCCACCCTTAGTCGAGGTGGCGGAGTTCCTGCTGTTCTGCAATGTACTTGGGTCGATAGATCGGGGTGCCCTTTCCGCTGCGCATCACCGTCCGCTCGTCAATGATTTGTGCACCGATTCCAGCAACACGAGCCCAACCAAAGAAGGTGGTGTAGTAGGTCGGATCCTTGAACCCGACGTGATGAAGGAGGGCCCCGCTGGCGATGTCAACATTGGCGTTCGGATTGGAAATTTTTTCATTTTCACCGAGGACGCGAGGAGCGACCTCACGCAGCGTGCGAATGATCTTGAAATTCTCATCATCGGGGCAGAGCCGTTCGCCCAAGGCAAATTGAACGGTCGCACGGGGGTCCTCCGCTCGCAGAACTGCGTGGCCAAAACCAAACACGGGTCGCTTGGCTGCGAGTTCGCCTCGTACGAAGGCTTCAACCTCAGCGGGGTCGCTTGTTCCGATACGGAGGACAAATTCGAGGCACGATTGGTTGGCTCGGCCGTGGAGCGGTCCGGAGAGGGCGTTCATGGCGCCGGCGATGGAGGCAAAGACCGTGGCATGGCCAGAAGCGATGGCTTTCCCTGTAAACGTGGAGAGGTTGCCGCCCCCGTGGTCCATGTGCAGAACGAGGTAGGTGGCGAGAATCTGCTCCATCAAGTCGTCGTCAACCCCGTCCATGTCGAGGGTGCGTACGAAACGCTGAACCATGCTGAGGCTGGTATCGTCAGCAGGGATGTTTTCAGTTCGCCCTTCCCGAATACGGAACAGCAAGCCCATGAGGCGTGGCATGCGAGCGATGAGGTTGAGAGCGTCCTCCTTCCAGTCGCCCGTGGTGTCGAGCATCCCCAACGTGTGGATGCCGACGCTGAGCCAGTCCATGGGATGGCCGTCAGCAGGCAAGGTGTGGAACACGGCAGCAAGGCTGTCGGGGACCGCCCCTCGGGCGCTCATGTCGGCCTTGAAAGCCCGAGACTGTTCGGGGGTGGGGAGTTCTTTGTTGAAGAGCAAATACACGATGTCTTCTGGAGAAAAGTGGGCCAGCTCAGCGATGGGGTACCCGCAGTAGTGAACGCCCTCGGTGGGTGTCACGAACGAGGTCCGGCAGGTGCCCACGGGAACGCCACGAAGACCGGTATTGAGGTGAGATGCGTGGACGGTGAACATGGGTTCATCTTGCGCCATCTCGTTTGCCTCGGATAAGCCGACATCCATGTTCGGTATAAATGCGGCTCTTGGATACGAACAGAAGAAAAATCGGTGTGCGTCACAACACCGTCGCAGCCTATCGTTTCCAGCGCTTTTTATCCGGGGGCCAGGTTCGGAAGCCCTTCGTGGATGTGCGGTCGGAGAAGATGTTGAGGCGTATCGTTTGACCGTCAATGAGGAGGGCGTCCTCCGCATCAATGCCCGGGCAGGTGGCCTTGACCTTCTTCCAGGCAGAAGCAGTAGCGAGGTTTTCGCCCCACCAGGGGAACGCCCTGCACTGTTGTGGTCGGACCTCGTAAACGTTGCACTGTTTGTGCTCGTTCAAATGGATGCAAATGCCGTCGTGCTCCCTGCTCTTCAAAACATAGCGGCCGTCGTAGGTTTGCCGAGTGTCCCGCTCGAGCCATGTTTCGACTGAAAGACCGGCATGGTTGGCCAAGCGCTGGGCATCGTCGGGAGACAAGTAGACGATGCCACCCGGTTCATCGCAGCACTTTCCACAGTTGGCCTGACAGGAAAACCGGACGCCGTCCATCCACCACGGCGCTCTCACTCTTCCTCACCCACCAAGACGGTGCGTGGATGAAGACGAGCAAGGTGAACAACACGCGGTGCTGCTTCTTCTGCTAGGAGATCTGTTGCTTCAATGCCGGTGCCGTCAATGTTCCACTCGCCCTCGGGCTCGTAGGCGTCCAACGCATCGTCGTCGTCGGGCTTCACGGGTGCGCGTTCACGTCCGGGTTTTCTCCGCTTGGACGTCGGTTTCGAGGACGTCGCTTCCTCAAAGGCAGGCAGCGGCTCACGGTCAGGATCAAGTTCAACCAGTCGTTCCTCGAGGGCGCGCAACTCATCGGCGATGGTGATCAGCTCCTCGATGTCGGCTTCAACTGCACGCTGTGCAAGCACCACCATTCGCTCCTCAAGCTGCTGAAGCTCAAGCGAAGAGGTGACGGCAGCGGAGGTGGAGAGGTTCATTCGTTCATCGATGGATGCGTCCAGGTCGACCAGCATCTCGACGGTTCGATCGAGATCGGCACGGTCCAGCGGGTCGTTGGCACGAACGATGTACTTCTCACGCTCGTTCACATCAAGCACCGACGGACGACCGGGTTCCACGGACTCGACCGATTCAAGGAGGCGCTGCTCCATCGCTGCGCTTTCGGTTCCAAGTTCTTCCGAAGACCATGCAGGGGGTGCATAATCGTCCTCCGGCCAGGGTGCGAGTGGACTGTGGAGATCCACGCCACCAACGTCAAGACTGGAGTACACGGTGTCCAAGGCATCACCCACGAGTTGGGCTGCGAGGTCGTCGACGCGGCGTTGTTCTTCCGTGGCCTCGGTGGTTGGCCGTGCCCCTTCAATCAACGCGGTGACGTCGTCGTGATCAAGCAGGACTGCTCCCTGTTCCAACGCCATCGTCAAACGCTCAAGGCGCTGTTCCATGCTCCGCCATCCCGACGGTTCCATACGACTGAGTTGTGCCAGATGCCGGTCGGAAATCAACAGATTCCGCTGCGTACATCGCCAGCGTCCAAACGCCATCAGCGTAGGCGCACGAGGGGCGCTGAGGTCGGCCATGCTCGAGGAGCGAAGGACATCCTTGAGACGGGACGGTGGAAATTCGTCAACGGCCCGGTGACTGCCGACGACCACCTGAACACCCAAGTTCAGCCCGTGGTCGAGCAGGAGGCCCAGTTGATGACGCCACACCTCGTGGAGGGCAAAGGCATCAACGTCATCCACCACCACGGCGACCGCACCGACCAGTGCGTCCTGCCACTGTGCCTCGAGACCGTCAACCGTGGAGGCGTCCGCAGCCGTCAACCAGAGGACGTGCCCCTCTTCCCTGCGGAGCAACGCTTGTCCCGTCGCGTGGAGGAGGTGCGAGCAGCCGGCCTGCCGCTCGGCCGACAACATCAGCGGGTTAAGGCCACTCCCTGGTCGGTCAACCACGCGTTCGCAACATTGCGTTGCGTTCAGGTTTTCCTCGGCAACGAACCATTGCTTGAACGTCATGGCAGAGGACCACGGCATCCGTTTGGGCCACGTTGGGAGAATGTTGAGCGTGCGAACCGGATGGTGGGGCTCATGCTCCTCGGGGGGAGCGAGATCGCTGTTCAATGCTGAAGAGACTCGCCCCCGCTGTTCGTCCAAGACCTGACTCCATACGGGCGTACCGTCGTCTTCAACCCCAACGTAGGTGGAACCCGGGGCGGCGTCGTCAGGCAAAGGATGTGCTTCCAATCGCTGGCGAAGTTCGGTCAAGCGATGAGCGACATGGGAAGCGTAATTGTCCTCAACATCAAGAAAGGATGTTGGCGATTCAACACCGGGCCCCAAGACACGATTTGCGATGAGATCGTAGGTCGGTCGCTGCGCAACGCCGACCTGCTGGTAGAGAGCGAGGGGGCGGTCCGGAACCGTTGTTGTTCCGAGGAGCGTGTTGAGTTTTGAGAGCGCGGGGCGGCCTGATTCGTCGGCTGGTACCCCCTTGGGTGCCGTTGGCCTCGGAGCCGATGCATCGATGGCGGTTCGCAGGTGTCGTTTTGCCTCCTCGAGTTCGGCACGAAGTTTGGTCGGAGACGAGGTCATTCTCCATCACCCTCGTAGCGTTTCAGTGCTTCACCGTACTCGCTGTAAAGAGCCGTTGCGTCCAAGCCGTCCTGCTCTTCGAAGGTCGACCATCGGAGGTAAACTTCCTCCATGTTCACGGTGGATTGGGCTTTTGCAGAGGCTTCTCGGGAGGGCTTCTCGTTGACATCAAGAGGACGCAGGCTGTTGGACAGGGGCTCGCTGGTGTCTTCTGCGGGAAGATTCAGCGTTTGCGGGACACGGCTGGCCGGCAACTCAAGCTCGTCGAGGTCCGGTGAACTGAGCACGTTGTCCTTGAGCGCCGTGGTTTCAAGCGGGCGCTGGATGGGTGCCTGCCGTTGGGCAGCGCGAGACTGCTTGTTCGTGAAGACGTCCAGATTCTCCTTCCTGTAGGACTGAGGACGGCTGGGTCGAGTTGGCCAGTCAGGAAGTTGTGGAGCCCGTTTCACCACGGCTGAACTTCGAATCGGCGTGAGGCCGTCGCCCACCGGTGGCAGCGAGGGCGTGGAGGTTCGCTTCGGCAGGCGTTGAGCCGTTCGCATGACGGGGACCTTCGAAACCGGAGCGGAGGCACGTGGCCGGGTTCGTTTCAGCGGCGTTGAACGGGTCAATGCTGGTTCAACTTCTTCGGTCGCTCGAGGAGACTGGCTGACAAAACGACCCTCGACCACCTCGGGTTCGGGCGTTGGTCGCCATGCCGTTGTTCCGATGGACATCCCTGCATGAGTGGACTCGACTTCCGGTTCTGCTGCGGTGTCGCCCGTCGGCGGAGTTGGCCACGACGCCACGGCGTCGGCGAGGGCCTGCGTGGCTTCCGCACGTTCTTCAGCATCGGGCTCGTACGAGCCGCCCTCGACGATGGATTCCGACACCAAGTTCGCTCCAACCTTGGCCCCTTGGTGCTCGATTTGTGCGGCAAGCCACTGCTCTTCTTCTTCGTCGGGTGCGAGGAGTAACGGATGGTCCCACAAGTGGTCGGGTTCGTTGTTCCAACCTTCCACATCGCTCGAACGGAGCAGGATGACATCGGCCAGCAGGCGGCGTTGAACAGACGTTTCAAACATCTCAAGATCGGTGGTCACCAGGGCAACATGGTCGTTGAATCGAACACCATCACACATCGATCGGAAGGCGTCAAGCATCCCCGCATCACCCAGTGCATTGCTCAAACGGTCAAGCCCGTCGAGGAGGAGAACGGACCGTTCGTTCCCCCACTGAAAGGCGTTGAGAACGGCGTCCATTTCCTTGCGCTGGGTGAGGACATCGTAACCCGCCTGCGGAGAAAGAAGAGCGTAGGACTGAGGTTTCGGAAGTCGTTTGGTCGCTTCTGTTTGGGCGTGGGGAAGGCCAAACATGCCGAGCAGCGGCATGCCACGTTCGGCGAGTTCAACGCCGAGTTGTATCATGGGATGAGGATCAGGTGAATCAAGGAGGTAAATTCGACCGGGCTCGAGTTCGAGGCGGGCAGAAGACGATTGAGGAGGGGACCGCTGGCGTTCCTCGGTGGACAGGGCAAGGTGTTCGATGTCTTTCAGCCGCGCCGCCCTCCGCCATGAGGTCGAAGGCAAGCGGACGCTGGACCACCACGATGCTCCGTCGTTGTTGGCGTCCTGATGTTCGAGGTGGAGGACACTTTCCGGGTGCTCGCGCATCGTGGAACGGAGCGCGTTCATGGTCAGCTCGTACAGCAAAACTTCGTTTTCGATCTCGAGGGCGTCTTGCTCGATGGCCAACAGCGCCTCCAACCCTTTGTTTTGGACCGACTCACCATGGAACGCCATCACCGGTTGTCCGAGGCGAAAGAGAAGCCAGCCCACGCGGTTGTGCGATGAACTGGAGGAGCGGATGCAGACAGCACCGGATTGTTCGTGAACGGCAAGATTTCGCACCAAAACGCGGAGAACATCGACGCCACCTCGGCGTTGTTCGATGAGGTCGCCGTGTTCAATGGACTCCATGAGAACGCACCCTCCGACAGCGTCTTTGCCAAACCCCCTCTTGAAGGGTGCGGCGGTCGTCGTCCTTGCTTGGCGATTTCAAACCGGTTTCAGGGGCGCCAATGGAGGTCGTTTGGTCGAGAGAGGGATTCAAATCCATCGGTTCAATCCCAACGACGATGGCTCGGATTGCACGGCCCCTGTCAGAGGAGGAGGGCGCCCTGCTTGAAGCGGGTGCTTCCTTGTTCGACGATGGGAAGTTTTGGCACGCCCACGAAGCCTGGGAAGACCTGTGGAACGACCTCAAGCGACGGAACGCTTCACCGCACGAGATTCTGCTCGTCCAGGGCCTGATTCAAACCGCAGCCTTGCTTCTTCACCACCAGCGAAAAAACACCGGTGGTGTGAAAAAACAATGGGCGAAACTGCAACCAAAACTTGAGGACTGGGCCATTGCTTGGGGATTCAACATCGCTCAGCATCTTGAGGCGATTCGTGCCTATGCAGAGGACAACGGTTCATGGCAACTCACCGCCAGTGCACACCAACTGCCTCGAGCGTGAGGTTCAAGATTGGCCGTCGCGTCATGGCATCATGGAGAACGACGGTGCGCGCCTTCCCGCCGACATGCGCCCCTTCATCCAGACACCGGTGGCCCAGCCGCTGATTCGTGGTAGGAACGTCGCTTTTAGCGGGAGCGTTGCGGTGGCTGCTGTCCTTTTTCTCGTGCTTCGCCAATTTGCTCTCAGCACCGCCCTCGCGGCCGTGTTGGCCGGACTCACACTCGGCCTCAACACCACCGTCATCATGATGCGCTTCCGGGTTCACGCCAGCACGCCGCTTGCCGTCAACCTCAACCACCCGTTCATGGACGGGGAACCGCTGGGCGAGGCCAAAGTCTTGGTTCGACTGCTCAATGGACAGTGGGTTGACCCCGGACCGCACCGCGTACGAACGATTCCGGAGGAATTGCTCGGAGGGTTCAACCTCGTTCAGGACACCGACGACTACCCTGTTCTTGGCCATTTCACGGACAAGCGAGACACCAACGGATCGCTCTCGCGCCACTTGGCCCTCATCAATCAAGCCATTGCGTTGCGTGATGCTGTCAATGACGTTCCGGACCCGATTGAATCGGCAAGGGAGCGAGAGAAATTGGAGACCGGTTTACTCGAGCGTTCATGGCTCGAGGATGAAGATGAAGTCGAAGTGGAGAGCCCCTTGGTCTCGTTTTTTCGTGGCAAAGAATGAGCGTTTTGCGCTTTTTTCCACCCCTATGTTCAAAACCGGAGCGCTTGACCGACAGGTGTGCCCACCAATGAAACCTGGATGGCCAAGGTGGAGGCCCTTGCGCCCAAAGAGCAGGAAACTCTGCTCGGGACCTCGCTCTCCCGTCGCTTCGCACGGCTCCCTCTTTGGTTGAGCCACCCCGCCAACATCGGTGGATTTTACGGGTTGCTCATCGCCTTGGCGTTGTTGTTGCCTTATGCCTTCGGCGACCAAAACAACGAGGTGTGGGGCGTCCAGTGGATCTACCACACCTCCCTCCTGCTCGTCGCTTGCGGGGCGAGCGGCTTCCTCTCCCTCGTGATGATTTCGCTGTCCAAGCGGCACCCCATGGCCCCGCCCCGTCAGTTTCTCTACCCCATGCCGTTCATCGGCCTCGCCCTGTTGAGCATCGATCGGGTCGGAATGATGGACATGCCTGCAATGCTCGTTTGGGCGCTGCTGCTGCTGCCCGGCCCGGTGTACGTCCATCTGTCGTGGGCGCCCCGATGGCGCCTGTTGTGCATGATCGAAGACGGGAAGGACCCGTTCGTCGGTCTTGAAGTCAAGGCAGAAGACAACGTCGAGGCAGAAGAAATGGTCGGTGAAGACACCGAAATGCTCGAAGTTGTTGATGCATTTGAGTCCGAGTGAACTCAAATCACGCCGACTTGCGGCCCGACCTTCTCAAAGCACGAAAGCACGGTATCAAGGTCCTCGCGTGTGAGGCCCGCTGACATTTGCGTGCGGATGCGAGCCTTGTCACGAGCCACCATCGGGAAGACGATGGCACCGGCCATCACGCCTTCTTCACCCAGCGCACGGGTCATGGCCTTGGCCGTGGAGGATTCGCCGCACATCACGGGGATGATCGGCGTGACCGAATCACCCGTGTCAAAGCCCATGGACTGCAATTCCTTTCTGAAATAATTCGTGTTCTCCCACAGGCGTGCATGGTGTTCTGGTTCACTCATCAAGACTTCAATGGCAGCCTTCTGTGCAGCGGCTACACCCGGTGGTTGTGAGCCGGAGAGAAGCCAGGACCGAGAGTGGTTGAGGGCGTGGTTCCGGGTCATTTCTGTCCCCGCCAGAATACCACCTTGAACCCCCAAGGCTTTCGAAAACGAACCGGTTTCAAAGTCAACCTTGCCTTGCAGTTTGAAATGGTCAACGATACCAGCGCCGCTTTCTCCGAGGACACCTTCGCCGTGGCAGTCATCAACGTAGACCATGGCGCCGTATTCTTCGGCGAGCGCCGTGACTTCATCCAGCGGGGCGATGTCCCCGTCCATCGAAAAGACACCGTCGGTGATGATGAGCTTCCGGTCCGAAGACTCGTTGGCCTTGAGGACCGCCTCGAGTTCACCCATGTCGTTGTGAGCGTAAACAGCCCGCGAGGCTTTTGTCAATCGGACACCGTCAATGATGGAGCCGTGGTTCAGTTCGTCCGAGATGATCACGTCCTGAGGTCCGGCGACGAGGGAGGGGATCAAACCGACGTTCACGGTGTAGCCAGCAGAGTAGATGAGCGAAGCCTCCACGCCTTTGAATTCAGCGACCTTTTTCTCAGCTTCAAGGTGGATGTCCATCGTTCCCGCAATGGCACGAACCGAGCCGCTTCCGGCGCCGTACGTGGCCGTAGCCTCTTGCATGGCAGCGACGACTTTCGGGTGCGTGGTGAGGTTGAGGTAGTTGTTGGCGGAGAGCATGATGGTGGGCCTTCCGTCCATCTGGCACCGAGGAACGTTGGGGCCCTCAAGGGTCGGAGGTTCCCACAGAAGTGACTTCTCGTTGAGTTCATCGTATCGGGCTTTCATCCACGACATATCACCGGGCATGCTCAATCCTCATCCTTGCCATGAGGTGCGGGTTTTTGTTGTTTGTCTTACCCATCCAGACCCATCAGGGCCAGGACGTTCATACCCGACATGTCAAGGCAGTCTCCCTCTCGCAGACCGAGGTCTTCGAGCCACAATTCACCAATGGCCGTGCGGTGCAAATCCACGACCGTGTGACCGAGGCTGGAAAACATGCGCCGTACCTGCCGCTTCTTCCCCTCGTGGAGGGTGACTTGGGCGTCGTTGGAAGCCAGTTGATGAACGTCCGCAGGTTGTGTTCGGTGAACGGTAATCTCACCGTTCACCTCCAATTCAATGTCAACGCCGGTCCGCAGCTTGGCAAGAACATCCTCGGAGAGCGGCTCTGCCGTTCGAACAAGGTAGACCTTGGGCACGTGATGTTGGGGGTCCGTGACCCGATTCACCGTACGTCCATCCGTGGTCAGCACGAGCATGCCGGTCGTGGCTTCATCGAGCCGCCCCACGGTCAACATCCGATCTTTGTCCCGGTGCGAGAGGTGGTCGGGAAGAAGATCGAACACGGGCGTTTTGCCCAGGGAGCGTTCGTGTTTGTTGATGCGGGAACACACGTAGCCAGGAGGTTTGTTCAAAATGAGCGTGATGTGCTCTTGAGGCAGCTCGAGAACATCCCCCCGGTAGGTGACGGGTTTTGTTCGAGGGTTGAATTGGAAACTGATGTTCTTGACCACCGAGCCGTTCACGGTGATGTCGCCTGCCCATACCGCCTCTTTTGCGTCTCGCTTTGATGCGAACACGCCCGTTTGGGAAAGGAATTGGTGGAGGCGGATTTTCATGGGTGTTCGGTCCTCCCACGCAACGCTTGTGCATGAGAATTGTCATGCGGGCAACGCCAATCGTGCCCAACGCTCCAATCAACCTCCGGCAAACATGAGCCTGCTGAATACGAGGCTTTTCATATTCAACGGGCCGGCAAAAAGCATGGTCAAACAGGAACAATCTGGTGCATGGACCAAAGCCTACGAGGGCGGTTCGTTCGTGCGTAAGAGCAGTGAGTTTCGTGATGTTATCGAACCTGGTGGGACGTTTGAGCCGGAGAGCGGACGCTACCATCTCTACGTTTCCCACGCTTGCCCGTGGGCCCACCGAACCGTCATGGCTCGAACCCTTCTTGGTTTGAACGAACATGTCTCCGTTGACGTGGTCGACTGGCGAATGAATGCCGACGGCTCGTGGTCGTTCAACCCTGGAGAGCCCGGTGCAACCGCTGATCGAATCAACGGCGAACGTGATTTGGAGGCCGTTTACCGGCGGGCTTACCCGAACTGGACGGAGGAAGGCCATGTCGGCACCGTACCGGTCCTTTGGGACTGCAAAACCGGTACCATCGTCAACAACGAAAGCCGGGAAATCATTCGCATGTTCAACACACTGGCAGCGGCCCTCGGGTCAACGACCACGCTCTGCCCCCCGGATCTGTTGACCGATGTTGATGCCATGATCACGGCCAACTACGAAACGGTCAACAACGGCGTCTACAAATCTGGATTTGCGCGTTCGCAGGCGGCCTACGACACCGCTGTTTCGGCTTTGTTTCACCGATTGGACGAGCTCGAGAACCACCTCGAGGGGCGTGCTTGGTTGGTCGGAGCCGGGCAAGGCACAC
>CAXGZM010000027.1:0-15604 GCA_964014165.1 uncultured euryarchaeote | reverse complement strand
GAGGAGAACCTTCGCTTGCTGATGGACCCTCATCCCTTTGACCCTGCACAACAGGACATGTCGCCTCCCCATCCCGCCCTCGTGGATGGCATTCGAGCCTTGGCTTCGATTGGCGGGCACGGCGGCTACAGCGACCGCATCGTTATCACCCTCGAACAGGACCACCCTGAACTCGGTCGTGAGTTTGCGACCAAGTACTACAGGATCGAGGTCCCCGGTGTCGTCACGTGGGGCCACAACGGTCAGTCCTTCACCATCGAGAAAATCATTCAGCAGCGATGACGCATCCGTCGGCAACGGAAGGCAGAGGCGAGGCAAACAGGTCTTGATAACCGCTCAGGGGGACCTTCCTACCATGCCGGAGGGCCCTGAAATCCGTCGAGCAGCCGACCGCATCGGCAAAGCCCTCGTCGGCAAAATAATCGAAGGTGGAAACTGGCCGTTCCCAAGCCTGCAGCAAGCTGATTCGTTGATTCTCGGCCATGAAGTGTTGAGCGTCACGAGCAGAGCCAAAGCGATGCTCATTCGATTCAGCAGCGGCTGGACCATGTACAGCCACAACCAGCTCTACGGTCGCTGGACGGTCCACCTCAAGACCACCGACCCTCGCTCAAACCGATCGCTGCGAGCTGAATTTCTCACCGACAAACACGCCGTGCGGCTGTGGTCCGCCACCGACATCGTTCTCGTTCCAACGCCCGAGGAAAACGCCCATCCGTTCCTCGCTCGACTCGGACCCGACGTGCTGGACGAAGACATCACGGCAGGCGACCTGCTCACCCATTTGAAATCCAAGGGCATCCACCGAAAGAAAGGCGCCACGCTCATGCTCGACCAGCGGAGTTTTGCCGGTTTGGGCAACTACCTCCGCTCGGAGATTCTCCACGCCGCAGGCGTCCACCCCGACGACCGACCGTGCGACCTCGACGAAACCACCCTCAAGCGTTGGGCCGACTGCATCAAATCGGTCACCGTACAGGCTTACGAGCACGGTGGCATCACGGTTGACCTTGACGTGGCGGAAGCCAGCAAGGCACGCGGCGAACCGCGCCGGATGTGGCGTCATGCCGTGTTTTGTCGCAACGACCGACCCTGCCTCACGTGCGGCGATTTGGTGCTCCGTGTGCGCTACGCGGGTCGGCGGCTCGATTACTGTCCCACCTGCCAGCCCTCACGCCGTGGCTCATGACCACGAGCGAAGATCGCCCTGGGAGGGGGGACGAACCTCTTCGCCGTTGAGCAAGGTTGAACGGACGTGCTCGAACGTGGCTGCATCGATTGCCTTTTCTTCATCCGCTCGCCGTGCCACGTTTTTCATGGCGATGGCCATGCGGTGATTGCCGGTGAACGAGGGGCCGTGGCGGTTGAGGTAGGCCCAGTACAGGCGAGTCATCGGGCAGGTTTTCTTGTGGTGGAACTGGCACGACTTGCAGTGGTCGCTCATGCGGTTGATGTAGGCAGAACCCGCCACGTAGGGTTTGGTCATCATGGCCGTTCCCAGCGCAAACGTCCCCATCCCGAGCACGTTGGGCTCGACGACCCAATCGTAAGCGTCAATGAAGGCAGCGTGGAACCAGTCCGTCAGCTCACGAGGGTTGACATCGAGCAGGTTTGCAACGTTGCTCAGCACCATCAACCGCGGGATGTGATGGGTCCAACCGTCGTCCATGACCGATTCAACCGACGCATCGAGGCAGCGCAGCCCGCTGGTCGCGCCCCAGTAGGCCTCGGGGAGGGGGTTCGACTGCGAGAGGTGGTTGGGGTGCGCTTCGTCATCGGCCGAATCGAATCCTTCCCAGCGTGCGCCTCGGACGCCGGTTGAACGTTCGACCTTGAGGGTCCGAAAACCGTCCGTGACCTCGTGGATGTGGCGCACGTACTCTCGCCAAATCATCTGACGAACAAAGCCCTCCACGCTGTTGAGCGGTGCTTCGCTGGTCAGGGCAGCATCCACCACCCGGGACGGCATGACGCGGTGCAAGTTGACGAGCGTCGCTAAGCGTGAGTGAAAGAGCCCTCGGCTCTGTTCCGACATCGCATCTTCGTAGGTGCCAAAGTTGGGTAAGCAGTCCACGGCGAAGGCGAGGGCTCCGGCAACATCGTCCGCACTGGTTGGTTGCATGGAGAGGTCAACGCTCCCCGGATGATGGCCGTAGTGCGTGCGGACGAGGGATTCCACCTCGGCGTCAATCTCGTCGCAAGTGAACACGGGAGCATCGGGTGCGGGAGGGTCGCCCTTCCAAGGGAACCTGTTCTCGGCGTCAAAACTGTACTTCCCACCCATCGGTTTTCCGTTCTCCATCATCCATCCGGTGGATTGGCGGACTTTTCTATAGAACGCATCCATGCGAAACGGGGGCTCGGTTCCAACGCTGTCAACGAACCAGGAACGGGGCGTTAGCCAGCCCGGGTGTTCGTGCATCAGAAGATGACCGGCCGCCTCGAGCGTAGCAACCTCGTTTCTGAGCTCTCGCTCCGCTGCGCGAACGGCGTGAACGGGACCGAGACGGGCACACAAGTGGCCGAGGATCTCACCGTACGATGCTTGACCGATGAGGTAGTGCACAGGGTATCCAGCCGCTTGGAGTTCGAGGGCAAAATGACGTTGGTTCGAAAGCAAGACGCCCAGTTTTTGCTGGTGGTAGGGGCGACGTTGCGCTTTGTGCGAAGATTCGATCAGCACCACGCCGACCGTTCCCTCAACCCCCATGGCGTCGATGAACGCCGTGTTGAGCTGGTCGTACGCCAGCCAAACCCACGTGTCAACCGCCTCGATGGCAACCGGTTGCATGGCTTGTGCAAATGGACCCTTCCCTTCGGACGCCACATGAAGGGCTGCGCCTTCTGAAAACGCAGGTTGTGCCATGGAGGAACATCGGCTTGGCGAACATAAAGGGATGCTTCTCGCCATTCAGTAGTGGACGGTCAACTTACGAGGCTGCAGGTCTTCTTCGATGTGGGCTCGCATGGCTGCGACCTCCATGGAAGCGCCTCGCATCGTTGTCACAAACGGGATGTTGAGTTCAACCGCCAGTCGACGCATCATGTTCCCGTCCCGAACCGCACCGCCGGATACCGTGGGGACGTTCACGATGAAGCTGACCTTCTCTTGACGCATCAGGTCAAGAGCATCGGGGTGCTTGCCCTCTGCGATGCGGTAGACGGTGGTAACCGGCACCTCGTGCCTTCGCAGCACATCGGCTGTTCCCTCCGTCGCGTACAGGGTGAAACCGATGTTCACGAGTTCCTGCGCCACGGGAACGAGGTTTTCCTTGTCCTCGTCTCGAACGGTCAAATAGGCACCACCTTCGGTCGCAACGGGCACTTCGGTGGCCAGACGGGCCTTGAGGTAGGCAAGGTCGGCACGTTCGTCCGAACCGTAGACTTCGCCGGTTGACTTCATTTCGGGACCCGGCGCCGGGTCGAGGCCGCGCAGTTTGATGAACGGGAACACGGGCGCTTTAACGCAGACTTGTCCCGAGGTGCGGCGTGGGATGTCTTGGTCCTTCAGCGGCTGGCCGATGGTGATCCTTGCAGCAATTCGTGCCAGCGGTAGCCCGGAAGCTTTGGCAACGAACGGCACCGTTCGTGAGGAACGCGGGTTGACCTCGAGCACGTAGAGGTCATCGCCCTGAATGGCGAATTGAATGTTGAAACAGCCCTGAATGTTGAGGCCGAGCCCGATGGTCTTTGTCTGCTCAGCGATGCGCTCGAGCATGGCTTCTGGAATGTTTTGTGCGGGAATGAAACACGTTGAGTCGCCCGAGTGAATACCGGCTTCCTCGAGGTGTTCCATGATGGCACCCACCAGCACCTCTTCGCCGTCGGAGGCAGCGTCGACGTCAATTTCCGTGGCGTGACCGAGGTACTCGTCCACCAGAAGCGGTTTATCAGGTGCGAGGTAGGCCTCTCTCAGGTAGCCGTCAAGTTGCTGTTGGTTGGACAGGATTTCCATGCCGCGGCCACCCAGAACGTAGGACGGGCGAACGAGCACGGGGAACCCGATCGCTTCCACGGCTGCCCGAAGGTCGTCCGCCGTGGTCCCGGTCGCACCGCGAGGCATCCGGAGGTCGTGGCGGCGAGCAAACGCCTCAAACCGCTCTCGATCGCTTGCTTCGTCAATGGCATCGCACGAGGTGCCCATGATGGACAAGTCAAGCCCGCTCACGGCAAGGTCGGGAAGACGTTCTTCGAGCGGCAAGGCGAGGTTGATGGCGGTCTGACCGCCGAATTGGAGGAGGATGCCGTGGGCCTGCTCCCGAAGTAAAATTTCACTTACATACTCCAAGGTCAAGGGGTCGAAGTACAATCGATCCGACGTATCGAAATCCGTCGAGACGGTTTCGGGGTTGTTGTTGATGAGGATGGCATCCTTGCCCGCTTCACGAATCGCCTTCACGGCGTGAACGCAACCGTAGTCGAATTCAATGCCTTGACCGATGCGAATGGGACCGCTGCCGATGGCGACAAGTCGCTGCTTGGTGCGTGCTTCCATGTTGGGCAGCAGGTCAATGCCGGGGGCGCCGTAGGGCTCGTAGGTGGAATAGTAGTACGGCGTCTTGGCTGCGAACTCGGCAGCACAGGAGTCGACCATGCGGTAGACGGGGTGGAGTTTCAACTGATGACGTCGCTGCATCACGGCACGTTCGTCCTGACCAGCGGCCAGCGATTTGAGGCCCTCAGGCGGGAAGCCTGCCAGCGCATCGGCGATGTGGGCGTCGCTGAACCCGTGGCTCTTCCAGCGTCGCAGTTCCTCGGCAGTCAACTCGGTGGGTGAGACGCCACGGTCGACGATGCTGCGCTCCATCTTTGCCAGGCGTTCGAACCCGTAGAGGAACCAGCGCGTGATGCGGGTGATTTCGTGGACTTTCTCGACGCCCCAGTCGCGGCGGAAGGCCTCGAGCAAGGCACCCATGCGACGGTCGCTGGCGATGGCCAACCAATCCACCAGCGTGGCATCAGGAAGGGCTTCGTGGGCCCGCTGGGACATGCCCTCACCCTCCGACTCGTCTGCACGCGTGAGCGGACGTGGATGTGCACAACCCTGCTCCAACGAAGCCCACGCTTTGAGGAAGGCTTCCTCGAAATTACGGCCGATGGCCATGACTTCCCCGGTGGACTTCATGGACGTGCCAAGCGTTCGGTCGGCCGTGCGGAATTTGTCAAAGGGCCACCTTGGAATCTTGACCACGCAATAGTCCAGCGTTGGCTCGAAGGCGGCGGTGGTCCCCTCGCCCGTGATGGGGTTGGGCAATTCGTCAAGGGTGTAGCCAACCGCAATCTTGGCCGCCATCCGGGCAATGGGGTAGCCGGTGGCTTTGGACGCCAGGGCGGAGGAGCGAGACACACGGGGGTTGACCTCGATCACGCGGATTTCGCCCGTGAACTGGTTGAAGGCAAATTGGACGTTGCATCCGCCCTTGATGTTCAGCGCACGAATAAGGGCGAGCGCTTGATTTCTCAACCGTTGGTGGTCGGCGTCGCTGAAGGATTGGAGCGGGGCCACAACGGTGGATTCGCCCGTGTGGACGCCCATCGGGTCGATGTTCTCCATGGTGCACACGATGGTCGCGTTGTCCGCTTCGTCTCGCATCACTTCGTATTCGAGCTCCTGCCAGCCGAGGATGGATTCCTCGATCAAGACTTGGGAGATGCGTGAATTGCGCAAGCCGAGTTGCGAGATCTCGACCAGCTCTCCCATGTCCCGCGCCGTACCGCCGCCCAATCCGCCCAAGGTGAACGCAGGCCGGATGAGAATCGGCCAGCTGCCAATCAGTTCCGCTGCAGCGATGACCTCGTCGATGGAATTGCACGCCACGGCTTGGCTGATGGGCAAATTGATCGATTCGCAGACTTGATTGAACAACTCACGGTCTTCTGCCTTGTCGATGGCGTCCAAATCCGAACCGATGAGTTCCACGTTGAGGCGCTCGAGCGTCCCGTTGTGCGAAAGTTCACTGGCGATGTTCAGCGCAGTTTGACCGCCCATGCCGGCGAGCAAAGCGCACGGGCGCTCCTTCTCCAATATCTTGGCAATGGTTTCGGGGAGCAAGGGTTCGATGTAGACGACGTCGGCCATCTCGGGGTCGTTTTGAATGGTTGCGGGGTTGGAATTGACCAAGATGACCTTGTAGCCGTCTTCACGAAGCGCACGAACGGCTTGTGAGCCTGAGAAATCAAACTCAGCGGCTTGGCCGATCTTGATGGGTCCACTTCCAAGCACCATGATGGTCTCAAGGTCATCCCGGCGAGGCATCAGTTCTCACCCCCAAGATGGGCGTCAACCATGGCACGGAAACGAAGGAAAAGCGGTGCTGCATCATGAGGCCCAGGGCACGCTTCGGGATGGAACTGGACGGTGAAGCAGGGTTTTCCAATGACGTCGAGCCCTTCCACGGTCCCGTCGTTGGCGTTGATGTAGCGGACCTCAACCTCGGAGCCGTGCTGATTGGAAACAGGCGGGGAGGTCGCCCCGGTCGGGTGGGCTGCGAGCATCCCGTCGTCGGGGTGGGCCACGGCAAACCCGTGATTCTGACTGGTAATGGAGACCGTACGGTCTTGCAGGTCCACCACGGGTTGATTCGCCCCCCGGTGGCCGTAGCGCATCTTGTAGGTCTGCAGTCCCGAAGCCAAACCCATGAGCTGGTGGCCCAAGCAAATCCCCATCACGGGCAGGCCGTCTTGGACCGCACGGGCGAGGGTGTTCCGAGCAGCCGTCGCCTTCCCCGGATGTGCGGGGTCGCCCGGACCGTTGCTGCAAAACAGGGCGTCGATGGCGTACTCCTTTCGAAGGCGATCGTAGTCCATGTCGGGCGGGCACCAGACAACATCGAACAGCATGCACAAGTGGCGCAGAATGTTGTACTTCACGCCGCAGTCCAACACGCCAAGGCGTGGTTTTGGTCCGCCGAGTTCATCAAGCGACCCGGCGTTGAGTTCCAGCGGTGCATCGATGGACACTTCGTCCACGAGATCCTCGAGCTCCGGGGAGGTGAGGTTGGCCAACACCGCCTTCATGTCGTCCTCTTGCTCCACGGGTCCGAAGACGCACAGCACGGTCCCCAGTTCACGTACGCTCCGGGTGATGGCCCGTGTGTCGATGTTGTGGATGCCGGGCACGCCGTGGAGCCGAAGAAATTCGTCCACCGTTCCGGCCGAGTGTCGGTGGTCGGGCTGATGCATGGCGTGGCGTACCACCACGCCCTTGGGCCATACCTGTGCCGACTCCGAGGCCCCAACATGAACGCCGTAGTTGCCGATCAGCGGGTACGTGAAGGTCAGAACTTGACCGGCAAAGGAAGGGTCGGTCAGCGATTCTTGGTAGCCCATCATGCCGGTGGTGAACACCAGCTCGCCCGTCCCGATGGTCTGAGCGCCGAACAATTCACCCGGGTAGCGTCCTCCATCGGCCGTGAGCAGGACGCCTGCCCCACTGGCAGCGGGCGGGAGCGAAGCCTTGTCAGCCAAGCCATCGGCTGCGTCGGGGATGTCAAGGGATGAAGGGTTGTAGAGACGGTGGGTCGCCGGAAGGGAGCGTGTATTTGCAATGCCGCCCCCTAACATTGGATTTTGTCGGAAACGGCCCCCCATAATGATTGGGTGCGGGAATTCATGGCTCCCGGCTTGGAGGCCGTCGCATTTTCATCGATTGGATGAGGACCTCGGTGGCGAGTAGGCAATTATTCACTTTCTTCAATTCGGTCGCGGTCGATGACCGACTTCCCTCGAGCGGAGGGTTCGATCACGAGCTTGGCGTCGGGGAAGTGACGCTCGCTTCCGCCCTCGCCAAACCAACCCTCCATGAACAGGGCAAGCGCCGCCACTTCGGAATGCGGTTGATTGCCCACGGCCACGTTGTATTGCGCATACTGGAAGACATCGCTGGGAACCTTGGCGCCGCCCACGACCACAACAAGGGGGCGATCACGACGGATTCGGGGGATGACCTCGCGGTAGGGTTCACCGTACATGGTGAGATGAACCGCCACGCCGGGTTCGCCATCGCCTGCGTCGTGTTGTGTGAACCGCTTCAGCCATCCCATGGCTCCATCGACGTGCTCGCAGGTCATGCCTCCGCCAAACCGGTCGTTCACAGAGGCGACGTTTTCGAACAAATCTGCATCCTCATCGCCCGCCAGCATGAAGTTGGTCGCTCCAAGTGCACGCGAGACGAGGGCAAGGTGGGTGGTGATGCGCGGGTCCCTGCCCTTGCGGTACCCGAGCCGAAGCACGTTGAACGGCGAGGGGGTCATGGTCTCGCCACCTGCCTCACCCTCATGAGGGTAGCGTTCAGTCATTGGAGGAGGAGACAGGCGGGGATCGAACGGGTTCGTTTCGCTCGGAGAAGTCGTAATCGTTTGAATCAAGGAAGCGAATGAGCCACTTCAGCAGGAGTGCGTTGACGATGAGGTTGGAACCGTAGGTGGTCCCGCCCCAAAGGAGGCCCAAACGCACGCTGCGCCAGAGGCCCACCTGCGTTTCGAGGTCGCTGCTGCTCACAAAAAGGGCACCGACCAAAGGTTCTGCGACGTACAGGCCGGCAAGGATGAGCATCCCGCCGGCAGCGGTCGATGGCAAAATTTTGCCCATGTCTCGACTGAATTCCGTAAGCAACGCAGAGAAGAGCGAGAGCACCATCACCGCCAGGGCAGCCTGCTCAAAGTTGAGACCGAAAAAGACCGACACACCGACCGACACATCGTCGCCGTTGTTGCCAATGAACAACCACCATACGACCACCATGAGCGTGATGAGCATCCCGCCGTTCTTGGAGTCCCGAGCCGCCATGTCGTAGACGTCCTGCTGATTGCGAGGGTTCAGTCG
Organism: uncultured euryarchaeote; assembly: GCA_964014165.1. Lineage (GTDB taxonomy): Archaea > Thermoplasmatota > Poseidoniia > Poseidoniales > Poseidoniaceae > Poseidonia. Next base: position 6,781 of record CAXGZM010000027.1, on the reverse strand, counting down.
CTTCAGGATGCGCTCGGCAAACTCCCAGTCTTGTGGAAGTTCATGGCTTGCAGCATCCATCGGCGAACCGAGGGGTTCTCCCCCGTCGAGAATGGCATCCGCCTCGGACATGCACACCCCTTCCTTGTAACAACTTATCAAACCTGCCGAACTGGACGGGCTGATGGCCTCCGACTTGAAACCATCAGCCGCACGCCGAGCCATGCTGGCGGAGGCCCTTCGGTATGCCAACGGTCCACGCATCATGGGCATCGTGAACGCCACCGACGATTCGTTCTATGCTGAAAGCCGTTCCATGGACAACGAGGCAGTGGCCAAAGGGCTGGCGATGTGGGACCAAGGGGCAACATGGGTCGACGTTGGCGGAGAATCCACTCGCCCCGGTGCTGCGCCGGTGGACATCGAGACGGAACTTCGACGCGTCCTTCCCGTGATCACAGGGCTTCGTTCCGCCCACCCGTCAGGTTTCATCTCCATTGACACCCGGCATGCAACGGTTGCAAAAGCAGCACTGGAAGCCGGGGCCGACATGGTCAACGATGTCTCTGGATTGCGAGATCCTGCCATGAGGGACGTCGTAATCGACGCCGGTTGCGCCGTTTGCATCATGCACATGCAGGGTGATCCTGGCACCATGCAGAACAACCCCACGTACGACGATGTCGTTCATGAGGTCGGGGCTTCGCTTGCGGACGTGAAGATGGAACTCGTCCAACGAGGTCACCCCGAAGAACTGATCGTGCTTGACCCGGGCATTGGGTTTGGCAAAACACAATCGCACAACCTTGCGTTGCTCAGAGCTGGAAAGCACCTCGTCAAGACCGAGGGACCCCTGCTGTGGGGCGTTTCACGCAAGAGCGTTGTCGGGCACCTGACAGGGCAAGACGAAGCCGTCAACCGTCTGCACGGCACCCTCGGTTTGGCAGCCGTGGCCATGAACATGGGCGTTGACCTTGTTCGGGTGCACGACGTCGAGGCCCATCGAGACGTGTTCAACGCCATGCGGTTGGGTTCAACTCAACCCGAGAACGTTGAGTAAAATCAGCGGCGTCGCCCACGCCCCGACCATGGAACCCAAGTTGGTGAGGGCCGTGACAAAAAGCACCTTGCCGGCTGGATTCGACCACATCAGGGAAAGTTCATCCAGTTTGAGAAAGGCCTGCAAATCTTCAGCGGTTGGCTCGGCGAGTTTGAGTTGGACGTATCCCGCAAACCATCCCGCTGCAAGGGCGGGATTCAGGGACGTGATGGGCGAGGCCAAGGCCGCTGTCAAGATCGCAAGCGGATGACCACGAGCCAGCAAACATGCAAGGGCTGCAAACACGGCATTCGAGGCCGTCCATACGGTGAAGAAGGTGACCCAATCGATGTCCCTGCTGGTTGAAAAGACGGCGGCGAGCACGCCGATCATGATGAGAGGAAACGCCCACGGCAAGGTCCTGCGAACCAGCGAAGGGGAGGGCAACGTTTCGAGCTCTGATGAATCTATAGAACCCTCGGCATCACTCAACTTGTTGGACACGCCCTGGAGATGACCCGCGCCCAACACGGCCAGAACACGACGATCGGTACCGAGCCCAATGAGATTGGAAGCAATGTAGGTGTCCCGTTCGTCGATGAGAACTTCACCCGCTCCCGGGGAGAACCCCTTGAGTTCGTCCATCATCGAGGAAAGCAAATCGGTGTCCTGGAGCAAGTCGTTCACGTCAAGGTCCTCTTCTTCCTCCTCGTCGGCCAGCAAGGAGGTCAGCAGCGTCCATTTTTCACGGAGTTTCATTCGCTTCCATGCTCGTCGGAGCGTGGTTTGGATGTCGCGGTCGACCAGTTCAACCTCACAACCTGCCTCGTTGGCCGCCTCGACGGCAGCCAAGAGTTCAGCACCGGGTTGTTGCCCTTCGTTGATGCCAAGTTTACGCTGTTCTGCCGACAACATGGACTGCATCAAGACCATCGGCGCCTTGCCCTCTTTGATGACTTTGAGCAGGCCTTCCTTGTCGAGACGCCGGTCGCTGACAAGAGCGTCGTAACGACTCTTGCACAACTCCACGGCGACCACATCGGGCTGGTAGGTGGCGATCTGATGACGAACTGCCTCGACCGAGGCCGTTGCAACGTGAGCAGTCCCCAGCAACCGGAGGTTGTCGTGAACATCAATCACGGGAGATTCAGACATTCATCCACCTCAGCTTTGGAGGTGAGAGGGGGCGTGTTCAGAAGGAGATCTGAACGTTCTCTCGAGCGACGCCTTCAACGGACCAGAGTTCTCGGCGAACGCAACCCTTGATGCCAGCCACGATGTTCGAGGGAATCATCTGGATGGCCTTGTTGAAATTCGTGGATGCAGCGTTGTAGAACTCACGGCGGTCGGCGATTTGGTTCTCGAGGGAAACCAGTTGGTTCTGAAGGTTCAGGAAGTTGGTGTTGGCCTTGAGGTCCGGGTACTGTTCAGCGACCATGTTGATGCGAGGAATCATGCCGGCCAGCATGCCTTCAGCAGCGGCCACGCCTGCGACGTCGCCTGCCTTGAGGGCCCCGGCAGCGGTTTGACGAGCAAGAGCAAATTGGTCAAAGATGCCGGCTTCGTGCTCAGCGTAGCCCTTGACGATGCTCACCATGTTGGGGATCATGTCGTAGCGTTGGTTGAGAAGAACGTCGATGTTGTTCCACGCGTTTTGGGCGTTCTCATCCAAGTTGATGAGGCGGTTCCATGTTGAAAAGAACCAGATGATGAGAATCAATGCGAAGACGGCTGCGACTGCGATGGCGACAATGGTCGTTGTTTCCATGGCCCGTCCACCGGCAATTCCCTAATCAAACCTTCCTACCGCTCTCCGCTCTGATGTGAGACAACATCATGAACGGCCACCGCCGCACCTTATCCAAACCGGCTGAACGGGATTGAGGCAGAAACCATGGAAGCACTGCTGGTCATGACGGGCGTGTTCTTGATCGCTTTCGCCTTTGCCCCGGTGGGAATGGGCGGCGGCATGCTGTTCGTCCCCCTCCTGCACTACGGTGCAGGTTGGCCCATCGACGGCACCTTGCTGGCTGTATCGCTCTGCCTGACCTGGGCGGTGAGCATCGGCAGTGGATTACGGCATCGTCGCCAGGGGTTTTACCACGATGCGTCAACAAAGTCAGCCCTGTACGGTGCCCTGATCGGTGCGCTGATCGGTGTTGGCATCGTCAATGCGCTCGGCGACGGGTTGGACGGCGTCTTCAAACTCCTGTCCATCGTGATGTTGGTTTGGGCCTTGGTGAAAACCTACGAGAAGCGAAGCCGTCCCACCACCAAGGAAGACGAGGAAGACGGGCAAACGGGTGAGATTCATCACCTCCCGTTGAGGGTTGGAGGCGCCATCGGTGGCACGCTCTCGTCGGTGTTGGGCATCGGTGCGGGCGTCATCTACGTCCCGGTGCTCCAGCAGCAAGCCGGCCTTGGCCCTCGCACCTCCATCGGCTCCAGCCTTTCCATCATGATGTTCGTCGTACCGGTCGCCATCCTGGCGTTGCTTACCACCGCACCAAACGGCATCTTCAGCGAGTTGTCCAGCCAGCATTGGTGGGTCTACGTCCTGCCCGCGTTGGCAGCCGTTGGAGCGGTGAGTGGAGCCAAATTCGGCATCGAGCGCATCAGCAAAGAGAACATCATGAACATCTTCATGGCGCTGGTTGCCGTTGTGCTCGTTCGCTACGTGCTCGACGTGCTTTCGTTCACGAGCTGATCGACTCGATGACCATGGCGATGCCTTGACCGCCACCGATGCAGGCCGTGGCAACACCGTAGCGTCCGCCGCTGCGGCGGAGTTCGTGCGCCAAGGTCAGCACCAAGCGTGTGCCCGTGGCGGCCAGCGGGTGTCCCAAACCAACGGCTCCGCCGTTGACGTTGACCTTCTCGACGTCAATCTCGAGGTCCTTGATGCAAGCGACGGCTTGGCCGGCGAACGCTTCGTTGATCTCCCATCGGTCGATGTCGTCGACGGTCAGCCCGGCACGTTCCAAGGCTTGTTGAGACGAGGGGACGGGCCCGTAGGCCATGATGGCGGGCTCAAGGCCGACGATGCCCCACGAAACGATGCGAGCCAGTGGTGCATCCCCGTCTGCTTCGGCTTGTGCAGCCGACTTGATGACAACGGCAGCAGCGCCGTCCACCACGCCCGAGGCATTGCCAGCCGTTACGAAGGATTCCGGGCCGAAGGCCGTCGGAAGACCGGAGAGGGAGGCCTGCGTTGTGCCTCGTACCACGTGGTCCTCGTCCTTGTGCGTCAACACGGTTTCTCCTCGGCGTGATTTGATGGTGACCGGCACGATTTCGTCGGCGAAGACATCGTTGTCGATCGAGGCCGTGGTCCGTGAATGGGACAGGGCGGCGAAGCTGTCGATTTCCTCTCGGGTGACCCCCTTGCGACGGCACAATTCATCGGAGGTTTGCGCCATGAACAAACCGCACGTCATGTCTTGCAGGTTGGTCATCATGTAGTCTTCCACTTTGGGTGACCGACCCAACTTCCACCCGTCGCGGGCACCCCGAAGAATGTGGGGGGCCTGAGAAAGGTTCTCCATCCCACCGGACACGACGGTGTTGGCCTCACCGAGTTTGATCATTTGTGCACCGGAAACAATCGATTGAATGCCAGAGCCACAGATACGGGACAGCGTAAGCATGGGCACTTCTTGAGGAATACCTGCCTTCAACCCGGCATGGCGTGCCCCGTAGATGGACTGCGAACAGGTTTGGAGCGCATAGCCCATCACGACGTGGTCAACGGCCTCGGGAGCCGTTCCGGTTTTTTCGAGGGCACCTTGAATGGCGGTTGCACCCAGGTCCTGTGCGCTGACGGTCTTCAATGCGCCACCGGCTTTGCCGTCGCCTCGCTTTCCGCCAACCCATTCACAAAACGGTGTGCGTGCACCGCCAACAATGACCACTTCGTCGCTCATGGTTCCCTCGAATCAAACGAGGGGTATGAATCTCACTCTTCCTTGCCGTGGGCAAATCGGTTCACTGCAGGCCGTTGTTGCTGACCATCAGCGGAATCGCCACGATGAGGGCACAGAGACCGGAACAAAAGGCAGAGACACCCGCCCAGATACCAAACGCTGCACCGTCGCCGAACATGGCGCCGAGTCCTCCGTCCGGCGTCCCGGCGGCAAAGGAAGCCATGCCGAGCACGAACTGAGCGCCGATGACGCCCATGGCGAGCCATACGCCTCGCTTCTCGTAGCGGGTCAGGAACACACCGGCGGCGACGAAGCCAACCATGCCGGCGACGGTCGAAAGACCGTCCATTGCCTTTGCAGCGGCGGGGTAATCGATGATTTCACCGCTCAGGGGGTCCACCGGTTCGACGAACAGATTCAGCAGACCGAGACCCTGAAGAACACCCCAAATGATGAGCAAGATGCCCATTACCTTGGCAGCACTTGAAGGCGGTTGAAGATAGATGAGTTGCCCCGTTGGCATTTGCGTGGTGCCGGTTAGCATCGTGCTTTGGTTCATGGGTGCAAACCCGTCGCTGATGCTGACCGGTTGAGGCGCCGCACCTGCATCGGTTTTCGGTTCTTCATCGGGGACATCAGCCCAAGGGGACGTACCTTCCATGATGGTGGATGGTAGCCTGCTCCTTGATAGTTTCTCGTCCGTGAACGGAGGGTGGTGTTCTTGAACGAGGGCCACGTGCATGGAGTCGAGGGGAGACCGTTGAACATCCTGGTCGTCTTCAAGAAAAACTTCGAAGAGGTGCACGATGAGGGCTTGATGGAACTCAAAGCCATCCTCCAAACCGCTGCCAACGATACGCACCAAGTGGACTACAAGCCGAGGGAACACGTGCGGCGGGCTGACTTCATTGCCCGTGATCTTGTCATCGTGTTCGGTGGCGACGGCACCCTGACCTCGCTCTCCCACAACATCGATGCGGCCACGCCCGTCATGGGCGTGAATTCCCATCCGAGAACCGATGACCCCGATGGAAGTTACGGGTTTTACATGGACTCCTCCATCCACACGTTCGAGGAGGACGTCAAAGCCGTCTTTGAAGGAAAGGCCATCGTCAACGAGCTGCCTCGATTGCAGGCGACGATCGAGACGACGTCGGGCAACCAGTTCACGACGGACCCCGCCATGAACGATTTGCTCATCGCCAACACGCACCAGTATGCGCCCAGCAAGTACCACCTCCGTCGGGGCGAGAACCAGACCCACCAGCAAAGCAGCGGGCTCTTGTTTTCAACCTGGTTCGGGCAAGGTGCATGGCTTCGAAACGCCATGAGCGACACCGAATTCAGCCAGCTGAAGACCAAAGCAGATGCCGAGCGAACGCCACAGCACCATTTCGTCTATGCCCGCGACCTTTCCCCGGAACAGCGCAGTGAAACGTGGGCGTGGATGGATTGGACCGACCAGGAAACCACCATCACTTCCGACATGCACCGAGGGTTTGTGGTCCCGGACGGATGGGACGAGGTGCACTTCAATCGAGGTGCAACCATCACGGTGGACGCTGCAGCACCCAAGCTGATGTTGCTCACGTTCAGAACCACGATCGAGGCAAAACTCCAATCCGTGTTTTCTTGAGAGCACGTCCGTGTCGCCAAATCCGCCACGAGAGTGCACCTGTGTTGCCGATTTTCGTTGTCAACTTCAGCACGTGGTGTAAAAAGTAAACTGCTGCATCGATAAAAAAAGGGTTGGAGACTGGGGTCGCAAGCGACCCCAGCCTCCGGTTTCTTAGGAGGTGATCCATCTGCAGGTTCCCCTACAGATACCTTGTTACGACTT
>CAXGZM010000026.1:0-15980 GCA_964014165.1 uncultured euryarchaeote | reverse complement strand
TGGCCGAATTGCTCGGGTACCACGGCCCTCTCATCCCCCTCATCGCCGTTCCCGGCGTGGCCATCGGTGGCATCCAGATGTTCAAGGAGGCGTTCGGTTCACTCCGCAGTTTCCAGATGGGCTTCCAGGTGCTCACGAGCCTCGCTGTGATCGGGGCCTGCATCCTCGGTATGTGGGAAGAAGCCCTCATTGTCACCATCCTGGTAGCGTTCACCATCCACCTCGAAGGCGATGCCTTGCTCAAAGCGCGCGAAGCGATGCAGGGCGGCCTCGATCGCCTGCCACGAACGGCCCGTAAGGTGAACAAGGCCCCGAAATTTACCCTCGAGAACATCGGTGCCATCGGCGGCGCACCGATCAACTTCGCCATCGCAACCGACGACGCACCCGTGCTTGCACCGGTGCATCACGACAAGGAAACCGTCGTCCCCATTGACCTCATTCATCCCGGCGATCACATCGAAATTCGCAGCGGCGAACTCATTCCAGCCGACGGCCGAGTCGTCGAGGGGACCGGTACGCTCAACAAAGCACCGCTCACCGGGGAATCGGTACCGGTTGACATTGGCGTTGGCGACGTGATCGAGGCAGGGTTGGTGCTGGCGCAAGGACCGGTTGTCTGCGAAGTCCTTGCCGTGGGCGACAACACACGCCTCTCGGGCCTCATCGATGCGGTTCACACGTTCAGAGAAGTACCGCCGCGACTCCACAGTGGTATTGAGAAATTCACCGCCATATGGGTCCCCTTGGTGCTCTTCGGAGCCTTTGCCGTCTGGTATTTTGCCTTCCCGGGGGATTGGAAAATCATTCTGTTGTTGTGGGTCGTGTCGTGCCCCTGTGCCCTCCTGCTCGCCACCCCTGTTCCTCACGCTGCTGCCCTTTCCAATGCCGCACAAAGCGGGGCGGTCGTTCGCGGCGGTGACGCATTGGAGCGCATGGCACACGTCAATCACATTCTGCTTGACAAAACAGGAACGCTCACGTCCGGCAAGCCAAAGATTGGAACGATCGTCCTCGGAAAAGGCCGCAGGAAAAAGTCGGCGATGCAGATCATGATGGGGCTCGAGGCTCGCTCGAACCACCCCTATGCCTTGAGCATCGTCGAGCACTGCCAAGCAGAAGGCGTTACGGCTGCATCGATCAAGGAACTGACCGACATCGACGCCGGTGTGGTTGGGAAGCACGGAGCGGCCGAAGTGGCGTTTCTTCGACCCGACAAGGCCGATGACATGGGGTTCACGGTTGAGGACCAACTGCGTGAGGCCTTTGAGGCAGCGAAGGCGAAAGGACACGGTGCCAGCCTGTTGGTCAAAGACAAGGTGGGCATTGCGCTGGTGACCTTTGTTCACGACGACACACGCGACGGTTCCGTCGATCTCATTGCGGCCATGCGTGAGCGCAACATCAACGTCGAGATTCTCTCCGGTGATCATCAACAAGCCGTTTCCGAATTTGCTCGCTCCGTCGGACTTCCTGAAAGTGCAGCCCACGGCGGCCTGAGCCCCGAGGAAAAAGTTCAGTGGGTCCAAGCTCGATCAAGTTCGCACGTCACCATGATGGTGGGCGATGGTTTCAACGATGCTGCTGCGCTTGCCGTCGCCGACGTGGGCGTCGCCATCGGCACCGGAGAATCGGTGAACCTTGAGGCCGCAGACGTCCTCGTTCCCGGTGATGACCCGCGCTTGTTGACCGACATGATCGACCTGGCCCGGCAAGCCCAGCGCACCTTGATGCAGAACCTGTTCTTCTCGGTCTTCATCACGGTGACCCTCGTGTTTGCGGTGGTCCAACAGTGGTACGACCAACTCTGGGTTGGTGTGCTTATCCACGAACTTTCGGTGATCATCGTCATCCTTAACGGCGCACGACTGGCCCAAAACGGGCAGTCGTTCAAACTGTTGAAACAAACGCTGAGTACCATGGTTGACGATACGAAACTGGCGTTTTCAACCTTCAGAGCGCGGTATATCCCAGCCAAGAACTGAGCGGATTTGATTCCTCTCGACACGACATCTTCAAACCATAGAAGCCCTTCTTGCCAAACGGTGAGCCAATGGGAAGAGTGCGCGGCGACCCCATCACCACTGCACTGGCCCATCCAACGCGTCGAGGCGCCTACGTTGAACTGGCGCAAGCCGATGAAATGAGCACCGTCCAGTTGCAGAAAGCGCTGGGCGTCGACCGATACAACCTCTACCACCACCTCAAGAAGTTGGCCTCGCTTGATCTCATCGAAAACCACCGTGACGAGGGCCGAGCACGATGGTGGCGGAAGAACCTCCACGTTGACCTCCCCGAGCTGCTCAACGCAACACAGGCACCTGCTGCATCAACCTCCGTCGCTGCAGAAACTCCCTCCACCACCTCACGAACCACCCTCGCTTCCCTGGCGGTCGACAAGGAGGGGCGTGAAGTCATCGTGTTGGACCTTGAGGGTTCCAGGGATCAGGTCAGCGCAAAGCAACTCATCACTCGCCTTTCGGAGGAATTCGGCTTGACCCTTGACGTGCCGTGGAATTTTATTCCGGAGCAGCTGGTTCTCTACTCCAAAAAGAAGTGATTCCATGGCCGAGGAGTTGAGCGTGGAGTCCAAGGTGGCACCGCCGCCCCTGTCATGTCCGAAATGCAGCGGCATGCTTCCCACCGGTTTGGGCGAGATCCAGTGCAACCTCTGCAGCGCACGGGTCCGAGTCAACCACGACGCCACGCGACGCAAGTGGCGGGAAGAGAAAATCTCCTGCCCCAACTGCTCCAAAGTGTTGGTCGCAGGCGTGGACCAACGGCCTGCGGACCTCAAGTGCGGTTCGTGTGACACCTACTTCACGCTCAAACCAAACGTCCCGCGGGTTGAAATTGAGTGCCCGGGATGCCACAGAAATCTGAGAATGAAGCGACGACCAGGAAAGCGCGAAATCGCTTGTCCTGCATGCACCACGCAGTTCACGGTCCGCTTCTGAGAACCTCCGTCCTGCCAAAGAGGTTGGAAAAGCGCGTGCTACGCCCGCGCCTTCGTCGCGCTCCTTATCTATGAAGAGAAGTCCATGAACAAGTGGATGGGATTCCAATGGGGATGAGCGAAAGCCATGACAGTGAGGCCGGTGACCCGGTGCACGCAGGCCACGATACGACCGAACGAATCACCTTGGCTTCGTTGCGTTCTCAGTTCACTTCCACCGATACTCCGACCCTCGACGAAGCCATGGGCACCCGCGCCAGGTTCCGTCAAGAGGAGCGCTTGAGGGCCGATTTGCGGCGCGAACGTCGCCTTCGTCAGCAAGCGATCACCGAGCGGGTCAACGCCATGAAGGCGAACATCGCCAAAGACCTCGCAGTCCAGCACGAGTTGACCCTCGACGCCTTGGAAAACGAGCTTCGTGGGACGATGGAAGCCGAACTCGAGACGATGGAACGGGACGCACTGGCTGCCGAGGAAGCACGGGCTCGCCACGAGCTCGACCTGCGACTTGAACGCCAGGTCCAGGCACTCCACGAAAAGCACGGTGTGGAACAGCACCAACGCCTGGAAGAACGAAAGGCCGAGATGAAAGCTGCGATTGAGACCCAACTCCACGAGGAATACGACCGCCGTTTGGCCATCCAAAAAGAACGATTGCGCCTCGACTACAATCAAACGCTCCAGCAACGCCTCCGAGACATCGAGTCGAACCTCGAACAGGAGATGGAGCGACGATTCGTCGAAATGGAAGGCTTGGAAATCAACCGACTTGAGGAAGGGCATGAAGCCCTGCTGGCCGAACGAGAAGAGCAACTCCGCCGTGGCATTCGAACCCGCCTCGAACAACAACTGCGTCAGCGCCTGAAGCAGCGGGAAGCCCGCCTCAAAGTGGAGTATGAGCGCCGGAGCCTTCGTCTCGAAGAGGACATTGCGCAGCAACTCCAAAGCGACATTGAACAGCAGTTGCGTCGCGAAACCGATGACCTCGAAGAGCGCATGCGAGAAGACGTGGAGCTGGCCATCGCCAAACGCCGCGACGAACTCCGCGGTCAAATTGAATCCCAACTCAACGAGCAACAAGCGGGGCGACTGGCCGAACGAAAGGCCCGCCTCAAAGCGAAGTACGACCTGACCTTCAACAAGGCCATTGACGACATTTCACGAAGCCTCCAAACCGAAATTGAGGCTGAACTTGAGCATCGAAAAGAAAACGAGTTCGCCTCCTATCGTCATGCTCGCGAGGCTGAGATTCAAAACCGACTGTCCCGTTATCGCTACGAGCGTGAAGCCGAGCTACGCGAGCAACTTGAGGCGCAGTACACCGCCAACAAGCAAGACTGGACCGAACGGCTCGACCTCGAGTTCCAATCCAGAGAGGCTGCAGCACGGAAGGCCATCATGTCCGAGGTTGACGCACAACTTCGCAACGAACGCTTGACGCACGAAACGGACCTTGACCTGCTCAAGGAGGAAACCGCCCTCGAGCTGGAGGTCGAGATGGAAGAGCGACTTCAGGCCTTCAAGAACCGCAAGGAGAACGAAGTCGCCACGCAACTCGAGCGCCAGTTGGACAAGCGTGAAGAGATCATGCGCAACAAGGCACTGATCGATGTCCGTAAGCGTGAAGCACAGATTCGGGCTGAAATTGAGGCCCAACTCGGCCTCAAGCGAGCAGAAATTCGCGATCGATTGAAGGGTCTTGCCGAGAAGATGGATTCCTTCAAGGAAATGGCCGAAGAGAAGATGAGAGAGGCTGTATCCCAACAAATCCAGAGTGAAATCGACGCTGACGAAGGAGAACTCCGCTCACGCGAGCAAGAATTCAGCGCCCTCCAAGCCACGGACACCCGAGCAGAAAAGCGGCAGAAGTGGATGCAATCCATCTCCGGCCAAGCACCTGCCGCTTTCGGCGCAGGTGCGATGGACCCAACGGCACTCGGTGCCCGACCCGATGGACTTGGCGCTGCCGCAGGTCGTCCGCTTCGAGGCTTGATGGGTCAGCAGGCCCAGGATGAGCCACGGCTCGGACTGGGCAACATGCGAGCCCCGATGACCAGTGCCCGACCGCTGGCCGGTCAGGTGCCGCCCGTTCGAACCGTGCGCCAGCCGATTGCACAGCCCGTCGCTCAACCTGAACCGGTCCGGAGCATTCGACAACCCATCTCCAAACCTGCCTTGGTACCGCAAGAAGAAGCGGCGATGGAGGACATGGGCGAAGCCATGCTGGAGGAGACGACCGAACCGGCGGAAGTCGTGCAAGAAGTCGTTGAAACGACAGAGGCGACGGTTGAACCTGCCGTCGACGAACTCGTGGAAGAGGGATCCGAAGAGGACAGGTCGGTCATGACCCGTCCCACGGCGCTGTTGAAGCCCATTCGTGGAACGCTTCAACCGCTGACAGAAGAAGAGGTCCGAACGGCATCCCTCACCCCGGTGGGCCACATGCTCGTGCCGGAAAAGAAGCGAGGACCGCCGCCCTCCACCTCCATCGGACGCCCGGAAAGCGCTCAACTCCGTCCCGTTCAGGGAACGCTCACGCCGGTCAGCAAGAAACCGGTGAAGCAACTGAAGGCCGACGAAGAGCAGGAAGACTGAGGTCAAACCTGTAAGCGCAGTCAAGCGCGTGGTTCATATCTAACAAGGACATGGGTGGTCCCATGAACAAACGGCTGGCGCTCTTCATCGTGTTTTTGCTCAGCACACAGTGCGCCGTGGGGTCCGCTGCCGGAGACTTGTCGCTTTTGACCGACGGGGGTGAGACCGACAGCCTTGACCGCCCCCTGGTTCTGTTCACCACGTTGAACGACGGGAGCGTGCTGACGGTCGACAACGAGGGCAACGTCAGTCTGAACAGCTTTAGCAACGGTGTTCTCTCAACGCAATGGACGGTGTTCCTCGATGTCAGCGCCAACAACGCCCGCGTTGATGCCGCTCAAGAGCTGATCTCGGTGGCCCATGACAGCGGGGCGTACGTGGTTCAGATAAGCACGCAATCCATCTACTGGAACATCTCGTCTCCGGATCCGGTTGACGACGCTGTCCTCGACCAGGAGGGAGACCTCTGGCTGGCTTTCTTCGCTGGAAAACGCCGCGCAGACCAGTACGACACGTCCGGCTTCACCGGCGTGAGCAGCACCACCATTTCCTCTGGCATTTCCGCCTTCGAAATTCTCCACGACGGCCGCTTGGCCATCGCATCGTACAACAAGAAGATCTACATTCATGCAGGTGACGGTACCCTGTCCACCACGCTGAGCGAGCCGAACGGCATCGTTTCTCACCTGAGCGAGATAGACAACACCACCTTGTTGGCCGGGACCACGGGTGGAACGGTTTACCACTACAACACCGAAACATGGGCGTCATCCAGCCTTTCCCTCGGCCACACCAAGCAAACCACGTTTGCTGGGGAACACAACAGCATGTACATCGTCGGGGCAAAACAAGGTCGCGTTTCATTCATTGACCAAACCAACTTCACGGTGATTGAAACCTTCACCGCCTCGGGAGACATCATCGACGTGGTGCCGGAATTCACAGGGCAGTTCTTCGCCGTTGGTACCTTCCCCACCTCAACCACCGTCCGATACTTCGACCTCGACAGCGACTTGGACGGCGTGAACGACCTCAAGGACGCCTTCCCGAACGATGCGACGCAAACCGAGGACGCGGACGGCGACGGCTACGGTGATAACCCAGCCGGCAACCAAGCCGATGCCTTCCCGGACGACGAAACCCAATGGGCAGACACCGATGGCGACGGCTACGGCGACAACGTTGCAGGTGAGAACCCCGACCTGTTTCCCACCAATGCAGACCAGTGGGCTGACGCCGACGGCGACGGGTACGGCGACAACAGCAACGGACAGGACGGCGATGTGTTTCCAGAGGAGTCCACGCAATGGGCCGATACCGACCGCGACGGCTACGGAGACAACCCGGAAGGATTCAAACCGGACAGCTGCCCGACCGTGAACGCTTTTTCCAGCCTGGACCGGTACGGCTGTCCGGACAGCGACCTTGACGGCTACTCCAATCCAGACGAGAACTGGACCGTCGACAACGGTGCCGATGCGCTCCCCAACAACCCGACGCAGTGGCTTGACGGCGACGGCGACGGTTACGGCGACGCCTCGGACGGCCAAAGCCCCGATTCATGCCCTTGGGAATTCGGAACCTCAACCAAAGCCGTGAGCGTTGACCCTAACAGCAGTGCGGGCTACGTCGCTGTGCCTTCCTTCGGCTGCCTTGACGAGGACAGCGACGGATGGGTGGACCGAACCGAATCACCGCTGATGGACATCGATCCGACCGAACATTTTGACGGGGACGGGGACGGCGTAGGCTCCAACTCGGATTACGACGACACGAAAGGGTTCATCCAAACCGAACAAGATCACTGCCTCAACGACAAAAACGACACCTCGGAGGCCTGCATGGGTTGGAACGACCCCGCCTACCAGGCCTACCTCAGCGGTGTTGAAGAAGGAACGCTGGTGCTGGGCTACAACGCTTGGAACACCTCGAAAAACGACAACGCCGGCGGAGGCAGCGAGACCCTCGTTGACGAGGACACCCTGAACCAAGTCATCATGGTCGGTCTCGTGGCCTTTGTGGGCCTGACCACCCTTATCTTGGCCGTCGCCTTCATCGTCAACCGAAGGAAGACAGCGGCCACCACCAAAGCGTACGGCGGCGTTGCACCCGGAGCCTCCACCAACGCCTCGCTCGAAGCGCTGGAAGGTCGCGGCGGTATGTCCGCCGACGGTGGCATCATCGCTGATGCTTCGTGGGACGACGATGTGGCTCAACTTGATTTCTCAGAAAACGACGGGTTTGATGACATGGCGATCAAGAACGAGAGCGCCCCTGACGAAGCAGATAGCATGACGTACGCGGAAGAAAGCATGGAGGCGATCGCCGGGGTGAGCAGCGAACCAGCCCCTGAACCCGAACCCGCTCAAGAGACAACGGCGATGCCGGCCGAGGCACCACCCCTTCCAGAGGGCGGATTGCCTGAAGGTTGGACGATGGACCAGTGGCGATGGTACGGCCACGAGTGGTTGGCCAAGTACGGCAAGAACTAACGCCATACGATGGGCAAACTGGCCTTGAGAGCACCGAGTTCAAGACCGGTGTAGAGCGGCGTTCCTTCCACCTTGCAGGTGTTCATCACCAGCCACAAAAATCCGTTCCACGCTGTGGAGTCGGCAAACAGTTCGACCTTCCCCAGCACCGCTGCCATCAGCAGCTTGGACTGGTCGGTTTCATCGCTGCACAACGCCTTGACCAGGTCCTTCGCACCAAAGCGATAGGCAGGTGGGCGCCAGGACATCATGCGCATCACACCGGGAAGGGGGCCATGTTGAGGCGTTCTGCGAGGTGTTCAACGTCGACGTCAACGGCCAACTTCATGCGTTCTCTCAGGGTGTCAATCTCGCCCTTCATCTTGAGCATCTTGTGCGTGCGAATCATCTCCGCCAGCAACTCGTTGACGCTGCGATGGCCGCCCGTGGTTCGCAAGGTGTTCAACTGACGTCGAATCTCATAACTCACGCTCACCGAGGTCATCCCTTCGCCTGTCATGTCCAATCCCTGTTCTCGTTGGACCTCGGCCCATACTTAACCCATGCGAAAGGTTGCGGGCTCAGAACGCTCGTTTTCGGATGGAAACCGGCTCACCAAACCTCAACGGATGGTGCGCTCACGACGGAGGCGGGATTCCTCAACGACACCAAACTCTCGGCGAACTTCCTGCACGCGTTGGTGCACTTCCTTTGCGAGCGTCCAGTACTCGAGGCTGCCTGCGCCTGCGCCGGAATTGGTAGGCTTGTTCAGGATCACGGTAGGCGCACCGCTCCAGGGTGCTTCTGCAACTTTGGCTAGACGACGGACGGTGGTGTTGAACAGCTTGTTTGGCATTTTTTTGTTGACCTGGTCGCACACGTAGGTGCTGAGTTTGGAGCGCCCGTCCACCATGGTCATGACGATGCCGAAAATCTTCAGGTTTCGATTGATGCGTCGCTGAATCATCTTGATCGAGTTCATCAGCATGCTGAACCCTTCCAGGGCGTAATATTCGGCCTGTACGGGCACCATCACCCAGTTGGCAGCACACATGGCGTTGATCGAGAGCAGCCCGAGGGACGGTGGCGTATCGATGATGATGTAGTCGAACTCATCCATGATCGGGAGCAGGGCCTCCTGAAGACGTGTCTCACGACCGATTTTGTGGCTGAGTTCAATCTCTGCGCCGGACAAATGAATGTCGCTGGGCAGAATGTAGAGGTGACCCGCATCGATGGTGTCGGGGACTTTCTTGCCACCGTTTCGGTTACTCCACGCCTCGCGCATGGCTTTCGTGATCTCCTCGGGCGGGATGAGGTATTCCTCCATCAGCGGGAGATCTTCACCCGAGTCGTTGGTCAACAGATCGTACACCGTCTTCTTGATTTTCTTCTTCTCGAGACCAAAGGAGGTGGCACAATTTCCCTGCGGGTCCAAATCGACGAGCAGGACCTTGGCGGGCGGCAGGCCTTGTCGACGAGAACCTTTGGCCAAGGCAGCCGCGACGTTGACGGCCGTGGTGGTTTTGGCGCACCCACCTTTCTGGTTCGCTACAGCGATGACCATCTTGTAGGGGTTCACGGTGTCCAGCCTCCGGCGTCTTCAGCAGGAAGGACTTCCCCTTTCAATGCAGGCATCAAAGACCCACGCATCAGGCAGGTTGAATCACGGGAACGGGAACCTCGGAGAGGATCTTCCGAACGATGTGCATGCCCGTAATGCCTCGAATCTTGGCTTCGGGCTTCATGTTGATACGGTGCGAGATGATTTGCAGGGCGATGCCCTTGATGTCATCGGGGATCACGTAGTTGCGTCCGGCCACCGCAGCAGCAGCACGGCCGGTCTTGAACAGCGCTTGGCTTGCACGAGGCGAGGCCCCGTTGATGACGCGGTGGTCTTCACGGGTTCGCTGAACGATTTCGATGATGTAAGACAGGATGGCAGGGTCGACGTGCACCGTTTCAAGGGCCTTTTGCATGGCGACCACCTTCTTGGGTGAGGTCACCTGCTCGACGATGTGTTCGTCTTGGCCTCGCAACTTTCGTCGGGCGAGGATGGCCTTTTCCTCTGCGCGGTCGGGATAGCCCATGCTCATCTTCATCAAAAATCGGTCCATTTGCGCTTCAGGCAGCGGGTAGGTACCTTCCTGTTCGATGGGGTTTTGCGTGGCAAGCACAACGAACGGTGCGGGGAGTTTGTGCGTGATCCCTTCAATGGTCACTTGCTTTTCTTCCATGGCTTCCAAGAGGGCCGCTTGGGTCTTTGGAGGGGCACGGTTGATCTCGTCAGCGAGGAGGATGTTGGAGAACAGCGGGCCGGCTCGGAGCTTGAACTCGCCGGATTTCTGGTCGTACATGTAGGTCCCCATGATGTCAGATGGCAACAAGTCGGGGGTGAATTGAACGCGCTTGAACTTGCACCCCAAAGCCCGGGCGAAGGTGTTGGCCAGCAGCGTCTTGGCCAGGCCGGGGAAATCCTCGAGCAACATGTTGCCGTTGGACAAAATGCCGACGGTCACACGGCGGAGGTTCTCGTTCTTCCCGATGATGACCTTGCTGACTTCGTTCATCAGGCTGTTGGAAATGGCCGATACGGTCGCAATCAAATCTTGGGTACGTGCGCCACCGGCGCCTGCTTGCATACTTGCTTCCATAGAAAGACCTCGTTCGCAGAAGAATGTCCGCTCATATCTTATATGAATGTGCGCGCTTTCTCTATCAAAAATGCTCATCCAGACATCAGACTGAACGAACGCTAACGGCCCCAGAAATGGTTGTCTTTCCGATGGAGCGCAACGATCTCCGCAAGGATCTCTTCCTCCACGGGTGAAAGGTCGGCTTTCTTGAGCCGTTTAACGTGCCGCTCGGGAACATCGACGTAAAACTCGTCCAACTCCTCGATGTGTCGGCCAACGGTCGGGCCTTGGACGGCGACTGCGATTTCTTCACCCTGCATGGCTTCTTTGACGTCCTCGCTTGCGCGGGTTCGCAAACTCTTGACTTGGCCAACGGGCGTTCCGTCGAGTTTCATCAATCGCTGGCCGACGTGAATGCGGCCTCCGAGGACGCGCATGCCGACGATGGCGGGGCCTTTGGCGCGGAACGTGTGATCCTTGAGGTAGAGAACCTTCCCGGGATACACCATGGATTCACGCTGTTCTTCCTCGATGGCCGCCTTGGTGGATTCTTGCCATTCTTCGAAGGCGTCCATGATGTGGTAGATGATGGGCCCGGAGATGAATTTCACCTCAGCCCCGTCGTCTTCAAGTTGCTGCGCGGTATCGTTCGTGTTGGCTTTGGTCGAGAAACCAAGAATTACCCGCTGAAGAGGGTCAGCAGCGGACTTGGCCATCAGGATGTCTTTTTTGTTGACCGGTCCGACGGTCGCTTGACGAACGGGGATGTTCCGTTGGTGCAGCTCAAAAGCCAACGCTTCGAGACCGCCGACCGTGTCGGCCTTGATGACCACGCCCGTACGGTCTTCTTCGGCTCCGCGACAAGGCCCCGACGCCGTGTGCTCGCCAAAGGCATGGCGGGCGAAAATTTCGTTGCATGACGAGCACATCACGGGCATCGTGTTGAAAATGGCCCGCCACTCTTCTCGGATGGCCTCTTCGGCCACGGCGATTTCTTCCTCCGTGTTGGCTACGTGGAGCGTGGTACCGGCAATCGTGGCCTCGAGCTTTGGTGCAACGATCTTCACGCCGGAGGCAGCCTCCACCGTGTCAAAATTGACCCATCGCTTGCCAGCATCACGCATTTCTGCCATGCCCTGCGGCCGCTTCAGTCCTTTGATGTGCGTCGTGAACGGCCCGTCTTGGCCTGCGAGCATGACGGTGTCCCCCACGCTCAGTTGACCGCGGTAAAGGATGACGTCGATGGTCTTCCCCATCCCCACCTCGTCGCGCATTTCCAACACGGTGCCCTGGGCTGCGCCAAGCGTGTCGGTGAGGCGATCTTCGAGAAAGCGTTCGGCCAATCCAACGGTGACGGCCAACAAGTCCTGCAGCCCTTCCCCCTCTTTGGCCGACATGGGCACGAGGGCAACGTTTTGGCGGAAATCTTTGATCTGGTCGTAGCGCTCAAGGTTGAAACCGTGTTCGGAGAACTGCCCGACCGTTTTCCAGTATCGATCCTCGAACAGCGCTCGAACATCCTCTCGCTGTGCACGGAACGATTCAACGAACGAACGCCCGGCTTCGCAACGCCAGCCATGGAGGCGATCGACCTTGTTTCCGGCGATGACGAACGGCGTTCGAGTTTCCTTGAGGATGTTCAACGACTCGATGGTTTGAGGCTGAAGGCCTTCCATGATGTCGACGACCAAAACGGCAATGTCGGCCACGGAGCCGCCACGGTTTCGAAGCGAAGCAAAGGAATGATGCCCCGGTGTGTCGATGAACAACAGTCCGGGTGACTTGAAATTCTTCCCGCCGAGCATGGCGGCACAGGTCTCGTTCAACACGTCGGCGGGGACTTCGGTTGCACCAATGTGTTGCGTGATGCCGCCGGCTTCCCGGTCCATCACGCTGGCTTGACGTTGACTGCCGATGGAGCGAACCATGTCCAGGAGGCTGGTCTTGCCGTGGTCGACGTGTCCGAGAACCGATACGATGGGTTGTCGGTTGTGGCCGCGCAGCGCAGGTTCGCCTTCCTCGATGTTGGCGACCTCGTCGTCGGTCATGGTTTCACCACCGGTCGTACGGTGCTATGAGGCTTCACTCGTAGACCCAGGTGCCCATCGTGTTTTCCCACGACATCAAGCCCTCGGGGAACCAGAGTCCAAGTTCGAACTCAGCGGTTTCCGGTGCGTCGGAGCCGTGAATCATGTTGAAGCCCATGTCCATACCGAAATCGCCTCGGATGGTACCCGGGTCAGCGTTGCGACCGTTGGTTGCGCCGATGAGTTTGCGGGCCACAGCGATCGCTTCAACGCCTTCCCAAGCCATGCAGACCACGGGACCGGACGTCACGAATTTGATCAGGCCGGGGAAGAAGGGGCGCTCTTTGTGCACGTCGTAGTGTGCTCGAGCGATTTCTTCGGTGGGCACCATGGCTTTCAGGCCGACCAACTTCAAGCCTTTTCGCTCAAAGCGGCCGATGATTTCGCTGATGAGTCCTCGCTGCACGCCGTCGGGTTTGATCATGATGTAGGTCGTTTCCATGGTGTTCACCGTACCAACCCAAAAGTGACCCGTTTAAGGGCGTTGCTGTGGGGCTGTGCGCTCTTCAAGCACTCACTGGATGCCGCCCTTGACGTAATGGCGGGTCCACTTGACCTTGCGAGCGTTTCGCTTCAGTTGGAGTTGGTTCTTGCGAGCCTTGCTGCTCTTGAACCAGAGAACGCTGCCGTCCTTGCGGACAAACATCATGCCGGTGCCGGGCTCGATCTCCTCGCCCGTGAAATTGCAAATTCGTCGTTCTGGCATTGTTCTCACCGTGCGTTCAGCTTGCGGGCTTCACGGCCCGTGTCCTTGAGCATCAAAATGTCGCCCACTCGAATGGGGCCGACGACGTTTCGGCTGATGATACGGCCGACGTCCCGGGGGTTCGGGGCGTCGTTCACTCGCACCTTGACTTGCGTGGCTTCGCCGGTCATGCCGGTTCGCCCCACGATTTCGACCACTTCTGCTGGCCATCCACCAAGTTCTTCACTCATGTTCAATCAACTCGTGGTCGTGGTTCAGTTCTTGAGGCCATTGATTTCTTCAACGACTTCGTGGAATTTTTCTTGGGCGCCTTTGGTGATCTCCATCACAGCAACGGAGGCTGCAGAGGTGTCCTTGGGCATGCCGATGGCCTTGGCGAGGAATTCCTGGCTCGGCACGTAGCCGAAGGGGATGTCTTTCTCGGCGCAGATAAGGGGGATGTGGGCCAACAACTCGGGTGGGTTCACGTCCTCTGCAAGGATGATGAACTGGGCCGTACCGCGCTCGGCGGCTTTGGTCACTTCGTTGCTTCCTTTCTTGACACGACCGTTCTTGTTGAGGTCGATCATGTCGTAAATCTTGTTGGCTAGGTCTTCTGGGGTTTCAAATTGCACGTGTACACTCATTGGAATCACTCCTTCCTCGTGATAGGGGCATCCCTCCGCACGACCTCGCGAATATAAACACAACGGAAGCCATACGGGGCTCCAAATTCAACACGAATCTTCCAGATTCTACGCAGTCGTCCGTTTTTCAGGATGCGAGACCAAGTTCGTCGAGGACCTGCGCGACCCCCCGGGCCAACGCCGGGCCGCCCGAAATCACGTCCCTGGCGTTGGGCAGCGAACCGGTGGCGTGAACGCCGTCCACGTAGCGCAAGAGACGAGCGATGGCCCCTCCGGTGAACAGACCGTGGCTGCAGGCGGCATGCACCTGAACGGCCCCTTGACTTCGCAACGCCTCAGCAGCTCGGCAAATGGTCCCCCCTGTGGCGATCATGTCGTCCACGATGGCCACCGATTTCCCAGCGACGTCAAGATCCTTGGCCTTGTGCACGATGGTGTGGGCGTCGATGCGGGTTTTCTCAAGGTAGGAAAACTCGCAGTTGATTTGATTGGCGACGCTCGACGCACGGTCGATGGCCCCTTTGTCGGGTGAGAGAATGAAATCTGGATTCACGGACTCCTTGAGGTGGTGCGCCAACTCGGGCATGGCGGTGGTGAACGCCACGGGAATTGACATGTTGCTCAGCACCGCCGGCGCATGGAGGTCGAGCAGGACCAGCCCGTCGCAACGGGTGGCGAGCATGTCGGCGATGGCTCGGGCAGAGATGGACTCGCCTGGTTTGAATCGCTTGTCCTGGCGAGAGTAGCCAAAGTACGGAATCGCCAAAACGACACCTTTTCCGACGTCAGGGAGGGTTTGAGGGCCAATTTCTCGCAAATTTTGCAAACGGCCGCTTCGGACGTCTTGGATGGCGTCGAGCATCAACAGTGTCTCAACGATGCCGGAATCGGGAAAGGTGTTCGAAACCAACACCACGGGTTCCTCTCTGAGGGCCTCGATGGTGTCGGTTGGAATGCGAATGTAGCCTTCCGTGTCGGGGAATCGGCGGGTTTCGAGCGGATGGTGCGCCCATCCAAGTGTATCGGCAAGTTGCTTGGCCATGCTGCCTGCGTTGCTGCCCGATACGACGACCATGCCATCCCCTTGAACGGTTCCAGCGGCTGGACCTTCATCTTCTTTGCGAGCCGCAGTGGGACGTGGAATGGTGCGCGAGGCAGGACTTGAACCTGCGACCTCCCGGTTATCAGCCGGGTGCTCTAACCGACTAAGCCACCCGCGCAAGGGTAAACTCGCCGACTTGACCCCCCGTCATAAGCATGACGGCTCGCAATGGCGTGCGTGTGGTTGAACCCGCTCACTCTTCTTCCATGCTGTTGATCGTGATGTACGACGGCAACTGCATGACCTTCTCGAAGGTACGAGAAAGGACCACTTCGTCCAGGCGCTCTCGTGTGCGAGCGAGTGCGGTGATCGGAATGCGAATCTGCTCGTCCACGCCGAATTCCATCTGCATGCGCATGCGAGTTGTCACGATGACGCCCTTGTAGGTCCGCTTCACACGGAACAAACCGGTGATCACGCCAATCTCCTCGCCTTGGTTGTCCAAAACGGCTCGATCCAACATCTCGTCGGGAGCGTAAAGCTTCTCGTCAATGCGCACGGTGTTTCGCCAGCGGCGCTGCAGTTCTCGCATCGATTTCGACAATTTCACCGTGCCATCGCCGCGAATGCTGTGCACCAGTTCTTTCGGCAGCGGTGCAAGTTCCGCAGGTTTTCGCATGTATTCGTCAGCAACGTCGGGCAGCACTTGTATCCGCATGGACTTCACTCGTGCCTCGTTTGGGTGGTGTCGCTCACCCACGATCGTTCCTACTTTGGTATCGTTGACATAGACATCACGTTGGAGCAACTCCTGGATGTCGTAATCTGTGTTTTTCATTTCCCATCTCTCCTTGCCGATTT
>CAXGZM010000025.1:0-16115 GCA_964014165.1 uncultured euryarchaeote | reverse complement strand
TGGTGTCTCGTGGGCTCGGAGATGTGTATAAGAGACAGGGGATGGACCGTTGAGTCCCTTCAAGACTGGGTCAACAACCAGTGAGGTATCCACATGTCCTCGCTGTGGACCGATGCGGTCTGGGAGGACCCCGACGGCGGGACCGTGATCGTTCACGGGACGATGCCCACGGTGGTCTATCCCAATGCGATGCGTCCACGGGTGGACTGGCACGGCTTGGCTTTGCTCGAATCACCGGACATCGTTGATCTGTGGGTGCAGGAAGAGGCCGATGAAGCGGAATCGCAGGGCATCAACCTCACCCATGCTCTCCTTTCCGGTGGCGCCTTTGGCAAGTACATTGAGGGCATTGAGACGCTCGATGGCCTGCAGGGAGGGCGCTTCCCGGACCCCGAGCCGCGTCGCCTTCAGCGAAACGCTGACCGCCACGACCGGCCGGTGTTCTTCATCGAACCGCTCGCCGATGACGACGACTGGGGCGATTACTTGACGCAGGAAGCCCGAGCGGTCTCTCACTGGCGAAAATTGCTGGGCATGGTGCGTGTTGGGAAGCGGTGGAAAAAGAGCGTCAAGCACCACCTCTTCAACGCTCAACCTCCCCCCAAAGGGCAATCCGTGGACTATTCCACTGCCAGCGTGTTGAGCGCTGCTTGGTGGGAACTCTCGGAGTGGTTGAGCACGCCGGCTCTCGCCAAGCGCCGGGACGAGCGGTATGCCGCCCGCGTGCGTGGTGCATTGGCCTCGCTACGGGCAGCACATGGCAACGAAGCAACCCTGTTGCTGGTCGTCCACCAACCCCATGCAGCAGCGATGGTGAAGGCGCTGGAGGAGAATCGAGCTGCGGAGGAGATTTCATCAACGGCAACCGATTCCACTCACACGGAGGAAGAGTAAGATGGCAACCGGCAGCATCGATGTCCGCGTTGAAAACCAACTCGTCCGGTTTGTTTGCCCGACGCCGCTCGACCACGATCGTGTGGTGGCTGAAGTCGGCGGTCAGCGCAACAGCGGCGTGGTCATCAAAGCCATGGAGCGACCGCGTGCCACCCTCGTCATCGACGAGGAGGGGCGCATCGTCGTTCACGGCACCCATCGAGTCGAGGCAGCGCGGGCTGCAGCCAAAGAACTGCTTCTTCGCATGGGTATGGATGACAGCGGTCTTGTTGCTGAAATGGGGCCCGTGGTTGTCTCGTTCCAGTTTGAACAATCGATCAACCTCGAAGCCATCCCAGCCGCGCTTCCATCGGGCTCTGCCGAATACGATGCCCGCCTCGGGTGCACCACGTTGGCCGACACGCGCCACAGTTTGACCGTCCAAATTTGGCCCAATGGAAAGTGCATCGTCGCTGACGCTCGCCACCCGAACATGGTGGCGATGGCAGCCGTCTACTGGAAGGGCGTGTTCGCCGACCGTGGGTTGTTCGTGGAACGAATTTGAGGGGCGCTCATGGTCTACGACGGTCCGATTTTGGACAATCACTTCCACCTCAACCGCAAAGGCCTGTTTCTTGATGCTGCTCGTGCATTCCAGCGGGTTGGAGGAACCGACATTGTGCTGGTCCATTGTCCGGATTTTGCGGCTCCCCCCGAAACGCTGGCCGGCCACGATGCTTCGTACAGGGACACGGTTGACATGGCCCAATCGGTACGGGACGAGGTCGGGTTGGGTGTTCGCGTGGTGTTGGGCCCTCACCCCGCCGCCTTTGCGCACCAGTTTGAACGGTGGGTGGGCGATGAGGGGTCGGCCGGAAAGGAACGTGCCGTTGAGAACTATCGCCACAGCATTGAGGCTGCGCTCGCTCTGGTTCACGAAGGCCATGCCCATGCCATCGGCGAAGTCGGACGGCCTCACTGGCCCGTCGCTGATGAGATCTGGGACCTTTCCAATGAATTGCTCGACGAGACCATGCACCTTGCAGCACAGGAAGGGATTCCCCTGCAGTTGCACGTTGAAGGTGAAAGCGATGACACGTACCCTGACCTCGCACGTCGGGCCACTCGACAGGGCATGGACCTGAGGAAACTGGTTCGCCACTATTCGCCGCCCGACGTCAGGACGGTCAACACGCACGGCCTCACGCCCAGTGTGTTGTGCGGGAAGGGAGCACTTGAGCGACTGATCGAGACCCACAAGGACGCAAAGCACGGGTTTTTCCTTGAAACCGACTACATGGACGACCCACGACGCCCGGGGGCTGTGCTCGGCCCGAAGACCGTGCCAAAGCGCACGCAACAGCTTCTTGATGCTGGGGTGGACGAGGAAATCATGTGGAACACGCACAGCGAACTGCCTGCTGCCGTTTACGGTGCGTGAGAACGCCAACTTGGCACAACAACCCCCCATCACATTGATGAAAGGGTATCACCACGAGGAGCCGAGGGGACTTCAAGATGCGCCGCCAACTGGGTACATTGCTCGCAGCGATGATGCTGTGTTGCTTCCTGCCCCTGGCGGCTGCTCAGACGCCCACGGCCCCGGGTGTCGAGATCGATTGCGATGACAAGCAACCCGAGCTCGATGTCCACCCGTTGAACGACCCGGTCGTCGAAATCACCTGCACGGTCAGAAACCCCTCTTCGTTTGAGGAAACCATCAGCGTTGAGAAGGAATGGGACGGCCTTGAGGTTGACATGATGCTGGAGGACGACACCTTCACCCTTGGACCTGACGAAGAAGAGGATTTCACGGTCACCTTCTCCGGACAAACTCGACTGTCCGCTGAACTCTCCTACGACTTCACGTTGACGGCTACGGTCACCAACGTCGGCATGTTGGATTGGCCCGAGGCGCTCGCTTCCAACGCAAGCGTGAGCGGGGACCTCAACATTGCAACCTACGGCATGGTCGACCTCGACATCTCCGACAAGAGCACCCGTACCATGGCCGAAGGCGACGAGGTGAAAATCACCTTCCAGTTCCAAAACAACGGGAACGACAACGACAAGATTCGGGTGAGCATCATCAACGTTGCCGAACTCGAAGAGGCCGGTTTCTCCTTCCCTGGTGGGACCTTCGTTGCTGAAGACGTGCAGGAGGACGGCGTCTCCACGGTCAGGGAGTTGACGGTCCGGGCTCCCTCCGAAATCGCAGAAGATGCCCGCTACCAAGTCACGTTCCAAGCCGAGAGTGAGAACGACGACTCCGCTCCTGTGAGCGAGACCAGCGTTTCTCTTCAGCTCGAGGCCGGCAACACGGCCGGTGGCTTGGGTGGCGGATTGGAAGAGGTCGACAAGGACACCCTCGTCATGTACGGCAGCATCGGTGCTGCCGTGCTGTTTGGTCTGATCTTCATCGTGGCGCTCGCACGCACCCTCCGACGTCGCGCCAACGCCCAACCCGTCTATGTCCCTCCGGTTGAACTGGAAGACGATGACGACGAAGAGGACGAACTTGATTTCTCAGAACTGGAGGATTTGTTCGCCGATGAAGAAGACGAGTTTGACGATGTTTTCGCCGACCTTTGAGGCTCATTTTTGGCCGTCGGTACCAACGCCCCAACTCGGCCGATGTGACACGATTTCTTGAGGAACACTCAAAGGCTTGGTGTAGCGCACTACACCTAATCCCCACGGAGGTTTTTCATGCTCGGTCTACAAGGTAAAACGGCCTTTGTGTTTGGTGTTGCCAGCGAGGACTCCATCGCTTGGGCCATTTGCAAGCAGTTGGCCGCTGCTGGTGTCACCCTGTATTTGGGGTACCAGAAGCGATTCATGAGCCGTGTGTTCAAATTGAAAGACCAACTTCCTGCCATCGGAGGGTTCTATCCGCTTGACGTTGCATCCGACGGCACAACTCAGGAATTTTTCACGGCCTTCGCCGCTGAACATCCGGGTAAGAAGGCCGACATTCTCGTCCACGCCATCGGGTTCGCTCCGCGGGCATGTTTTGACCGTCCGGTGTTGTTCGTGGAAGACGAGGACATCAACACGGCGATGACCATCTCCGCCAACTCGCTGCAGCGATGTTTGAAACACGCCCTCCCCTACCTCAATCCCGGGTCCTCCACCATCACCCTGACCTACGCTGCGTCCAACCGCTTTGTTCCAAGCTACGGCATCATGTCCATGGCGAAAGCCGCCCTTGAGTGCTGGACCCGCGAGTTGGCTTGCCATCTCGGTCCGGAAGGTCACCGCGTCAACGCCATCTCATCCGGCCCGATTCGGACGATTGCCGCCAGCGGCATCCCCGGATTTGACCGGATTCTCGACCACGTCGAAGCCAATGCACCGCTGCGAAGAAACGTCAGCCAAGATGACGTAGCCGGAGCGACGCTGTGGCTGGCCAGTCCACTCGCAGCCGGGGTGACCGGCCAGTGCATCTACGTGGATGCCGGATATTCGATCACGATGGTGCCGGAGAGCATCATGAACTGAGGTGGGACCATGACCTTGACAACGGAAGACGGCAAACCCTGCGAGGGAATTGACCAAGGCCCCTTCGAGCCAATCGCCGTGATCGGCTTGGGCGCCCTGATGCCCGACGCCCACGGCATCGATGCGTTCTGGCAGAACATCCTGGATGCAAAAGTCAGCATCAAAACGCTGCCGGAAGGGCGCTGGCCCGGACCCATTGACCACTTTTGGAAAGAGGGCGGACCCGGGGCGCACACCGAGGGATTCACCTACGCCAAGATCGGGGCACTTGTGAGCGATGCCGAGTTTGACTGGCGACGATGGCGGCAACCTCCGGGCACCTTGCCGCAGATCGACCCGTGTCAACTCTGGGCCGTGACCGTCTCCGCTGATGCCATCGAGCACGCTGGTTATGGCGGCGATGCCAAGGACATCGACCGCACGCGAACGGGGGTCGTGTTCGCCAACGCCCTGGGCGGCGAGAACAGAAACCTGTCGAATTTACGCGTGTGGTCCGAACATACAGGTGCGGTGGCCAAGGCTCACGGTCTGCCGGAGGCAAACTTGGGTGCGTTTTCCGACGCCATGTTGGAGGGTGCACCACGCATCGACGAGGACACCATGCCCGGTGAATTGGCCAACGTCGTTTCAGGCCGCGTGGCCAACCTGCTTGATTTGCAAGGTCCAAACCACGCCATGGACGCTGCTTGCGCCTCCTCCATGGCAGCCGTGTTGGACGCATGCCGACTGTTACAGACCCGCCAAGTGGACGTCATGCTCGCCGGTGCATCGGACCGTACGATGGACCCCGCAACGTTTGCAAAATTCTCCGCCATCGGCGCGCTTTCACCATCGCACTCTTCGCCGTTTGATGCCCGTGCGAACGGGTTCGTCATGGGCGAAGGCGCCGGTGTTCTCGTTCTGAAGCGGTTGAGCGATGCCATGCGGGACGGGGATGAGATTTACAGCGTCATCCGAGGCATCGGGGGATCCTCGGACGGGCGCGGCAAGGGCATCACGGCACCGAGCCAACGTGGTCAAATCCAAGCGATTGCGCGGGCTTACAGCCAGGCGGGCTACGACGCTTCCAGCGTAGAACTCGTTGAAGCTCACGGGACGTCCACCAAGGTCGGCGATGCCACGGAATTGTCCACGCTTTCCCGGTTATGGACCGGCGTTGAAGGCGCTGGCAACGTCGCTGTGGGCTCCATCAAATCCCAGATTGGCCATCTCAAAGCCGCAGCGGGCATCGCTGGAATCATGAAATCGGTCATGGCCTTGCACCACAGGACCATCCCGCCCAGCGCAAATTTTGAGACACCAAATCCCACGGTGGACTGGTCAAACATCCCCTTCTTCGTACCCACGGCGCCGCTCGAGTGGCCCCGTCCATCCTCGCACCCTCGTCGGGCAGGTGTGTCAGCGTTTGGCTTCGGTGGCACGAACTTCCACATTGCCCTCGAGGGCTACGAACCGGACTACCACGCTCCCATGGCGGCGGAGTGGGATGCTCGATGGACGGCCTACAGCGGGCAGGGTCCCGTTTCAGCCCCGTCCATTTTCGATGGGAGCCTGCCGGCGACCATGACCCACGATGAAATCAAGGCTGTCGAGGGCGGTCTGCTGCTGCTGTCGGCTTCTTCTTTGGAAGCCTTGCACGAGGCCGTGCAAGCCGTTTCCTTCGAGGGGCCGCTGTTTGATGATGATCCCCGTGGGCTTCGTTTGTCCTCTGCGCTTGAAACCGCCAGTGCGTCGTTTGACGCCGAAGCACCCTTCCGGATGGCGCTGATCGCCACCTCGTGGGCGGAATTCACCAAACGCCAAACGCTCGCTGGTCAGGCGATGCTTGACGCAGAAAAATGGGGCTTCTTGCAGGCTCAAGGCGTGCTCGTGACCGACCAGCCCGCCATGCCAGCCGAGGCAAAAATCGTTCACATGTACCCCGGCCAAGGCAGTCAGTACGTGGGCATGACCGCCGATTTGGTTCAACGCTTCACGGCCCCCGCAGAGGTTTGGAGCCAGGCCGATGAGACCATGGTGGAGGTTCTTGGCGGCGAGACGCTTTCCGGTTTCGTTCTCCGCTCCTCGCTGAGCAAAGAAGAGCTCAAGGAAGCGGAGCACAAACTCAAGCAAACGGAATACACGCAACCGGCGATGCTGACGGCCGACCTGGCCATTGAGCGCACGCTGGGGGCCTACGGCCACGCTCCTGACATGGTTGCGGGGCATTCCTTGGGAGAGTACGCTGCTCTGATGTCCTCGGGCATCTTGGACATGGACGGTGCTCTTCGAGCCGCTGCCGCTCGAGGAACGGAGATGGGCTCGGTCGAGATCGACGACAAGGGCCTCATGGCCAGCGTCACCGCACCTTACGAAACCGTCGAAGCCGTGCTCGAGGCAACGGAGGGCTACGTAATTGCGGCCAACAAAAACTCACCCAAGATGACCGTTATCGCCGGTGAAACAGCGCCCGTCAAAGCCGCCATGGCCACGTTTGAGGAGCAAGGCTTCTCCTGCGTCGCCCTCGCCACCTCGCATGCCTTCCATTCTCGAATTGTCGCACCTGCCAACGAACCTCTCCGCCGATTTTTGGAAGGGTTGGAAATTCGCTGGCCGTCGGTGCCGATCACCGCCAACGTTGACGGCGGGTTCTACCCGATGGAGGGAGCCGATTCCAAAGCGGCTATTTTGGAACAACTCGCCCCTCAAATGGCCTCCTCGGTCGAGTGGACCAAGCAAATCGAAACCATGTACAACGCAGGCGGCCGCGTGTTCGTTGAGGTCGGGCCGAAGCGTGCGTTGACCATGTTTGCCATGCAGATCCTCGAAGGGAAACCGCACGTTCCCGTGATGACCAACCACCCGAAGCAAGGCGGTGTTGCAAGTTTCTTGACCGCCATTGGCGCCCTTGCACTCGCGGGCCGACCACCGGTCTGGCCGTCGTTGGACGCGCTTCAAGACGGCTTCAAGGCAGGGCCTGTTGAAGCCCGCTCCACCGTCGTCTCCACGCCAACCGTCAGCTCCGCAGCATTGGAATCCCTTCGGGTTCGGGCAAGACCCCTGCCAGGAAGCGGTGGCGCCGCACCGAACATCGTTGCGCCTGCTGCCTCCCCCGCAGCCGTGGTTCATGCCGGTCCCTTGGATACCGATTATGCCCGAGACAGAGCCATTCGGGCCTACGTTGGCGACAGGATCGCAGCCTACAGCGGCTACCCTGCCTCCTTCTGTCACGGGCATGTCTCCCTGACCGACGGCCTTGGACTCACGCCGCAACAAGTGCAAAGCGTGGTCGCCACCATTGCTGCAGAAGCAACCACCGATGCTGAATACGATGCGTCGGGTGCGCTCACAGCGGGAGATCTGAACCGCTGGGTGAGCGCTCCACCCGCTTCCTGGGCTCCCATGACCTCGTTGGCTGCTCCGGCTTCTCTCAAGGTGGCTCCCGTGCAGACCGCAGCTGCGCTTCAGACGACTTCGAGGCGAGACGTGGATCCGTACGTGGTCACGGGTATCTCCCTCGGATTGCCCGGCATGGACCGTGTCTTCTCAGAAGACGCCTTTGAGAAACTTGTTCGCGGTGAAACTTGCATCAGCGAGGTTTCAGACGAATACAAGCAGCGTTTGTTGGACAAGAACATCGTTCGCCTCATCAAAGGACGAGACGGCTCGGTGAACATGGATCAGGCCAAGGTGTTCGGCGACATCCCGCAACTGGCTGGCCTCAAAGGCGCCTTTGATTTGGCCGAAGAATTTGGCATTGACCCCAAAGCCATCCTCGCATGGGACATCAGCACGCAACTGGCCGTGGCCGCTGGTTTGCTCGCGCTACGGGATGCAGGCATTCCACTCACGCCGGTCGAGCAAGTCGGAAAAGGCGGTTTGCGATTGATTCGCAACTGGCAGGTCCCGCAAGTTCAGCGTGAGCGCACGGGGATCGTCTTTTCATCGTGTTTCCCCGGCTTGCAGATGAGCATCAAGCATGCCAAGAACGACGGCGACGACGGGGAAGGTCGGTTTGACCGCCGTTACCTCTTCCAAACCCTCAACATGGGGCATTCACAATTCGCACAGTACACGGGCATCCGTGGACCCAACACCACGATCAACCTCGCATGTGCAACGGCGACGGCGGCGTTTGGTGTGGCCGAAGACTGGCTCGACGCCGGCCGCGTGGACCGCGTGGTCATCATCAGCGGCGACGACGTCACGGGCGACGACCTGTGGGAGTGGATTGCAGGCGGCTTTGCAGCCTCCGGTGCCGCAGCAACCAACAACGTGGTCGAGGAGACGGCGTTGCCGTTTGACCGTCGCAGAAACGGGTTGATTCTCGGCATGGGTGCAGCAGCCTTTGTGGTCGAGCGCCACTCAGAAGCACAGCAGCGGGGCGTGCAACCCATTGCAGAAGTCCTCGGTTCCACCACGGCCAACTCCGCCTATCACGGCACGCGGCTTGACGTCGACCACGTTGGCCAAGTCGTCAACGGCTTCATCACCGACATGGAGCGCCGCTGGGGGCTCGACCGTCACGCCATGGCGCCCAACACGGTGTTCTTCTCGCACGAAACTTACACGCCCGCTCGTGGCGGTTCTGCTCAGTCCGAGGTGAAGGCACTTCGCGACACCTTTGGCGAATCAACCAACAAGCTCGTGATTGCCAACACCAAGGGCTTCACCGGCCACCCCATGGCGGTCGGTATCGAAGACGCCAGCATGCTCTACGGACTGAAGACCGGTCGAATCCCCCCCATCGCCAACCACCGAGAAAAGGACCCTGAACTGGGCGACCTCAACCTCTCAACGGGCGGCGACTATCCCGAGCTCCAATACGGCTTACGCTTCGCCGCAGGCTTTGGCTCGCAAATCGCCTTGTCGCTCATGCGCCGATGGCCGGTTCAGGGCGAACGCATCAACGGGGCGAAGTTGTTGGCTTGGGCTCGCGGTCTCGCTGGCACCGACGACGTCGTCATGCGTGTCCTGCAGAACAAACTCGTGGCCTACGTGAACGGTGACGACAACCTCCACGGCGGTGTCCAGGGCGACCCGTGGCCCCCAACGGCCGAGTGGGAGGGTCGTCCATCGGTGGTGGATGCGCCTGCTGCACCTGCTGCACCCGCAGCTCCCGCTCCTCCCGTGTCTCCAGCACCTGCCGAGGCGCCCACGCCCGCCGTACCGGCCCCAGCCGGACCCGTGGTTGCAGACGGCGAAATGGTCGCCACGGTCATCGAAGTTGTGGTCAAGCATACCGGTTATCCTGCTGACTTTGTTGAACTGGACCAAGATCTCGAAGGAGAGTTGGGCATTGACACGGTGAAGCAGGCCGAAATCATGGCCGACATCCGTGAACGCTTCGGCCTCCCCGTCGACGAAGATTTCGTGCTGGCTGATTATCCGACGCTCAATCACATGATTGGCTACATTCAACGGATGACGGGGGGTGGCGGTGTTGCCCCTCCCGCCACGCCAGCACCTGTCGCCTCTTCGCCTGCGCAACCCCCTGCCTCGGTCGCGCCGCAAGACGTCCCTGCAGCAGCCCCTGCAGCAGCAACGGCCCCAGCAACGGTCGTTGACGATGCTGAGATGACCGCCACGGTGGTGGCCGTTGTGGTCGAACACACGGGCTATCCTGCTGATTTCATTGAACTCGATCAGGACTTGGAAGGTGAATTGGGCATTGACACGGTGAAGCAAGCCGAAATCATGGCTGACATCCGTGACAAGTTCTCGCTTCCGATCGACGAGGACTTCGTGCTGGCCGACCACCCGACGCTGAACCACATGATCGGCTACATTCAGCGAATGAAGGGTGGTGGCGCTGGAACAGCGCCTCCGGCGCCTGTACCCGCACCTGCTGTTTCGGCGACCCCGGCACCTGCTGCGGCAACCGTTCCTTCCCCCGTTGTCCCAGCCGGCTCCCATGCTGACATCGAAGAGGTGTTGGTCGCCGTGGTGGTTGACCACACGGGTTATCCGGCTGACTTCATTGAGATGGACCAGGACCTCGAGGGAGAGTTGGGCATTGATACGGTGAAGCAAGCCGAAATCATGGCAGAAATCCGTGACCGCTTTGCCTTGCCCGTCGACGAGGACTTCGTTCTCGCCGACCATCCGACGTTGAATCACTTCACCGCTTACATCGTCAAGATGCGAGGCGGGACGACCGGTACCGCTGGCACTGAACCGGAACCCACCGGCGATGAGGTCCCTGCACCTGTAGGGCAGGATCGACCGTCTTCGCATGAGGATGGCACTCGGCGGTGGCAAGTCGAAATCGAGGATTGTCCAGGTGAAGCCGCTCCGCTTGTCGTCTCGGGAACGGTTGTCGTTTCCGATGACGGTTGGGGAATTGCGGAAGCGTTCTGTCAGCGGATGGAAGCGCGGGGTCTCTCCGCTGTCCGTGTTGGGTTTGAGAGTCGCATTCGCACCGCATCTCGACACGACGAGGGTGGACGAACGGTCTACCGGGCCGATCCGGAGCAACCCGAGCACCTCGCTTGGATTGCAGAACAACTCGAAGGGACCGTGGTGGCCGGCCTCGTGCACATGGCGCCGCTCAAACTGGCTTCCGAGCAGTGGGCCGAAGACTCCTATCCATCCTCCCAAATCGCCCTTGCCGCCCACGGCTGGTTTGGCCTCCTCAAGGAACTTGGCGGAGCGTTGTCCACCGACGCACCGGGCTTTGTGGCCTCGGTAACCTCCCTTGACGGCCGGCACGGCAACCTTGGCGATCGGTTCAATGCCGTACAGTGTGCTGCCTCAGGTGTCACCAAATCCTATGCGTTCGAACGGCCCGATCTTCGCTGCCGTGCCCTCGACCTCCACCCCGACTTTGTCCTCGATGAAGCCGAGGCTGCTCAGCGCATCGAGGACGACGTGTTCGGACTCGGTGGCGAGGTTGAGGTTGGACTGGATCGTGACGGCCGTCGCTGGGCACTGGTTGCTTTCGCAGAAGACGTGGTCGACGAACTCCAACCCTTGACTTCGGAGGATACGTGGTTGGTCTCTGGCGGTGGTTCGGGCGTTACCGCTGCTTCGATCATCGGTGTCGCAACGGCCAGCAACGGTGCGGGTGCAAACTTCGAATTGCTCGGACGGTCGAAACTCATCGAGTCCACCGCCGAATGGATCAACTGGTCAGAAGACCAATTGATGGAGGAGAAGAATGCCCTTCGACAGCGCCTCGTTGACGCCAGTGAAAGCGGCAAAGTGACCATGGTCGAATGGAACCGTGCTTGGCAGCGTTTCACGAGGAGTCGCGACGTGTACATCACGCTCAATGCCATCGCTGAAACCGGCAACCAAGCGCACTACCACGCCGTGGATGTCATGGACCGCCAGGCGCTTCAGGACCTCGGAACGTCCCTCGGTCGCCCCATCACGGGGATCGTTCACGGCGCCGGACTTGAGGACTCCAAACTCGTGGCCGACAAAGGCTACGACGTCTTTGACCGTGTGGTTCGCGTCAAGGTTGACGGTTGGCAGTCCCTGCTGTCAGCGGTGAAGGCATCGGGCCCGGATGCACCTTCCTTTGCGTGCTGTTTCACCAGCGTCGCAGGGCGATTTGGCAACGGTGGACAAACCGACTACGCTGCAGCGAATTCGGTGCTCGATGCAGAAATGGCTCGCCTCACAGCCGCCCATGCGTGCCGTGCTGTTGCCATCGGTTGGACCGGCTGGCGCGATGTCGGGATGGCGACGAGAGGTTCCATTGAGGCCGTGTTCGCCGCTGCTGGCATCGAAACCCTCGCGGTTGAAGACGGCGTCGCCATCTTTGTGGATGAAGCCCTGCGGGGTGGTAAGCGACGGGTCTTGGGTTGCGGATCCCTCGGTTTGATGGACCGATTTTCGTCCTTCCGTGAGGCACCCCTCAAACTCCCCGGTGCGATGGCTGCCGCCATGGCGGACCCCACTCGCTTCCCGTTTGTTGACAAAGTTGTGGCGTTTGAGGAAGGTCAGCGGTTGACAACGCAGAGCACGCTTTCCACGTCCGATCACCCCTTCCTTGACGACCATGCCATCGAAGGTGTTCCCTATCACCCCGGCGTCATGGCGCTTGAGATGTTCGCTCAAGCATCGTTGCTGTTGGATCCATCCAGTTGCCTTGCTGGCTTCGAAGAGGTCACCTTTGGCCTTCCGGTGAAGCTCATCAAAGGGCCGATGACGGTTCGAGTGGAAGCAGAGGTTGACCGGGTGGACGGCGACCTGACTTGGGTACGATGCCGACTGGTTTCGGATTTGATGAATTCCAAGGGCGAGGTCTTCGGTGAGCGAGAACACCACCAAGCGATGGTTCGCTTGGTGGAAAAGCAGGATGATTTGCGGCCGTTCCTCGAGCGAGAGGTGGGCATGTTGCCGGCGATTGGCACGCCTCCATCGGCTGAACTCCTCCACCCTGCTTCTTTCATCTACGATCGGTATTTCCACGGCCCTCGATTCCAATCGCACGGTGGCGTGCTCGGCGGTGTTGGCGATACGAACGAGCCCGGCATTGACGGTTTGGCCCTGATGCGCCACCAACTTCCCGCCGCTGATCAATTCGCCGTTGAGCGCAGCGGTGAAGCGGTGCTCCTCGAGGCGCTGCCGATGCTCATCGAAGCTGGTTTCCAAAACGCCGGTCTCGTGGCGATGGAAGTGTTGGGGTACAGCAGCCTCCCGGTCGGCATCGCATGGTCAACCATGCTCCGTGTCCCGGAAGAAGACGAAGTGCTCAGGTTGCGGACGGTTCAACTCGAGGCTTTGGAGGACGGCACCACGGTGCACGACGTGATCGTGGTGGGCGACGATGATGCTCCGGTCATGGCGCTCAAGGGCCTTCGTCTCAAGGCGATGGCCAACGTTCCCGACGACCAACGCTTTTCGCTTGAACGCTGAGGTGAGCACCATGAGCCCGCAGGTGGTCCGGTTGACGCCGCCTCAACCAACCGAGGTGCATCTCTTGGCTACAGCGGTGCGCTCGTGGGACCTACGGGAGGTACCTCTGGCACAACCTGCGGAGGTGGCTACGTTTGCGACACAAAAGCGACGGGACGAACACTTGACGGGTCGTTGGTTGTTGGGTCACGCACTCAAAGCGTGGGGCGTGGATGATCTTTCCGTCCTCGAAGTCGTCAGGGACGAGCGTCGCGCCCCATCGCTTTCGTACATCCACGGTGTATGGAAGCGGACCCCTCTGCCCAACCTCTCCATCGCCCACAGTGAAGGTATGGCGTTCGTTGCGCTGATTGATGAGGCGTATACGGTGGGCATCGACGCTGAGCCGATTCACAGATCCCTCGCCGAGAACGCTTACGACATGATGGCCAAAGGTGAGGAACTGGAACGACTGCGAGCGAGACCTGCCGGCGTCTTTCAGGCGTGGACCGGCAAGGAGGCGGTCCAGAAATGCCTCGGCCAAGGGATGCACCTCAACCCTCGTGACATCCGAATTCCAATTGAAACGCCATCGTGTGAAATTTCAATTGAAAATTCAAAAATTGAATTGCATTATTGGACTGAATTGGAGTACCATCTGTCGCTTGCCACACGGGTGGCACAGGCTGATTCGCCGACGCCGGAGGACCGCTTGCTCGAAGTGACACGGGAGGCGATGTTGGCCGACCCCGACTGGGGTGTCGGGTGCAAGACGACGCGAGAAGGTGCCTGATCAGGCCCACAGTCGACTGCTCTCCCACGGGAGGTCCAAGGCCACGCCAAGTTCGGTCAGGATGATGAAGTTGAAGACGATGTAGGACATCAGTGCGAGTGAAAGCACCACGATGGAGGTGTTGATGATTCGCTTTCGCTGACGCTTTGCTTCGTCGAGGCTGCAAATCCCCTCGCCTCGGAAATACATCACCAAACCGGCCAACACCAACAGCGTGCTGAGAACCATCAACGTGGGGCGAACCCAGCCTAAGCCGTTTGTGCCCCAGTACAGGTCGTTGGAAAGGGCAGCGGCACTGGAGACACTGGCGAGACCGAAGAACACCAGGACCACACTGGGAAAACAGCACATCGAGGCAAGGAAGGCGGAACCTCCGATCCACTTCCAAAGAGACTTCACATCGGTTGAAATTGAACCCTCTCCCATGCGTTCACCTCAGCTTCTTTCCTCTTCAAGATGTGTTCCATCATGCGCATGCGTCAAACTTGCTCACGCTGTTGATGGCGTCACGGTGCCAAATCAAAGGCAGAACGGGTGTTCCGTCCGACCATTCACCCATCCCGGTGAGCATGGTTTCATCCGTCATGTACTGAAAAGCCCAATCCGCGGTGAACGTGTCGTTGCGTCCATGGGCGACCAAAAAGTCGGCTTGGGCGTCGATGCGCCGATAAAAACTCCAGTCGGCTAGGCTGTCTCGGACAGGGTCCGTTTGGAGGTAATGGCTGGCGACCATGCGGGGAAACCCGTAGTGGTCGGATTGAATCTCAATCAGTTGATTTCGCTCCTCGGGCAGTTCAGCAAAGACCTGCTGGTGGAAAGCGCCGGGGCAGAGCCCAACGCTCATGTCATCTTGTGGTACACCGATTTGGACCAGGGTCTGGTCGGGCATGCCCGTCAGGTTGGGCTGAAGGGTGGCTTGCATGGGTCGACTGGCAGGCGCTTCCAACGCAACCACCAGCGCGTGGGAGCCCCAGCCTCGTTCAAAGGCTGAATTCAGGGTCAAGAAGGTGTAGGAGGCTCCAAGGCTGTGACCTCCCGTCCAGAGGGTGGTGGGGTCCACGACGACCTCACCGAGGTGTGCATCGATTTCGGGTGCTCGCGAAGAATCCAAGAGCACGTCGCTGACATGGTCCATGCCTGCCCGAATCGCAAGGTCGCGGTAGGTGTGCTGGAGGTAATCCGACATGCCTGCTTCGTACGTTGCTTCGTGTTCCTCGTGTCCGTCAGGCCGAATGTCCGAGGGGTACTGGATGAAGGCCACCGCCATCCCTTTGGCAGTCAGATGCGTGATCCAGCCCTGGTAGGCATTGATGTCCGGGTAGCTGAACCCGTGCAAAAGGATGGCCAGTGGAACATGGGTGACCGGCGAATCATCCGGGAATTCGGGGAGCGTGATGTAAACGCTCCACTCCACGTCGTCTTCGAGGTTACCCTGAACTGCCATCACCTCTTCAGGAAGTTCGAACGGGAATCGGTATTGTTCCACGGTGTAAGGCCCGGGGAAGGAGCCGTAGCCCATGGCAGGTGCATCGGGCGGTGTGGGCGCGTATCCGATGACGGCCGGGATGCCGGGCATCACCAACCATGCTGCAAAAAAGACGCTAACCATGTGGATGACCCTCGAGGCGGCCATGCGTTGTTCTCCGGGATAGCGCAGCGTAGGCGGCCCACCAAGGGCAATCAGAAGGCATGCCAGCGTCCAGCCCATGAGGGTCGGAAGGAGAAGAAAAGCCCCTCGAAGGTAAAAAACGTCCAAGAGGATGTGAAGGCAGATGAGGCCGAGAAGAAGTCCCAAACCGCCGTACGGAAGAAGCAACCATGGTCGTTGACCTTGGCCTTTGGACACGGCCGTTCTCAGACCGTATCCTGCGAGGCCAGCCCCAACAAAGAGTGTCAGCGTCAAGATTGGTGAGGATCGGAGCGTCATGGTCCACTCCAGCGAGCGAACCGCATGGGGCCAAATCGCATCAACAACGTCCTTTCCGGAGAAAAGACGAACCAGCATTTCACTGAAGGCGAGAAGAAGACCAGCGAGCATGGCCCAGCGATGCAGGTTGTCACCGGAGGTTGCTGTCGCCGTTTCAAGGGACGGCGCAGCCTCTTCCATGATAGAAATGGCCGT
>CAXGZM010000024.1:0-16273 GCA_964014165.1 uncultured euryarchaeote | reverse complement strand
GATAGCGTGTCGCTTGAGCGAAGGGGTGTCAAGAACAGGCGGAACAGCTACGTTGTGCAGCGGCCAAGCCTGTTTCCAGTCCGTGTCTTTCTCGATCATCCATGTGATGTTCGTGGGCTCGGAGAGCGGACGTGTTGCTTTACCCGAGCTCGCAAGTTGGTGGAGCACAGCTCTGACGTGAGGATGTCGTGGGTAGGCTTCGGCGAGTTTCTTCACGGTGTTGATGGCTGTCAATGAGCGCCCGTCGTCATGGTTCAACAAAGCTTGGACCAACCTTCCTTGCACCCAGGGGGTTTCGCCGAGGTCGCTGAGGGTTCGTTCGAGGTGATTGAGCGCTTCCTCGCTCCGTCCCAACATGCGAAGCCGTCCGATTTCTGCGAGGTACATCGAACGTTGTGCAGGTGCCCGAATCGGGGATTTTCGTAGCGATGGTTCGCCTCGTTCAAACTCGTTTAGCATGCGAATGTTGTCCTTTCTCAACGGGTCGACGCTGAGCATGGAGGTTCCTTCACGGTCAAGGTGCTGCTTGGCGGTGAGCAGGCTGGCGACCCATCGCAACCGAACGGCTTCCACATCATCGTTGTTGAGCAGTGCCAGCCGTGGGATGGCCTCTTGATAGTCTCGTTGAGCCAAGCTGGCAGCGCAGAGCACCAATCTTGCGGTTTGAGCATCCCGTCCACCCTGAAGAGCGAGAAGGTCAACGGCCATCTCTTCGGCCTCGTCCCATCGGCCCAAACCCACATGGAGCAACATTTTGGCTTGGGTTGAGCGAATCATGTCCAAGCCGACCAGCATGGCCTCTTGGCCCTGCGTTGAAGACTCATAGCGTTCAATCGCTGTGTTCCAGTCGTCGTTTCCGAGCAATTCTGCGGTCGGGCGCTGCTTGAGGTAAATCATGTCGCTCATGCCTCGGAGTCGCGTTCGGTCTTCGTCCATCGAGGCGTCAAAGGAGATTTCATCCAGTTGCGTCGAGCGCTTCCGAGAGAGACCCCACACCACCAAGAACGCCACCTGTCCGGCCGAGGCCAACATCCAGGTCAACTGCTCGAGCATGTCCTTCTCCAACACCGCACAGACGTCGTTTTCCCACTGGCCGCACTGAGCCCCCTGCGGGAGGAAACTTGAGTCCCAAAAGGTGATCATTGCGAGGGCGAGAAGCAACATGGATTGGCCCGCAAAACCTGTGAAGCAGAAATTAAGCACGTGGGCTTGTTGAATTGGTTCAGCTCGAAGCAAGCGGCTGTCAGCGAGGCGAATGCCGCCTCGGCCGGAAACGTCCTGGATGTCAAGGAACAGAATGCGTGCAACTTCGTAGACGAAGAGGAAACCGATGGCGGCAACGTTCAGCAACAAGAACAGCAGCAACGTCGTGACGATGGGGACACGGATGCCTGCCTGCGGGATATGAGAAAACAATTCGATGAGTCCAAAACCGAGCAAACCTCCCTCTTCCATGTAGGTGGACTGAAGCCGGTATTCCGGAAGGTTGAGCACGCGGTCTGAATGCAGGAACAAGTCCGGATTGTAGGCCAACAGCACCAAGGAAAGGACGGTGTTTGCAGCGACAAAAGGCATCACGATCAGGTTGAGATGGACCACTTGTGCGATGAATTGCTGACGAGCATTGGGAAGATGATTGTGGAACGGTGAGGCTTGTCCTTTGGCGATTTGACCCGAGGATTGCTTCAGCGCATGCCAGGATGAACCCAGGACACGCCCGTAAGCAAGAATGGCGGGACTGAATGCCAGCAGAGCCACGGTGCTGTAGAGGTTGACGGTTGATACACCTCGAGCCATCATCATTGCGCCAACCCCCAGCGAAAGCAGCAACCAGGCCACGGTGAGCGCAAAATACGACGCGTTTCGGAGGGTTGAGTTACTCTGAAGGGAGGCTCGGCTCACGCCGTGGGGGCGGATGATTTGGGCGCCCAACGACGTGCCACTCGAAACGACGGCCGGGATGACGATGAGCACCAAGGCCAACACCACGGAAGGTGCGTGATACCCTTCAGAACCACCGGCTCGGACGTTGAGAAATTCAAACAGCAACACCAGCGACCCACTCAGGGCCATCAGGTAGGAGACCACGCCCAAGCGTGTACCGCGCCGTGCCAGCAGCTTTCGAACGTCGTCAACCGTGGCCGTCACTTTGTGCACTTCGTAGGTGCGAGGCCCGGTTGGAAAGGCCACTTGGAGGCCTTTGAGTTGCCTCGGAACCACGTTTCGCCAAAAGAAGGCCGTCGTGAGGAAGGCCAAGAGCAGCGGTCCAATCATGTCACCATCGAAGGTGTGAACGATGGACGGTGCGGTCATGGATCCTCACTCAGTTGGCGGGGGAACGAGGGAGGGTTGGGGGGTTTTATCGCTGATTTCTCGGGCGATGTCCTCGACGAACGTCGTCAGCGGGATGCCGGCGATTTGGTCGCCGTTTCTCGCACGGAGGCTGACCGTTCGTTGTTGCATCTCTTCGTCGCCAAGGATGATGAGGTAGGCAGGTTGGAGTTTCCGATGGTTCCTGATCTTCTTCATGATGTTGTTGTCGGAATCGTCGAGCTCAACCCGTACACCTGCTTCCTGAAGGGCATTGGCGACTTCACCCGCATAGGCCGCATGTTCCTCTCGAATGGTGATGACGTGGCACTGCGTCGGCGTGAGCCACGTAGGGAAGCGACCGGCAAAGTGCTCGATGAGCACGCCACAAAAGCGCTCCATTGAGCCGAACGGGGCACGATGGATCATCACCGGTCGATGCAGTTCTCCGTCTCGTCCCTTGTAGGTCAAATCGAAGCGCTCCGGGAGGTTGTAATCCACTTGGACGGTTCCCAACTGCCATTCGCGACCGATGACGTCTTTGACCACAAAGTCGATTTTCGGTCCGTAGAAAGCCGCTTCACCTTCTTCCTCCGACCACGGTACACCGAGGGATTCTGCCGCCGCCCTGCACGCATCTTCGGCTTTGTCCCAGCGCTTGGGGTCGCCAACGTACTTCGAGGAGTCCGGGTCCCGGAGTCCGACACGAACGCGGTAGTCTTCCATGCCGAGTTTGTCGAAGATGATCTGCACGAGTTCAATGCACCCGAGGACTTCGTCGGCGAGCTGGTCTTCGGTGACGAACAGGTGGGCATCGTCTTGGGTGAACCCTCGCACACGGGTCAACCCGGAAATTTCACCCGACTGTTCCCAACGGTACACCGTGCCAAATTCTGCGAGGCGAAGCGGGAGATTGCGATACGAACGTGCTTGGCTGGCGTAGATCTTGACGTGGTGCGGGCAATTCATCGGTTTGAGCATGTACCCGTCGATTTCACCGGCCTTCATCATGTTCGACAATTCGCTGCACGAACACCCCTCATCGGCGAGTTTCTTCATCAAATCGCGCTCGACGAGCGGCGGGTACTGAGAGTCTTGGTAGTACGGGAAGTGGCCGGATGTTCGGTAAAGGTCCAATTTTCCGATGTGGGGCGTGAAGACTTGTGAGTAGCCTTGCCTGCGGAGGTGAAGGGAGATGAAATCTTGCAGTTCCTGGCGAACGATGGCCCCTCGGGGCGTCCACAGAATGAGTCCTTGGCCCACCTCTTCGTCGATGTGGAAGAGCTGCAGGTCCTTGCCCAACTTCCGATGGTCTCGCTTTTTTGCTTCCTCAAGCCGCGTCAGCGTGGCTTTGAGGGCTTCCTTGGTGGGTTCTACCATGCCGTAAATTCGCACCAACTGCTCGCGGTCCTGGTCACCTCGCCAGTACGCCGTTGAAACCGATGTCAATCGAACGAACATCAATTTCGCCGTGCTCGGAACGTGCGGTCCAAGGCAAAGGTCGTACCAACCACCTTGCTTGTAGATCGTTGAGCCATCGCCTGCCTCCAGTTTGTCGTCGATGATCTCAAGTTTGTACGGGTTGGACTCGAAGTGCTCCCGTAGCGTCGTTTGGTCGAGTTCAACACGTTCAACCTTCAGGTTTCTTCGTGCAATCTCGTGCATTTTTTTCTCGATGGCTTTCAGGTCGCCCTGGGTGATCGGATCCATGGCAAAGTCGTAGTAGAAGCCGCGGTCAATGGCGGGGCCGATGGTTGGCAGAGCGCCCGGGTAGAGCGCCATGACCGCTTGAGCGAGCAAGTGGGCGGCGGAATGCCGCAGGATGTGCATGCCTTCGTCGGACTGCGAGAGAATCCCCTCCACCGAACAGTTGTCGCTGAGCACGGTGGACAAGTCGCATTCGTGTCCGTCAACTCTGGCGGCGAGGCAGCCGTGTTTTTTCCCGAGGGCATCCGTGATGACTTCCCCGCAGGTGATGCCAGCGGCGTATTCGTTGACCGTACCGTCCGGCAGCGTGATGTGAATCATCGTCATGCTGGTCGCTCCCTCAACCCCTACGGGGTTGCCTCCTCGCTATGAATCCCGCGCTTCGTCGCACGGTGCTGGTGTGCTTTCTACCAATCAACATCAAAGTCGTCGCCGGGTTGAGCACTGGGGGCTTTCAGGACGTGGGGCTGTGGGGGCGGGGTGGATTCCGAATCTTGGCCAGTCTCCGTTTTCTTCGGTGCTTTTACGGCGAACGAGGTGCGTTCTTCCACTGCATCGATTCGCTGATTGTAGACCTTCGGAACCGCTGAGGTGGTTTGCTTTGCTTCTCCGTCCTTGGGCGGCTCGTCGGGTGCGAGGTTGGCCTCCCCCACCTTCAATTCGGAAAAGTCCCTTGCCAAAATGTCGTCAAGGTTCGGCGTGTCGGCTGGCGCCCTTTTCATGGTGCACCATCCTCCCTCTTCCTCATGAAGGCTGGGGTGAATTGGAGGCAACATCAACCAAAGCACGGCTATTTGAGGGAGAGTCGCCAGCGCCTGTCATGCGCCTCGGCCTTGTGGTCAACCCCGATGCAGGCCTGGGCGGGAAATTGGGGTTCAAGGGCAGTGACGGCCGCGCAGCGGAAGCCCGTGCTGCGGGTGCGGAAGACCGTGCAGGCCCTCGAATGAACCAGTGTTTGACCCATCTCTCCGACCTCGCCTCTTCTTCGCTCAACCGTGCGGGGGTGCACCTCACCCTCGTCGCATGGGAAGGTCGCATGGGTGCGACGTGGGTGCCCGAGCTCAAGGAGGAGGACCAGATATCCGTTGTCTGCTCGGGGTCAACCCCTGCGAGCACCTCACCGGAGGACACCGCCAGGTTGGTGGGAGAGCTGGTTGAGGCCGGGGTTGACGCCATCCTCTATGCGGGCGGGGACGGCACGACCCGCGACATCGTTAACGCCCTCGAAGCGGCGGGGCCTGAAGCCCAAACCGTTGCGCTCATCGGCGTCCCAGGCGGTGTCAAAATGCATTCCGGATGCTTTGCAACCACGCCAAAAGCCGCTGCTGAAGTGGCCCTCTCCTTTGCACTGGGCGATCTTCGCACGGCCATCACTGAAGTCATGGACCTCGACGAGACCGTGTACGCCAAGGGCGAGTGGAAGGTGCGAATGTACGGTGAGGCATGGACGCCCTCCTCGCCTCGTTTCATGCAGGGCGCGAAAGAGCAGGTTGAACGGGTCAGTGAAGAGGACACCATCGAGGGACTTGCCCATCACGTCAACACCTTGCTTGAGGACGAACCCGACTTGATGGTCGTCTGGGGAAGCGGTGGAACCCTGCGCCGGATGGGAGAACATCTCAACTTGGACTTGACC
This sequence comes from uncultured euryarchaeote, assembly GCA_964014165.1. Lineage (GTDB taxonomy): Archaea > Thermoplasmatota > Poseidoniia > Poseidoniales > Poseidoniaceae > Poseidonia. The sequence continues at coordinate 10,620 of CAXGZM010000024.1, read as the reverse complement.
TTGCTCGGTATTGACGTTCAGCACGACGGCAACCTGCATCGTGATCTCAACGAACAGGGGTTGCTTGAGGTGATTGGCGGCCATGTGAGCGACGGCGCTCAGCGCCCGCTGCTTCTCCTGCTCTCGCCCATGGGCGGCCAAGGGTTCCTCATCGGCCGAGGCAACCTGCAACTTTCACCTGATGTGCTTCGCGCCATCGGCCACAGCAACATCCTGGGCGTGGCCACTCCGTCCAAACTCATCGGGTTGGAAGCCGTTCGAATCGACACGGGCGACGACGATCTTGATGCAGAATTCCAGGCAAAACGTTTCATCAAAATTCTTCAGGGCTTCCGGACCACTCGGTTGATTCGGGTGGCTGAACTTTGAATGGAGCGCCATCCGATTGTGTGAAAAAACTACGCTATGACACCTTCTTGTTGATTTTATGAAGCCTTGAGAGGGACTGACCGTGATGCGAGGACGACGAGTGGTGGTGCTGACCGGAGCGGGCGTTTCGGCCGAATCGGGCATCCGAACGTTTCGGGACAACGACGGGTTGTGGGAGCACCATCGCGTGGAAGACGTGGCGACACCCGAGGCATGGCGGGCCGACCCCGAGCTTGTGTGGCGATTCTACCAAGCCAGACGCCGTCAACTGAAGGAAGTCAAGGCGAATCCTGCCCACGAAGCCTTGGCTCAACTGGCGAACGGCCTGGACAGCATGACCCTCATCACCCAGAACGTCGATGACCTTCACGAACGAGGCGGAAGCTGCGACGTCGTTCACATGCACGGGCAACTCGTGACGCTGCGATGCACGGTCAGCGGTCAAAGCGAGGTGCGCATGGCCGACGAAGATCTCGGCGATGGGTTCCTTCTTTGCTCGTGTTGTGCGGAGCCTGCTCGCCTTCGTCCCGACATCGTCTGGTTCGGTGAAATGCCTCTGCACATGGAGGCCATTTACACCGCCGTCGATGCATGCGAGGTGTTCGTGGTCGTGGGCAGTTCGGGCCACGTTTACCCGGCTGCCGACCTTGTTCACATCGCCAAAGCCAACGGAGCGAGAACGGTGCTGGTCAACGCTGAGGCCCCGCTCAATGTCAACGCGTTTGATGAGGTTCACTTGGGGATGGCCGGTGAATTGCTCCCCGAGCTCGTCAACACATGGCTGCAGACGACCGTCTGAATCGCCCTCATTCCGTGCCCACCGTAAACACGTGATCGCATTTCGGACACTGCACTTCGCCTTGGTGCTCGGTTGGGAATCGCAACTTTGCTCCGCAGGCTGGACAGGGCAACCTCACCATGGTGCTGACCACCGTTGCGGGTTTTGTTTCAACGGGCATGCCGTTTGCTTCGAGTTGATACTCGATCACCAACTTACCAGCAGCAGAAATCAAGAACACGGCCAAACCGAGTTTGATACCGACGCTTCCTATCGACATCCAAGACAACAGCGATTCAAAGCCTTCGTCCCCGCAGCTGTTACCCATGGACATACCGCACAGCAGGGCCAGAAGCAACAGAAACACCCCTGCTAACAAAATCAGAGCGTAGGAGCCAATCATCAACACGGCCCCGAGTCCCATGCCGGACTGTGCGAGTTGCGTTTGCTTGATGCTCTCCTCAACCGATTGGACGCCGGTCGGGACTTGCATCTTTCCTTCCTCATCCACCATCGGGTTCTCCAGCACCGCCTTGGACTTCTGGCCGTGGGTTGAAACGAACACCAGAACAGCGATCATGAGCGGGGGCAGCGCGCAGAAAAACGACAACACGGGCGTGATGAGTTCCTCGCATTCCTGGGTTTCGACCGCCGTTGTATTCATGTCGCAGCCAGTGACAAATGGAAACACGAGGTACCAACCGAGCGTGAGGAGGACGAACAGGCCGCTCACTCCTCCGATGCGTCGCAGCATGCTTGAAGACTTCAAGTCGGAGATATCAACGTTCACCCGTGAGGGCGCACCGTGCACCGAGAATGCAACCTCCTGCACGAGGGTTCGCTGCCGGCCGCTTCAGTTGAGTTGGTTTGAGGCGGCTTTGAGAAGCCCGAGGAACGGTGGGCTTGGCTTTCCCGGACGAGATTTGAATTCCGGATGGAACTGGACACCGACGTAGTAGGGATGGTCGTTCAGTTCAAAAATTTCGCAGCGTTGACCGGATTCGTCCTTGCCGACAAAGACCAACCCTGCCCCCTCAATTCGTTCAATGAGGTCCGGGTTGACCTCGTAGCGGTGTCGATGTCGCTCATCCACCGCATCACCCGGCCCGTACAGACTTCGGATGGTCGAACCGTCGTGTTGCCACAGGGTTGGGCGGCTGCCCAGTCGCATCGTGCCGCCGAGGTGCGTCTTGGAGATCTCAGGCATGAACACGACGGCGGCGTGCTCCGGATTGTCTTCAAATTCAGTGGAGTTTGCACCCGTCATGCCCAAGACGTTTCGACAGAATTCAATGGTCGCAATTTGCAAGCCGAGGCAGATGCCGAGGTACGGGACGCCTTCGGTTCGTGCATAATTTGCAGCCTTGATTTTTCCTTCAATCCCTCGGTCGCCGAACCCGCCGGGAACCAAGATGCCGTCAGCCTCACGAAGGCTGCTCCACGCGGATTTGTGTTCTTCCTCATCCCATCCGTCTTCGAGGTGGCTGGCTTCAATCCAGTCGATGATGAGTTTTCGGTCGACCGCCATGGCGGCATGCTGCAGGCTCTTGATGACGGACAGGTAAGCATCGGAGAGGTCGGTGTACTTGCCGACCATGGCAATGTGGACTTCTTCGGTAAGCGTATCAAGGTGGTAGGCCATCGCTTTCCACTCGTCCAACATCCCGGTGGCTGAACAGTCCACACCGAGGATGTCGCACAGACCTTGCTCCTGCAACATCAACGGAACATGGTAGATGTTGGGCACGTCGTGGGTTGACATGACGGCTTCGGGCTTAACATGGCAAAACGCAGCGAGTTTGTTCCTGGTTTCTTCGTTCAGGGGTGAGGATGAGCGGCAGACCAGGATGTCGGGCGTGATGCCCAAACCTCGGAGCTCTTTGACCGTGTGTTGGGTCGGTTTGGTTTTCTGTTCACCCACGGGCCCCATCACCGGTACGAGCGACACGTGCACGAAGGTGACGTTTTCGCGTCCGACACGGAACTGGAACTGACGCAACGCCTCAACGTACGGAGAGGATTCGATGTCGCCGACCGTGCCACCAAGTTCAATGATGCAGGCGTCGGGGCTTTCCTCGCCGCCGTCGGCCGGTCGAGCCGCCACGTCTTCAATCCAGTCTTGAACGGCATCGGTGATGTGGGGGATGACCTGCACCGTCTTGCCGAGGTAGTCGCCTCGCCGTTCAGCCTCGATGACTTTCGCGTAGATTTTCCCGGTGGTGAGGTTGTTGTCTTTCGAGAGGTTGATGTCGAGAAAACGCTCGTAGTTGCCGAGATCAAGGTCCACTTCGCCACCGTCGTCCAGCACAAAGACCTCACCGTGTTCGAACGGCGACATCGTTCCTGCGTCGCTGTTGAGGTAGGGATCAATTTTGATCGAGGTAACGCGCAAACCAGCGGCTTTGAGCAACACGCCGATGCTGCTGGCGGTGACACCTTTTCCGAGTCCTGAGAGGACTCCCCCGCTGACCACGACGTACTTCATTGCAGCATCAACGGGCTTTGAGGCCGTCGCGCCTACCTAATCAACATACCGAATTCTCCCGCCAATCGCTCTCCAAGACAGCATGAGCGAAGGATGAAAAGGCGTCCAACGAACAATCCAGCGAGGGCGGACCATGGCATCAGTACCAGCAAGGATGACGGCGTGGACCAAAACCCGCCCCGAGGTTGGTGGCTTCACGCAGGAAGAGCACACCGTCCCGTCACCCGCTGCTGGTGAAGTGCTCATCAAAACCCAATCCACGTCGGTTTGCGGAACGGACATTCACATCTGGAAATGGGACCAGTGGAGCCGAGACAACGTGCCGCTCGGCACCGTCACCGGTCACGAAACCAGCGGGATGGTCGTGGGCGTGGGCGAGGGCGTAACAACCCACAAAATCGGCGACCTCATCGCTGTCGAGTGCCACCTTGCTTGCTGGAATTGCCCTCGTTGTGACGAGGGGAACGCGCACGTTTGCGAGAACGGCTCGATCTTCGGCGTTCACGGTCACGGCGCCTTTGCTCCGTATTTCGTGGTCCCAGCGGCGAACGCTCGCCACATTCCCGAGGGCCTTGATCCGGGTCATGCTTCAATTCAAGACCCGCTGGGCAACGCCATCCACACGCTGACGGGTGGCCCGGTTGAGGGTGCGACCGTGGCCGTTCACGGCCTCGGTCCCATCGGTTTGTTTGCAGTGAACGCCGCCAAAGCCATGGGCGCAAGCAAGGTCATTGCCGTCGATTGGGACAACACGTACCGCATGACCCTGGCCAAAGAACTCGGGGCTGATCTGGTGCTTGGAAAAGACGACGATGTCGTCGCAAGCATTCTTGCTGCCACCGACGGACGGGGCGTGGACAACAGCTGCGAGTTTTCCGGCGCTGCCTCCGCCCTCTCCAACGCCATCCACTCCACTCGGATGGCAGGCTACGTCAACATCCTCTCCGTTTACGGCAGCGGCACGCCGGAAGTGCCAATGAACGAGGTGGTCTTCCGCTACTTGCACCTCAAAGGCATCAACGGGCGAAAGATGTGGTCGACGTGGGACACGATGCACGATTTGTTGGAGCGAGGGCTCATCGACGTCGACAAAGTCGTGACCCACCGGATGGGTATTGATGACTTTGAGCAAGCGGTTCAGTTGGCCATGGAGGGCAACTGTGGAAAGGTCGTGCTTGATTTTTGAGCATCAAGCTTTGATCCATCGATACCGGCGAGCGCCTTCTTCGACGCCTTCTTCACCGATGTCCACCAGCGCAAATTCGCCCTTTGGCTCGATCACGCTGTTGTCTTGGGTCCCCTTGTGGAGGTTCTCGTAGGTGATGTGGTCGATGGCCATGCGACCTGCAAGCCGTTCGAACAAGTGCCACGTCGCCACGACTTCTCTCCATCGCGGGTTGACCTTGCCTTCGAACACCTTGGCTTTCGCACCAGAGCCATAGCCGCACATGCCAAACAGCGCATTGTCGAGGTTGGTGTTGTCTTCCAAATCGGATTCAAACGTTGACATCAAGGCGAGGAAGATGGAACCGGTGTATTGGTTGCCGATGAGGCTGCTTGCGCGCTGTCCCTTTTCGATGCGCTCGGCATGGAATTCGGTGTACTGCGATGTCTTGGAGATCTTCCTGCGGTAGGCGTCTTTCTCCTTCTCCCATGCGGCCAGGCTCGCTTCGTCGTCCGATTCAGGGCGCTGTGGCATTTGACCGATTTCGGCCACCACGTCGTCCCACATCGCCGTGTTTTCACGGTCGTGTCGGAACACATCGGGGAACATTCGCTTGGCCTGATAGGCATAGGGCAGGTGCATGATGATGCGCGACCACTGTTGCGTGAACGGGTCGTCGGTTCCGGGCTCGATACGCCCGGCTCGCTCTGCTTTCTGGCTGAAATCAAAGAAGGCTTGACGAACGGCGTTTTGGTAGCAAAGGTTGGAGAATTGTCCGTCGAAAACCGGGTCGTCTCGATGCACGCTGACCTTTTCTTCACCGTGGGCGAAGATGCCGAGTTTTCTGACAGTGGATTTCGGCAGGTGCCGAATCATCCGTTCCACGAGCCCCTTCTTGACGGTCTGACCGGCTTCTTGGGCCAGCTGGAGGACGTTGGAGATGACGGAGCGGATGGACACTTCCCGTCGGGGTTTGAAAAAATCATGAACCGGCGTGGTGGACACACCGATGCAGTCCGGGATCTCGAGCAACCGTGGGTTGCGGCGGATCAGCAGGGCGCCGCCACCCGCACCCTGCGTGTATTCGCCGGAGGATTCCAAGGCGTACTTGGCGTTGTCAGAGAAGATGACAATACCGAGTCGCTCGTCGTTTTCGTTTGAACGTGCGACCCAGTCCAACGTGGTGTGGAGGGCGTCGACGGCGCCGATGCAGGCGAAGGTCATGTCGACCACGTCGCAGGTGCGGAAGCAGTCTTCACCGAACCGTTCAGCGTACCGCTGCGTCAACATGTCAACGATGTAGGTCGCCGTTGGTTTCGCACCGTCAAGGGCCGATTCGGTTCCAAGGTACATCCGGCCGATGCTTCTCGGGTCGAGGCCGTTTCGGTCGATGAGTTGCATCACGGCCATGGCGCCCATTGTAGCGGTGTCTTCGTGGACGTCCGGGATGGCCATGGCTTCAAGCCCGAGGCCTTTGCTGAGTTTGCCGTAATCCGCTCCTCGAAGGTCTGCGAAGTCCTTCATGTCCATGTAGAGACGAGGAAAATGGATGGCAATGTCGTCAATGCCAACGGAGGTGTTACTTTCTTCGGACACGTTTGTTCCTCGGACCTTCAGTATATGAAGGGCAGGTTTCAGCCACGGGCCCCCTCATCGTCTTCCTGAGGCATCTCGGGAATGGCCGGGTCCTGTTTTGCCCACAGCACGTCATCGATACGAAGCACCGACAAGGCCGCTTCGGTTGCACCTGCTAGCACCTGCCGAGTGATGCGAAGAGGCTCAACGATGCCGTCCTCGACCATGCTGGAAGGGGCCTTGGTCTCCACGTTCAGACCGATATGGTGGGGGTTCTTTCCCTCGTGCGTGCTCTGCCTTGCCACCGTTTGAAGCAGGGAATCCAGTGGGTCAAGACCGGCGTTTTGGGCGAGGGTGCGAGGAATGATTTCGAGGGCGTCAGCGTAGGCCTCAATCGCCAGTTGTTCGCGACCGGCGAAGCCTTCTGCGAACCGTCGCAAGTGGCGGGCGAGGGCGATTTGTGTCGCACCACCGCCGGCAAGGAGGTGAGGTTCCTCAAGCAGCTGGCAGGCCACGCCGAGGGCGTCAGCAAAGCATCGCTCGACTTCGCCGACCGTTTCGTTGGTTGAGCCTTTGGCGATGAAGGTCGCTCCGCCCTCCTCGGTTTCAACGATCCAGTGCATCACACCGTTCCATCGTTCGTTGCGGCTGCTGATGAAGACGCCCAAATCACCGGGGGTCAACCCCTTCACGTCGTTGTTGAGGGTGGCGTTGGTTCCACGAGCGAGCAAGTCCAGGTCCGAGCGAGCGACGCGCCGGTATGCCTGGATGCCAGCGTCGGTAAGCGCAGCATGGACGTCATCATCGATGCCTTCTTTGCACGCCAAGAGCGTGACGCCGAGGTCGACGAGATGGTTGATTTGCTCGAGCAACATCGTCTTTTCCTGCTGGCGGAAGCTTTCCAAGACGCCAGGGCCGGCGACGTTGAGCTTGACGTTGCTCATCATCTCACGTCGCTCAAGGCCACCGTCGACAAGTGCAACCTTGCCGGAAGTCAGCGCCTTCGGCATCCGGTCCGTGACCCGTTTCTTGGCCAACACCAGGCCGGTGACAAGCGAGGAATCGGTCATGCTGCCACCCGTTTGCGTGAGAATTTTGACGCGGGTCGGGTCGGCGACCTTGCCGTCCGGGCGCTCTTCGACCACCGCTCGTGCCGCTTGGATGGCAAGGTCTGCGAGATGCGCCTGCATGGCGAGGTGAATTTTGCCCGACAGTGAGGTTGTTGCAGCGGCCATCATTTGATCGGCCGTGGCGTCGATGACCAGGGCCTCAAAGTGCTGACGGCAGGCCTCCTCAGCGTGGCGATACCCCCTCGCAATGGCCGACGGGTGGACGCCTTGGAGCACCAACTCCCATGCGTTCTGCAACAATTCTGCAGACAGAAGAACAGCGCTGGTTGTTCCGTCCCGAGCGATTCGGTCCTGCGTGGTGGAGGCGTTGATGAGCATCCGAGCAACCGGATGTTCGACCTTCGCTGATTCAAGAACGGTGACGCCGTCGTTGGTGACCATCGTTCGACCTTCGTCGTCGATGAGCAATTTGTCTTGACCCAGCGGGCCCAACGTGGTCCGTACTGCACCCGCAAGAGCCATGGCGGCTGTGATGTTGTTGCGCAGTGCTTCACGGCCCGTGGTTCGCGTCGTCTCCTTGAGAATGGGGACTTCGCTCATGCGTCGTCCACCGACCTCTTCCCCATAAGCCAAGCGCTCGCGGCTCTGGTTCGGCTTCAGTCCTCGTCTTCGACAACTTCGAAATCAGCGTCAACCACACCGTCATCAACGCTGATGTCGCCGTCCTCGCCGCTTTCCTGTTGGGCCATTTCGGCGGCAGCCGCTTCGTAAAGTTTGGTTGAAACAGCGTGCATGGCTTCCTCGATTTCCTTCACCTTCGATTGAATGGCAGCGTCGTCCATGGCGTCGATGTCGATGGGTTTTCCATCCTCGTCTTGCACCATCTTCTCGAGTTCGTCAAGGTGTTCTTTCACGGGGTCCACGTCGCTGTCGTCCAGCTTATCGGCCGATTCTTCCAGGGTACGTCGGGTCTGGTACACGACTTGGTCGGCCATGTTGCGAAGTTCCACCTTGGCCTTTCGGCGCTGGTCGTCTTCAGCAAATTTCTCTGCTTCTGCAATCTTCTCCTGAATCTCGTCTTCGCTGAGCGAGGTGGCGGATTCAATCTTGATCGACTGCTCTTTGCCCGTGCCCATGTCCTTGGCACTGACGTTGACGATACCGTTGGCGTCGATGTCGAAGGTGACCTCAATCTGGGGCACGCCTCGGGGCGCTGGAGGAATGCCAACCAACTGGAACTGGCCGAGGGTGACGTTGTCCTTGGCAAACTCTCGCTCGCCCTGGAGGACGTGAATCTCAACCGCAGGTTGGTTGTCGGACGCCGTGGAGTAAATCTCGGAGCGTCGGGCGGGGATGGTCGTGTTGCGCTCGATCATCGTCGTCATGACACCGCCGAGGGTTTCAATGCCCAGAGTGAGGGGCGTCACGTCGAGCAACAGGATGTCCGAAACACCTTCGTCGCCTGCGATGATACCGGCTTGAAGGGCAGCGCCCATGGCCACGGCTTCGTCGGGGTTGATGCCCTTGTAGGGGGGCTTCCCTGCTTCCTTCTCAACCGCTTCTTGAACGGCTGGCACGCGGGTTGAGCCACCGACCAGGATGACCTTGTCGACGTCGCCCTTCTTCAATCCGGCATCCTTCATGGCTTGTCGGGTGGGGACCATCGTCTTCTCGATGAGTTTGGCGATCAAATCCTCAAACTTGGCACGGGACAGGGAGAGGTCCATGTGAACGGGTTGGCCGTCGGCCATGGAAATGAAGGGCAGGTTCACCTGCGTCTGCTGGGTTCCCGAGAGCTCGATCTTGGCTTTTTCAGCAGCCTCCTTCAAGCGAGACATGGCCTGCTTGTCCTTGGACAGGTCGATGCCGGTGTCCTTCTTGAATTCAGCAACCATCCAAGCGATGATCTTCTCGTCAAAGTCGTCGCCGCCGAGCTTGTTGTTACCTGCCGTGGCTTTCACTTCGATTTGTGGCTGGCCGTCGACTTCGTAAATCTCGAGCACCGAGACGTCGAAGGTACCGCCGCCGAGGTCGTACACCAGAATGGTCTGGTCCTGCGTCTTGTCCACGCCATAAGCGAGTGCGGCTGCCGTGGGTTCGTTGATGATGCGGAGCACGTCAAGGCCGGCGATTCGGCCGGCGTCCTTCGTCGCTTTGCGCTGGGCGTCGGTGAAGTAGGCTGGACACGTGATGACCGCTTGCTTGACCTCACTGCCCAGGTAGGCTTCGGCATCGGCCTTCAGCTTCTGAAGGATGAACGCCGACACTTCTTGAGGGGTGTAGGTGGTCTCGTCGACATCGGTGCTCCACTTGGTGCCCATGTGCCGCTTGACCGAAATCATGGTCCGTTCTGCGTTCGTCACGGCTTGCCGCTTGGCCGTCACTCCGATCAGGCGCTCGCCGCCGTCCTTGGCGAAAGCCACCACCGAGGGGGTGGTACGGGCGCCTTCGGCGTTCGGGATCACCACGGGTTCACCGTTCTCGATGGTGGCCACGCAGCTGTTCGTCGTTCCTAGGTCAATTCCAATCACTTTGCTCATTGTTTTCACGTCCTTCAAAAGATGGGGATGCCGCCGTCGTCTTCATCATCGTCATCGTCGCCGAGGTCGATGCTTACCTCCCCCGGGGCAGGGAGGGTATCGTCATCACCCGATTCCAACGCCTTTCCTTGGGGCGTCAGTTTCAGGGTGATGTCGAGAATGCCGTTGTTTAGCGTCCAGTCCACGACGTCGTCGCAGGGGTGAGGGAGTTCAACCAGTGCCAATGGTTTGGGCTGGGTGGTGCGCATGATTTCAATTTGCGATCCGTTCTTGATCAGTTCAATCTCGAGATGATCGGACTCGATGTCGCCCTTGAGGGCAAAATCAAGGGTGACCGACATGTTCCATCCGTCGAGGTAGACGTCCTCGGCAGGGAGTTTCACGGTTTCGTCGTCGTTGTCTTCAAGAGCAGACGGGTCCATTTCCACCGGAGCAGCGTCCACGCGGATGTCCATTCCAAGGTTCTTCAGGAGGTCGTCCATGGAGGTCCCTGCATTGAACATCTTGGAAAGGTCGGAAATGTCGAAATTGAAATTGACTTCACCTTTGGCGATTTTCTCGGGGCTGATACCGAGCGCGTCGAACTGGTCTTTGAACTGGTTCATGACTGTCTCTTATACACATCTCCGAGCCCACGA
>CAXGZM010000023.1:0-16500 GCA_964014165.1 uncultured euryarchaeote | reverse complement strand
ACCTGCGACACGCCATCCACAGGGAAGCCAAGAAAGCCGGCGTCGATCACCTCTTTGTTGACGGAGCAGAGACCGAAGTTGCCAAGCACGAGTTCACCCTTTCCATGCAGCCTGCGAAAGAGGCGCTGGGTATTTCTGCCATGGACGTTGCCAAAGGTCTGCTCGACCGAGGCTACATGGCGCCGACGGTGTATTTCCCACTCGTCGTGCCGGAGTGCATGATGATCGAGCCAACCGAAACCGAATCCAAGGACACGCTCGACACCTTTGCAGAACACTTTGCACAGGTCCTGAAAACGGATCCCGAAACGCTCCATGCGGCTCCCATCACCACCCCGGTTCGTCGTGTTGATGAGGTCTATGCAGCACGCAACCTTTGCTTGCGTCATCCCTACGACGAGTGAGGAAGGGTTATTCCATCCTCCCTCGACCGTTGGTTGTGGATGAACTCCCTGATGAATGGGTGGAAGCCGAGGACGAGCATCACTACACGGTGACGCTTCTCGCCTTCGCTTGGGCGCTGCTCCCGGTTGGGTTCATGGTCCTCATGTCGCTGTTTGACCGGTACGAGCAACACCGGCTCACCTTGGCGGCGGTTGCACTCGTTCTGTTGGTCCTGGCCTTCGTCAGCGGGGTGGGGCAGCGGAAATCCGCATTGTTGGACGGACGCGTGCAATTGGCGACGGCAAGTTTGACATCTGCCGGTGTTCTTCTCGCCATGCTGTTTGCGCTCGACCTTGCGACCTATTGGTGGGTGGTGTACGGTCTGGTCTTCGGTAGCGTTGCCACGATGTACGTCAGCCTCAATCATCTGGCATCCTGCAGTGCACCCACGTTTCGCCTCCCTTGGGACGTCGCCGTTCCCGTTCCGATCGACGCCCTTTCCGGCTGGCGCATCGTCAACGGACGCTGGACCAACGGGGTCATCGCCACGAAAGCCACGGAAGACGGTACCGTGCTGACCTTGCACGGGGATCTTCTCAACGGCGCCACATTCGTGTTTTTCGAGCGGCTCTGTCCCGCCGAGGCCTCACCCAAGGCTGGCGACATGGGCATTGATTTTGCTGCCTTTGCCTCCCGTTCAGATGTCCACCGCCAAGAAGAATGAGCCAACGGCGCTCATGGGTTGAATCAGTCATCATAAAGAACCATCCGCGACGGCGGATGTGCATGGATGTAACCATTTTGTTGGGGTCCTCATCTGACCTCCCCATTGCCCAAAAGTGCACGAAAATCTTGGAACACTTCGACGTACCTTACCAGCTGCGTGTGGCCTCCGCTCACCGTTCGCCGAAGTTCGTTGAACAAATCGTCGGCGACGCCATTGACGACGGATGCTCCGTCTTCATCGCCATGGCCGGATTGGCTGCAGCGCTCCCCGGTGCGGTCGCAGCGTTGACCACCAAGCCGGTGATCGGTGTCCCTTGTGGCGGTCGTGTTCCCTACGATTCTTTGCTTTCCATCGCTCAACTTCCACCCGGCGTCCCGGCGGCGACCGTTGGTGTTGACCGCGGCGACAACGCCGGCTACCTTGCCGTGCAGATGCTCGCCCTCTCGAACGCCAAGTACGCTGCTGCTCTTGAGCAGAACAAGCTTGACCAAATCGACCGCGTGAAGGCCCAAGACAAGGAAGTCAACGGCGGTGCCTGAGATGTTCGACGCTGAGGAATTCATTGCTGAAAGCATTGAATCCCTCAAAGCGACCATTGACGACGTGGCCATCATTGCCTGCTCCGGCGGGGTTGATTCGACCGTTGCCGCCGTGATTGCAAACCAAGCCGTGGGCAACTTGCTTCACTGCGTGTACGTTGACACGGGCTTCATGAGGAAGGACGAAACCGAACAAATCGAAGCCTTGCTTGAAGCGCAGGGCATCAACCTCATCACCGTCAAAGCGGCTGACCGATATTTCGAAGCGCTCAAGGGCGTCACTGAACCTGAGCAGAAGCGCAAGGTCATCGGTGAACTGTTCATTCGGATTTTTGAGGACGAGCAGAAAAAATGCGGGGCGAAATACCTCGTCCAGGGCACCATTGCTCCCGACTGGATTGAATCCGGAGGTGGCGTTCGTGACACCATCAAGTCCCACCACAACGTCGGCGGGCTTCCCGAGGACATGACCCTCAGTGTTGTCGAACCACTTCGTGAACTCTACAAAGACGAGGTGCGTGAACTGGCTCGGAAACTTGAGATCAACGTCGCAGAACGGCAACCTTTCCCGGGGCCAGGCCTCGCCGTCCGAACCCTTGGTGAACTCACACCGGAGCGTGTTGCGGTCGTGCGAGAGGCCTGTGCCATCGTCGAAGAGGAATTCGAAGCGGCAGCTGAACGCGGCGAGATGGAGATTCCTTGGCAGTATTTTGCCGCTCTTCTTCCTGTTCGAAGCGTTGGCGTCCACGGTGACGTGCGGGCCTACGGGGAAACCATCGTGGTTCGTGCCGTGCAAAGCATGGATGGCATGTCCGCTCGGTATTCGGAGATTCCTCACAAGGTTCTCCAGAAAATCAGCACCCGCATCACCAACACGGTGAAGGGTGCTGTCAACAGGGTGGTCTACGACATTACCCATAAGCCACCCGGGACCATTGAATGGGAATGAACACCCCGTTGGGCATACCTTCTTCAAGAAGACCGATGAGGAATTCCCATGTCCGTCGTCGATGCTCTGGAAGTGGTCGGTGCGGGCTTGCTGGTCGCCGACGACGTCGCTCTGGTGCGAAAACGGCGCGTGGGTGCGGCTTTGCTGATGCTGGCTCTCTTGCTCGGCCTGATCTTGGGCGCTGGCATCCTTCTTGGCGAGGACGATGCTCCTGCCAACACGGTGACCAACGGACAGCCACCCTCATCGGATTGGCGCCCTTACTCGGTGGTTGCACCCATCGACACGGGCATCAACGTCTACCACGACCACTTCCGCACCGAGGAAGTCTACCCCGATTGGTTGTTGGACGGGCTGGGTGTAACGATCACTTGCGAGCCGACCTTTGAAGGAACCTGGCAGGAACGGTACGAGGCGGACAAGGAAGTCTGCTGGGACACCATCACCACGTCGGACATTGTGTACTTCAAAGGGACGAAAATCATCGGAACATCCCCCGATGGGGGCACCAACATCCACATTCTGGACGACCCCTCTGACGGCCACGGCACGGCGGTTACCGGTGCTGTTCTCGATGCCAACCCTGACGCCGTGATTTTCTTTGTTGAGGGTTTCTCAACCGAAGCGGTGTTGGCTGCTGGAAACCAGCCGCTGGTTGACATCGTCACGACCTCCTTCGGGGCCATTGGTTCGCTACCGGTCCCCGGCATCGAGACCGGCACCTACCAGACGGTCGTGGTCAACAACAAGATTCACACCGGTGCAGCGGACAACACCCCTTCGCCCGCCGTACAGGATGCAACGGCCGGTCCACCGTGGTCCATCGGAATTGCTGGCTACGCCGAGGAAGGCGACGACCAGAAAGAAACGATGAGCGGCTCCTATCCCGATATCGCAGCGGACTGGACGCAGGTGCTGCCCAACCACGATGACGTGGACGGCTACCACGAGACTTCCGGGACCTCTTTTGCGACCCCTCGAACGGCCGGTATTCTCTCCTTCGTACTCGAGCATCTCCGCACGGAAGTCGGCGACATGGGGTCGGGAGCCTCAAGTGAAGACCGTGCTGGTATGTTGGTCAACGGTGTTTGGCCCGACAGCAACCCCAACGCGGGCACGGAAGCAGCCATCACCAATGCCGTGGTCCGAAACGCGCTGAACCTCTCCGCATGGTATCCATCCTTTTCGACCTGGGATCCGTCCGCCGGGACCATGCCAATCTCTCCGGTAGCGCCCTGCACCCAAGTGGGCTGGGGCGTGGTCAACCTGTCCAACATTCCACCGATGATCGAGCACTTGAACGGCACGCAAACGATGCCCGACCGCCCTGGCGATGTGGAATTGTGCATGCAGGTGAACCAAGAAGCACGTGAGGCGTACTGGGGTGTCTATCCGTCAGAGGAATCCCCGGGGCAGACGCTCGTGATGGCGTCCCGTGATTGACGCCCGGCGGCTCATCAGCGGTTGGTAAAATCGTTCAGGAAATCCCACATCAGTTCGTAGGTGGGTGTCCCGTCCACCTCTTCAGGCCAGGAGTGCTCTCCAAACTCGATGCCGTAGTGTTCCACCCTCGTGTCGCCAAAACAACCGGTGTGCGTGATGTGTTCAAGGAAGAAATCGGCGTCAACGCTTTCGTCATCGCAGCCTGCTCGTGCAGCCCATGCGTCAATCATACCGGGGACGCTGCTCATCGTCCCTACGCCTTCGTGTTCGCCGTCCTTCCACTCCCAATCATCGTCATAGTCGATGATGTAGTCGAGTTTTCCATGAAGGTGGAGCACCCCCATGTTGCCTTGCAGTTCACAGGTCTCAGGAGCGACAGGCATGGTTCCTGCAAAGGACGCGACGGCGGCAAATCGGTGGTTGAGCTGGCATGCGACTTCGTAGGTAAACATGGAGCCCAGCGAATAGCCAATGGCGTACAATCGGTCTTCATCGATGCAATAGGCCAGCGCGAGTTCATCGACGATGGCTTCGGCGAAGTCATTGTCCTCTCTGGACGTGGCTGCTGTGTTGAGGAACCACTCTCCTTCCGCTGCGGTCCGGTCGTCTTCTGCAATGGCATAGGCCATGATGAACTTCTCATCCTCTGCGAGTTGGTCAAATTCAGCTTGCTGCTGAAAATCCCCGCCGTCGTCGTCCCCACCGTGGAATGCGATCACGATGGGAAGCGCCGTCCCGGGGGTTGATTCGGGGGCGGTCAATCGGAACACCCTCTCGACGCCATTGACCGTGATGCTGGTCATGGATTGTACCGTTGAAACCGATCCGATGCTGCAGGGGCTCTCTTGCGCATCGAGCGGCTCAGCGAGGGTTGTTGACGTGGGTGCATCTCCGCTGATGCACCCTGCAAGGGGTGCCATCACCAGGACGGCGAGGACCCATCCGATGCCGAGGCGGCGGTGCATTGCCATGTCCTTCATAGAGTAAATATCCGGCCTTCAACATGAAGATTTCCCGGCGATGTTTCGAAACGATGCATCGAGTGATCGATGGACGGGTCAGGCCCCAAAATCGGGGTCCTGCAAGGTGATTTACGCCGATTGTGGGGCTCGAACCCACGACCTTGGGATTAACAGTCCCACGCTCCACCAGCTAAGCTAAATCGGCAAGGTGGGCGACAAGCATCCCCTTTATCACGCCTTCGTTGAGGTGGAATCAATCACCTCGAGCAATCGGTGGGAGAGAACCGGTGGTTGAACGGAAACGTTGGCCAGTGATTTCAGCATCAACAATTCGTCATCGCTGAGCGCTCGATTGTGATAAAAGGTCAACAGCGGATCGTTTTTTCTCACCGTTTGACCTACGGGTGCGTCGATGATGGCTCCCACCAACGGGTCGATCTCGTCGTCCAAGGCGAAGCGGCCAGCACCGTGCTGGCGGGCAAGCTGTGCGAGTTTCATGGCGTCGAAGCTCTGCACGTACCCGTCATGTTCTGCCAGCATACTGGTTTGGAAATCTGCCACGCCCACCACGCGCTCGGGATGATTGACCAAAGCGGAAGCCACCTCAGGCTCCACGCCCTGCTGGACGCACATGGCTCGAAACCGTTCAAGAGCGGTACCGTTTGTCAGCACTGCTTCCATGGCATGACGTGCTTCCGCGACATCTCCACAAACGCCGGTCATGGTCAACAAGGCGGCTCCCTGAAGAACGACCAGTTCTCGCGTATCGGGCGAACCCTCGCCTTGCAGAACACGGATGCTTTCCACCACCTCAAGGGCGTTGCCAACGTGGGTGCCAATCGGTTGGTCCATAGCGGTCAGTTGAGCGACGGTGTTGATGCCCAAACCTTCTGCCGTTTGGACCATTGACCGGGCAAGTTCCCGAGCATCCTCTGCTGTTTTCATGAAGGCCGCGCTCCCGGTCTTCACGTCAAGGACCAAGGCTTCGAGTCCTTCGGCGGCCTTCTTTGAGATGATGGAGGCGGTGATCAGCGGCACGCTATCGATGGTGTGGGTGACATCCCGAATGGCATACAGCACACCGTCCGCCGGTGCAATGGCATCGTTTTGGACGGCGATGCAACATCCGACGGCCTCCACGGCTTCCATCATGGCCTCGGGCGTGAGCGCGCAGTTGAATCCCGGTATGGCCTCCAATTTGTCAATCGTCCCGCCCGTATGGCCCAGTCCTCGACCTGCCAACATGGGCACGCGGCAGCCCGCTGCTGCGAGTGCAGGTGCCAGCATCAGTGACATCTTGTCGCCCACGCCTCCGGTGCTGTGTTTGTCAACCACCGGTGGTCCCTCACCCCATGTGAGGCTCGCACCGGAGTCGATCATCGCTCTGGTCAGCACCACGGTGTCTGCGGTTGGCATGCCGTGCCGGTGAACGGCTTTGAGCCACGACGTTGCTTCTTCCGTTGAGACCGTGGCATTGGCCACACCCTCGACGAAGCGTCTGAGGTCTGAAGCAGGTTGCGATGTTCCAGCCACCACTGCATCAACGAGATGTTGAACCTGCACGGCAATCCCTCAGATGAGGCCGATTTCGACCAGTCGCTGGTGAAGGTAGTCGCCGGCATTGATGGAGGCGTAGCGTGGCTCTCCGCCCGTCATGGCGACAAAATCAGGGTGCGGGGTCAAGTCGATTTCATTCCGTGGATGAACAAACATCGGCATGGAATAGCGGCGAGAATTGGCGTCTTTGGGGTTCACGACTCGATGCGTGGTGGACTTGAACAACCCGTTGGTCAAGTTCTGGAGCATGTCTCCGGAATCAACGATGATCGCATCCTGGTCGCCTTTGACTTGAATCCAAGAGCCGTCATGGTCCATGACTTCGAGACCGTCAGCCGTGGCCGTGACCAAGAGCGTGATGAAATTGATGTCCTCGTGAGCCGCTGACCTGACTGCGCCTTCGGGCATTGACTCGTCAAGCGGTGGATAGTGGATCATTCGCATGATGGTGTTGCCTTCGTTTGACATCTCCGGGAGCCATGCTCGAGGTTTACCGAGGTACTCTGAACAGGCAGCGAGCAGGTGTTGTGCGAGGGATTCCATGCCGGAGAACAACGCTTCAGTGATGGATTGGAACCCCTCGACATGCGCCGTGGGCCACAC
Organism: uncultured euryarchaeote; assembly: GCA_964014165.1. GTDB lineage: Archaea > Thermoplasmatota > Poseidoniia > Poseidoniales > Poseidoniaceae > Poseidonia. The sequence goes on along the minus strand of CAXGZM010000023.1, from coordinate 9,336 downwards.
GTTCCGCGGGTAGGTTGGCGTCGTACCGTCTTCCGGATAGGCTCGCCCGGTCTGCCAGAATTCCTTGAGGTCGGGCGCTGGATTGTCCTTGGCGTGTTCCACCCCAAAAGCGGTGTAGCCGCGCTGGTGGCCGATACCGGGTTGCAGGTAGAGCCGCTTGGTTGGCTCATCCAAATCAAAGAACGCATCGCATTGCGCATAGGTTTCGTCGATCAGTGAACGAGGGATGCCGTGATGGGTGAGGGCGAAGAAACCGATGTCCTTGAGCGCATCTCCCACTTCACGAACGAACTGCTGTCGTTCTGCTTCAGAGGCAGACGTCGCCAGCCGGAAGTCGATGGAGGGGATGCTCCGGGTCATCGCACTCATTCCCTGTAGGCGTTAAGTTTTGAGAGCAGCCTGAGGGTTTCGATGTAAATCCAGACCACGGAGATCAAAATGCCGAAGGCGGCGTACCACTCCATGTTCTTGGGTGCGCCGTATCGGCTGCCGGATTCAATGAAGCCAAAGTCGGTGATGAGGGTGAGGGCTGCGACGACCAAGATGAAGGCCGTCACACCGATGCCGATGGCTCCGGAGCTGTGGAGGAAGGGCACGTCGTAGGGCGTGAACAGTTGAAGCACGAAGGAGGTGATGTAGAGGAGCGCGATGCTCATCACCAATCCGAACACGATCTTGTTGAAGGTGGGCGTGGGTCGAAGGATGCGAGAGGCGTACATGAGGTACATGGTTCCGGTGATGGCCATCGTGCCAAACACGGCCTGGAGGGCGATGCCGTTGTACGCCGTCATTTCGGCCACCAGCGACATGGCACCGATGGCCATGCCTTCGAGGATGGCGTAGATGCTCATCAACGCCGCAGGGTTTTGAGGGCGGGTGATGAAGACGATCATCGCAACCATGAACCCACCAAGGAAGCCGACTCCCATTGAAGCGCCGATGAAAAAACCACCGGTGCCGTTGTTGAGGGCGTTCATGCCCAACACGGCGGTTACCAGGGCCGAGACGATGGTCAAGGAGAGCAGGTAGCCGATTTTCTTCATGGAACCGTCGACCGTCATCCGGTCGGTCCCGGTGAGGTTGCTCCAGAACTTGTTGCTGAGGACAGGATTGCTGCTGCGAATCTCCATGGCTATCGCTACGGTCTCGCCAAGGTCCCGTTTCAATGTTGCTCTTCTTGTGCATGTTGGGCAACTTGTTCTTGGTAGTACGTCACCAGCTGCTCGAACGACCAACCTTGGGCCATGTATTGCTCAATGACATCGGCGGTCCACCCGGGAACTTGGGCGAGCATCTCGGGCGTGATGCCCGACGGGCTGGCGTTCAACACGGGCTGCTGCCAGTTCTCGCTTGACACCGTCGTCGTTGCTGCATCGGCAAAGGCCGCTTCGCTGATGGCGTCTTTGACATCTTCAGATTCTGCTCGCATGTTGCGAAGAACGACATAGGCTCCACCTGAAAGCAAAAGTGCAAGCACCATCAAGGTCAGGAAGAACGATTGCGCTGCGTCGCCGGTGGTGCTGTCCGTGCTGTCCTCCACCAGTTCGGTGCGCTGCTGGGACGAACAGCCGCTGGCATCCGTTGCAACGCCTGCTGGGGTTCCGGGGCATTCGTCGTTCTCGTCGAGGACACCATCACCATCGTCATCATCGGAAGTGCCGGTCGTATCGTTCTGTTCAACCGGTTCAATGTCCACGCCGGCGAGATCACAGCCGAGTTGTTCGTGGTCCTCTTGCCCGTCGCCGTCGGCATCCCGCAGGGTCAGTGCGTCGGTCGGTGAAACGTCGACGACACTGTCGTTGAGGGCCGTGGCCTGCGCCCACGCCACTTCCAAACCGTCGTTGATGCAATCACCGTCCGTGTCGGCGCTGTTGGGGTCACCTCCGTGCAGTTGTTCGGCGTAGTTGGTGAGGCCGTCATCGTCGCCGTCGAGCATGGATTCATCGACGGTGCTTTCACCCACCACGCTGCGTTGGGTGCGCGTGAGGTCGTGCTCAACTTCCCAGTGGTCCAGCAGCCGGTCCTGGTCGGTGTCGGTGGTGTTGTCCAGCCGGTTCCAGTCTTCGTACCACGAAGCGATGTAGACGTTAGCGACGGCTTCGCTTGAGATCATCAAACCCATCTCCCGGTTTCGGACCAGCGCAGAATCTCCCCAGTTGATGGAGGACACGAGGACGTGTTCACCGTCGATGATGACCCCTTTGTTGTGAAGCTTGGTGACCTGCTCGTCGCTGCTCATGACGATGGCGGACGTGTCATAGCCAAGGGTGAAGTTCCATTCTTCGTTGAAGCGGTCAACGACGCTTTGGATGTCTTCGTCCAGGTAGGCGCCGTTGAGGATCAATCGCAAACGAACGCCGCGTTCTGCTGCACTTTCCAGCGCCTCCAAGAGCGGATTGTCGCCCCAACCCCACGACCAATCCATGTCAAGGTACTGGAGGGAGAGCAGGAGTTCGTCCTCTGCACCGTCGAGGGCCTTGACCAGTTCATCGATGCAGTTGTCAGGGCAAACCAAGAGGTTCGCCTCGAAATCGCCCGTGATGCCGGGTGCTGTCTCTCCTACGATGGCCGTGGAACTTGGCATGGACCAACCGGACGGTGCGTCCGAGGCCACAACGGGTGTGATGTGGTCTTTGGCGCCGTTTTCGTCAAAGGCGAGGTGGTTGAGCACCACGTCGGCAAGGTCAGCATCGTCCACGAGGACACCCCAGTCCCTGTTGCCAGCCTCATTCGGTGCTGGATGCGAGGAGGATTTCCAGTTGCCTGAACCGATCCAAACGCTCTCTGCGTCCTTGACGGCCACCTTGCTGTGGATGTAGGCGTAGGGGTTTTCACCGGTATCGCCAAACCAGTTGACATCCACACCGGCGGCCAACATTTCGGTGGCCATCCCTCGCTGGGTATCGAGGTCGTATTGGTTCCACCAGTTGTCACCGTAGTCCAAGACCACCGTGACGTTCACACCTCGGTTCTGCGCGTTGATCATGGCTTCGACGAGGTGGACCTCGTGCAGCAGGTACATGTGAACGTGGAGCGAGTCCGTGGCGCTGTCAATCCACGCCAGCAGGTCAACGAGGCCGTGTTCTGGCCCGATGAGAGGGGTGATGGTTCCCGTGGCCGAGACGCTGGTGTCAAAACAGAAGGTGCTGCCTCCCAGGCGACTCCACTGCTCGTGCCAGTCGTCCACGGTGTCGGTGTCCGGGGTGTCGCCGCAGCCGCTTCCACGAAGATAGATCAGGTTGTCAAGATTGGCGATGGGTTCTGCCAGCGCAATGCCGTTCCAGCCCGACACATCCACGGGTCCGTTGCCGTACACCAGGGTGTCCGCTTGATTTCCAGCGCTGTCAAGGAGCTGGAGGGCAGCACCCGAGTTGGGGAAGTAGAAGGTTCGGTCGAGGACGCCACCGAGGTCGATCACGGTTCCGTCTTCGTAGACGCCCAATGCGTCGGCATCGTTGGCGAGCACCACCGTTTCACCGGGTTGAATCATCAGGCTGGTGATGGTGGCGTTGTAGGTGCTGGAGGCACCCGTGGTGGTCCTGAACGTCCAGCCGTTGAGCACCGCCAGGTCTTGGCCTTGGTTGGCGAGTTCGATGAATTCCATGTCGGAGGAAATGCTGGTCGAGGCCGAGGGCATGAACCGGGTAAATCGGAGGTCATCCTTCGTGGCAAAGTCGGAGGGGTTGGGCTCTGCCTCACCCGGGGTTGGCCAAAGGGTGTGCGTCCAGTCACTGCTGGGTGTTTCTCCGGGCATCAGTGTTTGGCAGTCGGTGATGACCGTCCACGATGCTCCTGCGACCGAATCGCCGTCAGGGTGGAGCAGTTGGAAGGCATCGCCGAGCCCAGTCAAGATGTATTCGTCCATCATGAAGACGGCGCGTTCATCCGGGTCCAGCACCTCTTTTGCCGTGGTGTTGGCAGCGGCCCACAGGCTGTCCATCCGCATGAATCGGCGGTCGCCGTCGGCGTTGAGAACCGACCATCGGCTGACGTTGAGCGGCGTGGACCCCGTGTTGTGGACCTCGACCCAATCCTCGGTGGGTTCAATTGAGTCGTCGTTGCAATACGGAAGGACTTCCGTGATGGCCAGCGAGGTTGAGCCGCTGTAGGCGCTCCAGACGGGGTTGACTTCACCCGGCGTTGCCCAAGCTGATTGAATCCAATTTCCCGTGGCGTTGGTGGCGTTGGGTCCGACGCCGGCGTGCGTGCTGTTGGGGGCAACAAGGGATTCACCCTCAACGGTGTCAGACCATGCGATGGTGTCCACGGCAGAACCCGATGCGTCCACCAGGCCGATGGAGTCGGCTGAGGTGTGCTTGAGGTAGAAACTGCTCGTCCCGTTCAGCGCCACGAGCGCAGCTTCGCCTGCCTTGACCATCGTCGTGTCTTGAAGTGGCATGTTGTACTCGTGCAGCGTCAAGGTTCTCGAGGCTGCTTGGAGTTTCCACCCGGCGACGTCAACGTCCATGGTGCCGTAATTGTAGAGTTCAATCCATTCTCCTTTGGGCCAGGTTTGACTGTCGGAACCCACCGCATCCGGGAGGATTTCCGAAAAGCGCACGGTGGTGGCCGAGGGGGTGGTGCCCGGTTCGGGCTGACCCGGCGTCTTCCAGGGGGCAGGCGTCCATGCGTCAGCCGCATTGCTGCCTCGGACCAGCGCCATGTCCTCGCCGTAGTCCGTGGTGTAGTGGGCGGTGTCGACCACTTGTTCGGTCATGTCGCGAAGGAAGAGGTGGTTGTGGTAGTCCCACAGTTGGGTGTAGGAGGTGAACTGTACGATGCGTCGTCCGTCCGGATCAATGACCGTTGACCCCTGGGTGGAATTGAACACCAAGGTGCCCGGGTCGAGGAAGGTGAGGTTGCCCATGCCGTCCATGATGCTCCAGCCCATGAGGTCAATGGAACCCAAACCGGTGTTGTGAAGTTCGATCCATTCGCCATTCGGGAACGACGCACCGTCGCTGGTGGCGTTGGACAACACTTCCGTCATCTGGACGTCGCCCACCTGACGCGGCATGAGTTCCAACGGCAGCGGGTTCATGCCTTCGGGTGTGGGGTAGGGTGCATACGCCCACGGCGAGCCGGGCGTGGTGGATTCCATCAATGAAAAGCCAGCCAACGTCGACGACCACGAAATCTCCTGAGATCGGCTTCCGTTGGGCCACTTCAGTGTCAGCGATTCGACGCCGTTGTTGAGCACCCCGTACGAACTGGTGCCGTTGACCGCCACGATGCGATGTTCACCGGGTGCAATCATCATGCTCTGCGAGGCGTTGACCAAATGACTGCCATTGAAGGAGAGCACGTTGCCCGCAGCGTCCTCAATGGAATACCCCGTCAAGTCAATGTCTGCATTGCCCGTGTTCAGGATTTCAACCCATTCACCGCCGGGCCACGTGGCGTTGTCGTCCGAAGGCCACGGGTTTGGCATCGCTTCCGTGATGATGATGTCACCGGGGATGAGTGCATTGCTGCCACTGGCCGTGTTCACTTCACCCGGTGTCGGGTTGTTGGTTGAAATCCAGTTGGCGGTGGCGCTGGTGGGGTTCTGTTCGTAGCTCTTCCCGGAGTTGACGCTCCCCCACGTCGCCTGGTGGAGGTTGTTGTTGTTGTTGTCCACCAGCGTCATCGACATGCCGGCGTTGGTCATGTAAAAGTTGGAGTTGCCGTTTCGAGCGATGACCATGTAGTCGCCGGGTGAGATCGTCCAGGTGGAGCTGTTTCCTGCTTGGTAGCCGACGATCGTGTTGGCGTCAAAATTCAGCGTTTTCGAAGCGCTGGTGGTGACCTTCCAACCGGTGATGTCGACGGCGACCGTACCGTTGTTGAAGAGTTCAAACCACTCGCCTTGGGGGTAGGTTCCATCATCTCGGCCGGCGGGATCGGGAATCACTTCGTTGAGGCAGACATAGCCTGAGCATGCGGTAGAGCGCCCCGCTTGGTTTGGGGTTGACGTGTCGGCGAGGGTGGTCGCCATCGGCGATGTCAGAGAAATCAGGAAGAGGAGAATCAGGCTGGTGGCGGTCAAGGTGTTCTTCATCGTGTTCACGTCCGTTGTTCAAATAAAGCCAAAACTGTCGAATTTTTGAGCGAAGGTGTAGATCATGATGGGCACCAAAATGATGCCCATGCCGTGCGAACGTCGAATGCCAATACGGGGCGGGAGCAAACCGATGATGGTACCGACGATGAGCACGCCGATGCCGACAAAGCCCGTTGAAAGCCAGACCAACGCCACGACAAACAAAATGACGCCCATGACCATTTGCTGAAGGGGAATGGCAGCGTGAAGGCGAAGCATGCCCATGCCAACATAACGCATCATGGGCACGGCGAGCAAGCCTGCAGCGAGGGTGACCGCCAACAAGCGAATGAAATCGGAGGTCGGCTCAAGCGACGACCATGTTTCAATGGGGTACATCATTTTCAGCGCCAGCGTTGCTCCTGAACGGGACCGGCTGATGATGTAGAGGAACCCAAGAACCATGACCGTAACTGCTGTATTGGTCGCCGAGAGTAAAGCAATCACTTCCAAGTCCTGTTTCGTTTGTGGACCTTCAACGCCTTCATCGGCTTCTGCCTTTGCGATTTCCAACAGTTCATCGTCGCTGAGTTCGGTGAGTCGACGCGTCTCCCAATCCATGCCGTACCCTTGCTTCCCTTGTGCTTTGGCGGCGAGGTTCCGCCCACCCATCACCAAGACGGTGGCTTGCGAGGCCGTCATGCCGGGAAGCACGCCCATCGATGCACCGGCGACGCTCGACCAAAAACACGGCACCACGAGCGGCCGTGCCGGTGGTAAGGCCCAATTTTCTCGTTGGGGCGGAAGATGCGAGGTGGTGGCGTAGATGTCGAGGAGGTTTGCGATGCCGAACAGCCCCGCCAAACTTGGCAAGAGCAGACTGGCATCTGGCATGCCAACCGGTGAGCGAGCGGGCAGGGTGAACACACCCCAACCGTACATGCCTGCGAGAAGGAAGAACGCCGTGGCTGCAAGGAAACCTGCGAATCGAGAATCTCGCCCGAGTTTTCCTCGGGTCATCCGCTGCAACCAGGAAGGCCAGTCAAGGCGCGTGGTCTCGGTGGCCAACAACAAGAACGAGATGGTGAGCAACACAAAGGGGAGGACCGAACGAAGGTCTTCGTACCAACCGAGCTCGGGTCCAAACGCAATTCGAGCGAGGACGATGAGCGGCAAGGAAAGAAAGAGGCCGAGTTGCGAACCGCGCGCCGACCAGGCCACCCCTCGGGCTGCGTTGCCCGAGAGCAGCATGCGGTGGCCCGGGAGAAGTGACAGGGCCGTGTCACCGTCCGGCGCTCCTATCAGCGCTGATGGGATGTAATTCAGGAAGGTGTGAACGGTTCCCGTCGCCACGATGATCGCCGCAACGGAAGCGAGGGGGATTCCCAATTCCAGCAGGGCGGGACTGAGTGCGAGAAGAATGAGAGCCACGTTGTTGACGTGAAAACCAGGAATCAAACCGGTCAGGGAACCCAGCATGACGCCGAAGAACAAGGCGCCTAAAAGCCACGCCAAGTCCAAAAAGTACCCCTCAAGCATGCTCTTCACCTCAGGCTTGTTCATTCACGTATTGCGTGCGGTCGTCCACGCCGTCGTCATCGGAATCTTCGGATGTTGGTGAGGTGCCGATGGTGTCTTCGAGCGTATCGCCCAGACGATCCCCATCGCTGTCAAGCACGTCGGCTTGATCAAGGGTGTAGACAAGGCTCATGCCGTCGTCGCTCTGCACCTGCCGCAACCTCCCCGACCAGGTCATGGACTGGTTGGCATGGTATTCGTCTACACCGATGGCTTGAGGCTGGAGGTTGAGCACCATCGAATCGTTGGAGCCGTCTCGAACGAGGTGCCACTGGCCGTCAATCTCGGTCGCCTTTCCGTTGATCAGGACGTTTTGCTCCCTTGCATAACTCCACTGCGTGGCACCGTCGTCCCACAGCAGGGTGCGCGCAGCAGGCACGGTGCCAAGCTCGAAGTCGTGAACGATGAGTCGGACGCGCATGTCCTCGTCGTCCCATGCCACGGAAACGTTGGCGATGATGTTCTGCCCGGTTTCCAGCCACATGGTTCGAGGGCCGGGGACCGTGACGGCCACCGTGGTCCAACCCGGGGTGTACGAGGCCGCATCGACAAAGTACGCCTCCTCGTTTTCAACGCCCGGTTCAACGGCGTACTTCACGTAGGCCGACAGGGTGTAGACCGCATCGGGGTCGGACACCATGCCCACGGGGTCTGCGGAAAGCATGGCCATCAAGCTGATCGGCGTTTCGGGATTGACCAGCGCAGGTGAGGCGCCGTTGTTGGCATCGATGCACCAACCCGACTCGGTTTCCGACCACATCAAACGACCCTCAACGGTTTGGAGGGTGTTGTGCATGGAACCGGTTTCTTCGCTCGCTCGATCGGCTTGCGTCGGCAGCACGCAAATCGAATTGCCGCTGGGACCGTACAGTCGCCAGTCGGTCTCGGAGGTGGTAAGGACACCGGTCATGGTGACCGTTTGACCGGATTGATAGGACCACGTGGCCTCTGCGTTCCAGTCGAGCTGCGGTACGTTGACCACGTGATTGCGGTCAACGAGAATCTCCGGGCCCTGAACGTGGAGGCTCCAGCGCAAATCCCGCTGCTGGTAGGTCAGAATACCTTGGACTTCGACCTTCGAGGTGGCTTCCACCCACTGCCCGATAGCGGACCGGATGATGAGGTGCATTTGGTGTTCCGAATTGCCGTAGTTCGGGTGGTCGCCCAAATAAGCCGAGGTGAAGGTGGCGTCCGGTGCGATGGACTCCCCGATGAACCCGGTCAGTTGGATGACTTCGCCCTCGTAAGCAAAGGGATCCTGTGCAACATCGGCAATGGCCAGCCGTTCGATTTCAGGAAGGTCGGAGGTCGTCCATTCCATGGCGCCGGCCCCGAGGGACTGAATCCAAACCCTTCCATCGTATTCAATGACGTCGCCCATGACGGTCACCGTCGTTCCGATGGGCGGCATGTTGCCGGGCCGGTACCATCGTGATTCGACCACGCCGGTGCCGTCGTCAATGATGGCGTCAACCCGGTCGTCCCCCGAAGCGTAAGGGTCTTCGACCCACGAGATGAGGGTCCCTTGGACCTTTACGACCTCGTTCTTGTACTCAAGGAGCTGGCGGACTTCAATGACCTCGGGTTCACGAACGTAAGCGTACCAGTTGAGCGTGGCCACCAGAAACATGGCCAACGCAAACATGACCCAAAGTTGCTGTCCGCGCGTCTCGGGGTCATCGTTGGTGATTCGGTCCATCAGTCCCTTCACCGCATCGGCCATGCTGTCGCCTAAC